>JAHKKZ010000065.1 GCA_029856685.1 Candidatus Njordarchaeota archaeon
CAGGAGGGGGAGAGAAGCTTACCACCATCTATAGATCTCCTAACACGCATAGGAACAGAATCTCTGTATCTCTGGAATAAACCAACAATATATTTCAGAAAGAAAGATTTCCTTCGATCACATAGTTCTATGATTGTAGATACAGCATCTTCTGATGGAACAAAAGTCAGAGCAATGAATGCTAGTGCTCTAATAGGCTTAGACCCCTCCCTTACCAATCTTGGAAACTCCTCAAGTATCCTCGTCGAGAAGCGCCTAGCAAAAAACTTTGCTAGGGGCTCAAAAAGTCTCAGTTTTCTTCTTAGTGATATTTTTGCATCTCCTAAAACAGTCATAACCTTAAGAAAATCCTCATATTCCCACTCATGAAGCGGGACTAGCGGTACGAACTCATTTCTTCTCCTAAATATCCTATAGAGCGTGAGGATGGACTTAGCGAACTCCTCATCGGGTAGTGAAAGCCCATGATACTTCCTAAGATGTCTCTTAGCGTTCTCAATACGCATACCGCAGATAGGACAACGAATCATAATCACCCTAACAATCAAAACAACCAACGCAATTAGATAATTCCCACTTCACATAATAAATTTCAACATCATTATAGCATACGGTTTCGTATGATACAGATATGTATAATACAAAATACACTTAAATGGCTTACTCAAAGCTTGTGGTGTTTTTGTTTCCTCGAACTTTCTGGTATAAATTCTCTGCGAGAAGGATCTAAACTCGGCATAGATCGCATTTATCTTATTAAGGATTTCACGAATTATCTAGTTGCTGTCGATAGAAATATCGATAGGGAAAAAGGATTATGGTTTATAAAGGGGATTGGACAATTTTCTAAAAACTTTCGAAGATGGGATCTCTTGGATATGACCTAAACTAGCAAAAGAAAAATAGGCTTCTCAGATATAACTTGTTTTTTGTGAAGATTATTGGGTGATCTAGTTGAGCTTCTCCGAGAAAATAGCCGTGTTGGAGGCCATTGTGAGGGCACCAACATACAGTGTTGTTGGCTTTACTCATAGAAAACTAGTATATGTTACGACACAGGAGGGAGCAAGGAGCCTCTGGTACATGGACATAAAAAGTGGGGAACATAAGAAAATAGCGGATGAGATCTGGGCTATTGGCGACATTGTTAAGGATTCTCCATATGTACCCTACACAAAGGATATTATGAAGGGTCGTGAGCAACATGTTGTGTTCATATATAACTTGGAGAGCGGAGAGAACATAGAGGTAGAGTCCATCCCACCACAGAGGATAATAGGTATAGCTTTCGATGGTGGCTCCATAGCTATTAGTGGGTCAACAGAAAAAGCCCTAGAGATATGGACAATAAAACCAGTAGGCGAAGCCGAAAAAGTATATGAAACAAACAAACCAATATTCGTCAGCAGTATCGAAGAAAATATTATTGCTGGAGCAGGCCACATAAGCGGAAACCCACAGTCAAGGGAGCTATTCTTCTTTGATATGAGGAGCCAAGAATTTAGAGTATTCACCCCAAAAGAGGGATCAACAAACAATATGCCAAGACTGAAGAACGGTAAGGCATTATTTGTAACATCAGCATTCGGTAACGATAGACTCCTCATTTATGACACCAAAACCGGAGAACTAACAGAACCAAAATTCAGATTCCCTGACTATAACCCAGACAGTTTTCCCCAGATCCCCAACTACGACTGGCTACCTGATGGTCGAATATGGCTTATAGCCGAACATGAAGGCAGATCAAAAGTATTTATCGATGGTAGGGAAGTCAAAATACCAGAAGGATATCCAGTAAATGCTGTTATGGGAGATGGAAAGCTCTATGTCACATGGAGCTCGTTGACAAGACCAACTCGGATACTAGTAGTGGATCTAGAAAATGGGAACATCAATGAGGTGTTAGGCGCAGATCTCCCAGAGAAGATCCAGAAATCAATTGGAGAAGTAAAATTTGTGAGATATAAGTCCTTTGACGGACTAGAAATACCAGCGCTTGTAGCAGAAAGCAAAAGTAATAGGAAGCCAGGGCCAACAATAATATATGTGCATGGAGGACCATGGGCAAACGTAGCAGATTCCTGGAGCATAATAATAGTCTCCCTCGTAGCATCAGGATTCCATGTTGTAGCCCCAAACTATAGGGGATCCACAGGATATGGTGAGGAATTCAGAAGGATGATTATTGGAGATCCAGGAGGGGGTGAATTCAGAGATGTTGTATATGCAAATCGGTGGGCGAAGGAAAGTGGATTAGCAGACAAAGTAGCGATTATGGGCTACAGCTATGGGGGATATATGACTCTCTATGCAGCTGGAAGAGAACCAGATATATGGGATGTTGGGGTGGCGGGAGCGCCCGTAGCCGATTGGGAGGAGATGTATCAGCTAAGCGATGCTATATTTAGAAGATTCATCGAAATACTCTTTGCAGGTAAGAAAGAGCTTTTCAAGGAGAGAAGCCCAATAACATATGCCAAGAACGTGAAGGTTCCTCTCTGCATAATACAGCCCCAAAATGACAGTAGAACACCCTTAAAACCGGTTATGAACTATATTCTAAAGCTGATGGAGCACGGAAAAACATTCGAACTGCACGTAATGCCAGACATGGGGCATGCGATTGTTAAAATGGATGATGCAATGAAAATATTGTTCCCAGCGATAATCTTTCTCGAAAAGACATTGAAATAGAATCACTTGTACGCGAGGATACCTGGTATTAGCAATATTTTTCGATGATAGAATGCATAATATTTACTTTTTTGAGGTCCTGTATGCTTAACAAAAATTTCTCTAATATTCTATAGTGATGACTGGGTGGTAACAGAGATGAGCGTTATTATGGGGGCTATAGCTCCTCATGGCGATGAGATTGTTGAGGAGCTCGTTGGGGAATTAGATGATGAGTCTAGAAAGTTGGCGGAGGCTATGGAGATCCTGGCGGATAGAGTATTTCTCAAGGATCCCGATGTCATTGTAGTAGCTACTCCCCATAACCTACGGATATATGGCCATCTAGCTGTTATCACAACAAGATATGCTAGTGGTACATGGATAGGTGAGAAAGGTGAGATATCAGTTAGTATTATCTGTGATAGGGACTTCGCATGGAGCATATATAGAGAAGCTATAGACGCGAGATTACCAATAGTAGCTGTGAACTTTGGTGCCGCCGACGGGGAATTCTCAAATATGCCGCTGGACTGGGGAACAGTAATACCTCTGTGGTTCATAAAGAAGAGATATGAGGCTGCAGGAAAAGAAACACCAAAAACAATCATAGTAACACCAACCCGGGAAATTCCGTGGGAAAAACTAGTTAGATTTGGTGAGATTATACATTATATATCACAAAGATACAACAAAAGAATAGTATTCATAGCCAGTGCTGACCAAGGACATTCTCACGATCCTAAGGGACCATATGGGTATGATAAGGCTTCTGAGGAATACGACAAATTTATTGTAGATATAGTGAGGGATAATAGGTTAGAGAGACTGCTGGAGCTTGACCCAAAATTTGTTGAGAGAGCAAAACCAGATAGTCTGTGGCAGATGCTGATTCTCTATGGAGCTATGAAAAACACTAACCTGAGAAACACTCTATGCATATATGGATGCCCAACATACTATGGGATGCTTGTGGCTGTATTCGAGTAGAATTCCCAGTGTGAGTCGTGTTTGGTCGATCTAAATGCGGATTAGAAAGTTGTTAGAAAGTAATGTTGGTAGGGCTCGAGGTAAGAAGATTCTGCTGGTTTCGGAATGTATCGCGAGTGATTGTGGAGAAATTCTAAATATGTTTGGAGAGGACTATCTTATCCTTACTATATGTCCCGAAGCATATCACATAAACCACATAGGATATAAGTTACTCTCATTCATAAAGTATTCGGATGTGAAACATGTGGCGGTTCTCAGCGTGGAGGGATCCTATCACTGTCTTCAGCTCCACCACTTAGTTGAGGACATAGCCAAGCACTTTGCAGAGATAGAGACGAAGCACTATGTACTTGTAGGGAGGAAGATATATGAGATTTGTGAGGAGGCTGTCAGAACATCACGTCATCTACTTAGAATCGAGAAATATTTATCGAGGAGTAACCACTGAGATTACTGAGTTATTTTTATCTTTCTATAAACTAATTAGTATAATCCTTATCATTGGGGTTTATCTTGGACACAAAGGATTTGCTGAAACAATTCGATCTGGACCACAATGTGGTAAAGAAAATCGTATCTTTCCTCGGTAGCAAGGCGACTAGGAAGCTTCGTGAAAGAAAAGAAATATTCATAGATGCTGTATCTCTCCTATATTCGATACCTAGGACATGTGAGGTGAGAGGGGAGAATCCTCGACGTGTGGTTTTTCATCTAAGGAAGTATCTGCCACATGGTCTCTTCTTTGATGACGATATAAACTATGAGTTTTATCCCGAGATGGTGTTAGCTGTTTCTCAAGTACTTACTAAGGATTTTAGGCCCTCAACAAAACTTCTTGTAATGGCGTATCTAGTGAGGGTTTTGAGCAGAAAAATCCGCGAGATAGTATTCTCTGGTGAGAGATACAATTTATTCTGGACGAAGACCATGACGGAGTTCTTTAGGTTTCTATACGACCTAAGAGTGGAAGTCCGCAGAGAGGAGGGAGGTCTCTTCCCCCTTAAAGTCTTCGCACCAAAATTTATGGTGGCATTAATAATTGATGGTGACAGAACATCAGACATGTTTCTAGAGAATATAACGGCTTTCGGCGATTTTGTCCTGTTAATAGTTGTCTGGGAGGAAAAAGCAAAGATTTTTTATCCTAAAGGTGCAGAGATAGGGCCCCTCAGGGAAGCAATGTCGGGGCTCATAGATGCTGAGTACATAGAGTACGAGGCCAATGAGGATAACCTAACATCACTGGCGCGTCTTCTTAAGCATGTGTTGATGGAGAGACCGCCAGAAACCTGGAAACTCGGATCTATAGTATATGATCTATTGAGAGTGTCCCCAGAACTCTCTGGGCTTCTGAGTAGCTTGAATCTGCGCCTAGACTACACATTCACGATTGCCGACAAACCCGAGAAATATGCGCCTTCATTAGTCGCCATATACACAGCGCTAAAACGCATAGAACATGTACCTGCTGAGAAGCCTATGAGGAAAATCAGCAAAGAAATGAGCGTTAGTACTAGGGAGTCACAAACTGCTGTTCTCGAATCCTCTAGATGGGCAGTACCTAGTCCCAAAAAAAGGAGATATTCGCCTAGGATATTGGGAGAGAACCTTACACATTATTTGGCAAGAAAAGTAATTCTATCTTTATTAGAAGCGGGTATAGATGCGTCTGGATTCGACGAAGATTTCCTTTTAGCACATATAGTCCTCTCAAAAATATTTGATTTCCTGCAGAACAGAGCATTTACATGGTCGGCAAAGATTGTTAAGGCTGGAGGAGTAGTAGCTTTTATCTATCTAGTAGGAACGGTAGAAGGTACATGGTATGCACTCTTAGAGGTTAGAACAGAAACTGAGAAGCTAGGCTCTCAATTATGGAAGAAAGTGGGACAAGGGATCTATGCGATAAGAACACTCTGGGACACAGTGGTACTATTGCTGATCGCCAAGAGCAGGGAGGAGCTAATCGATAAGATTGATAAAGCAATAACACTGAGTGGACAGTTCAATTTTCCAGCCCTCAAAATAACATTTGATGATTGTGGGGCATATGTAGAAGATGTGGAATGTACGCTTAGAGAAGCACTAATAATCATCGAAACACAGAACTGGTGGTGTAAGGGAAATTTCATAAGAATTCAGAACACGAAAAACGAGACGATCCAGCTAATAAGAGTGGGCAACGACAAATACATTCTTGATGTCCCAATGGAAACATCAGAGAAAATAGAAATACACAGAGCGACAGCATCGATAAGTCAATTAAGAAGAATCATCATGGAATTCGCATATGGAAAAAACTGGAAGAAGTATTGTCGTGACCTAAAACTAGCATTTATAATTCCCCAGAAGGGAAAGCGAGGATAAGATAAGCGAAGTGCCTCCTAGTCTCAATATTCCACATTTGTCTTCTTAGGAAGAATATGTAGCTTACCTTTTTCCAATCAGTATGATGGTTCGAATTATAGCTATTACGAGATAGGTAGCAGATATTTGGATCTCTATTGCTTTTATTATCTTTTTGGGGCTTATTTTTGCTTAGAATAGCCGTTAGAGGTGATATCTTTGAGTAGAACATTAGTCTCTGTTTTTATTCTTCTACTGGTGTTCCACTCGATCGGGATGTTTCACCTCAACATATTAGGAGGTATAAGTTTTGTTCCTTCAAACAAAGAGAATGGTTATAGAGAAACCTCAAATTTCGAGATAATGTTTGGGGAGTACTCTGAGGCAATAATGGCTTTTGGTATCCCAACAGAGGTGAATATGTTTAAAGCGGGGGACTATGAGGGTGATGGAAAACCCGAAATAGCAGTCTACTACTTACTGAAGATAATGATCATTGGGGATTATGGTGTCGAGGAGGAGCTTTCCTGTTCGTATAGGCCTAGTACGGGTATAGCTGTAGGCTCTGTGGATGGGCATAGAATCGTGTTTTTTGGATCCGGCCCCAAATTTGTTGTGGTTATTGATGGTGAGATTCATACTTACAGTCTCCAAAGCGACGCTGTGGACATTGAATTCATACATGGTAGGCCCTACATAGCTTCTACGAGTAAAATTCTCTACCTAGACATCAGTAGTTATTCGTTGGTAGAGTTCTACCATGGAGATTCAATATCAGCACTTTCGAGGGTAGAAGACTTTCTCCTAGTGGTTGAGAATAGTAGGATTGTAGCACTTAGAGAGACTGGCGATATTGCCTGGAGTGTGAATTTCGTCGATAGCCTAACCCCTATACCTAGTGATGTGGATAATGATGGTGTTGAAGAAATAGCCGTAGCGAACAGAACCGTTGTAGGGATAATAGATGAGGGATCATTGGTAGTATATTATCAAGGTTCATGGTCGGCAACTAGCATCTCGGTTGGGAATATGGTTAGAGACGCTAAAAAAGAGATATACTTGAGGCTCTCAGACGGCGACCTAATCAGAGTCACCCCTGGTACATATGAGCAGATACTAAATGGTGTGAACACTAGGGTCGAATTCTTTGATTTTGATGGTGACGGCTATGATGAGGCTCTCATGGTTAAGGATAACTACTATAGCAAACTATATCCAAATGGAACAATAATCCAGATGTTTCCCAAGGCTCTAGACATAGTGTCGGGATCAGCATACATGGTAGATTTCGATGTGGACTCGATACCAGAATACATATTGGTTGCGCAGTATTGGGGGGAGAATAAAGTAGCCATAATGAAACACTTTAGGGAGGCTACAATCCCCTTACTAAACCCATCCGCGAAGGCCAAAGTGAGGTATGATGTGTCAAAGTATCACACATGCGCGGAGATCTATGATATACTCAGTCAACTGGCTAGCGAATATCCAGATAGGGTGGAGATCTTCAGCATAGGTAGGAGCTATGATGTAGATGGAGAGAAAAAACTTGACATATACGCTGTGAAAATAACTAATGGTGATAGAACAGAAAAACCCAGTTTAATGATTATTGGGGCTCACCACGCAAGGGAACTGATAACGGCTGAAGCTGCTCTATATCTGATAGTAAATCTTACAGAGCAATATGGTTTTGACCCCGTTATAACAGATATACTCAACAATTTCGACGTATATGTAGTCCCAATTTTAAATGTTGGTGGCCACGACTACGCACTACAATTTGATTGGCTCAGGAGAAATCTTCACCCAGTAGATGAGGATCGAGATGGTGAAGCAGATGAGGATCC
>JAHKKZ010000066.1 GCA_029856685.1 Candidatus Njordarchaeota archaeon
ATGTCTATCGACTCATTCGCCATACCGAATATCATCTTGAGGGCTTCATAGGATGAGTCTGGTGTGACAAATGTTATGACTCTAATTCTCCGCTCCTTTAACACAAAATCTGTGTTTCTCCGTATCCATCCCTCAAACCTTCTAGTTGGCCCCCGTATGTGTGGCTCCTGTATATTTGTTGGGAGAATAAGCATAATTGTTATTGCTAAGCATAAGGATTTCCTCATCAGACTTCACCATGTTTTATATTAAATGTTTCTTTAAGTATCTCAGATCGAACTTTCAACAAAATTTTTTGAAACTTTGCAGGTGTGTAGATACACTATGTGTCCTAAATGGGTGTTGAGCCCCAAAAAGGCGGTATGAAACTCTTCTTCACGGTGCCGAATGCATTTACATTACTAAATCTAATTTCTGGATTTATATCAATATATCTTGCCGCTCTTAGTGAATATCTCCTCAGCTTCATGTTCATTGTCATAGCCATAGTTTTCGACGGACTTGATGGTTTTGTCGCAAGAATGCTCAATGCCGCAAGCGATTTTGGGAGAGAACTAGATTCGCTATGTGATGAGGTATCATTTGGGGTTGCACCTGCATTCTTACTTGTAAAGATAACACTCGACAGAAACCCTGAATTAATTGTGTATGCTGTTATTGTGGGCGCTATATTCGCCGCATTTGGAGCGCTTCGCCTAGCAAGATTTAACTTGTTTGGTTCAAAAGAGTTCTTTGAGGGACTAGCTATCCCCGGAGCTGCTTTCTTCGCGGGACTGGCAATAACTTGCGTATACACTTTGAATCCAATAATATCTATTGTTCTTATTCTGGCGACAGCCTTCCTTATGATCTCGCCTATTAGTTTTCCTAGTACTAAAACACGTATTGGAATAAGATCAGTCTGTATATCTCTTGTTGTTGGGTTGGTGTACTTTGGGATATGGATTCTGGTTATGCTATTCCCATTTGATTGGCTATCATATATGTTATGGTTACTGTTTTTCATGATGCTTGGCTATATCACTGTGGCTCCAATAGTGTTCAGGAGAATGCTTAGAAGCTCATAAAAAATCTGATGAAGAGATATTCTACAGAGTATTTTTTCTCCTACACACTTCTTAGTGTTTCGATGTTCCTTATTTTTCCGAATTCCAAGCGAACCATTTTTGTTGCGTAACGACGAAGTTTGTTTGCTATCGTCTCTGACGCTGTAGCAAAAATTACTGTTGTCCCCGCATTATTTATTGCAATTAAGTCATTAAGTATTTTCTCGGCGATTGTTTCGTCAAGTTGTGCTGTCGGTTCATCACAAAATAGGACTTCTGGCTGATTTATTAGTGCCCTAGCAATGGCCACTCTTTGCTGCTCCCCCGCGGATAGTTCCTTAGGAAATCTATGCTTCTTCGCTAGTAGCTTCATTTCAGCTAAGAGTTCATCGGCCCTAGCATTTATCTCACGAATTGGGAGATCTGTTGGCAGCGCTGCCATAACGACATTTTCGAAGGCAGTTAGCGAATCTATTAGGTTGAAAAACTGGAAGATAAAACCGAATTTCTCTCTCCTAAGTTTGGCGAGTTCTTCTTCATCTAAATCACTATAGTCCCTACCAGCGAATATCACTCGACCCTTAGTTGGTCTGTCCATACCAGCCATAATATTTAGAAGAGTTGTTTTGCCGGCTCCGCTAGGACCAACAATAACCACGAATTCACCACGCTTTATTTCAAGATTTATGTTTTCTAGAGCTTTTACTCGTCCTCTCTTCCCGCTGAACTCTTTGGTTATATTTTCTAGCTTTATTAGATACTCCCCAGACAATTCCAACACCATAAACTTTTGGAATAAAAGCATTATAACTTAACGAAGTATAACAATTGAGTTTAGTCATCCTTCTGATGAAAATGAGGCTGATTCGACCCTAAGTTTTTCCTCGCACTCCTTACATATCGCTCTTCCAGGAGATATAGGCTTACCACATATTTGACAGTAATTGTCTCCAGCAATTATTGTCTCTGGCCGAGGCTGTTGCTCTGGTTTAGGCATTGCTTCCATCTCTGCTTCCCTCTCTTTTTGTGCTCCTTCAACGCGACTTATTTCAACACCACCAATTACGCTTCGAACGGAACTCAAGAAAGCTGTGGTGAATGCGAATAAAGCTATTAGCATTATGAATACAGATAAACCTTGTGGTGCTCCTAGAAAAACATCTTTGAGTACTTCTACAAATGTTTGTGGTTGAGACAACATTACTTGAAGAGCATCAAAGTCAGTTAATACTAATTGAATCAGCACACCAACTATTATTGCTAGAAATGTTATGACTACTACCTTTATGCCTTCTTTAATTAATGTAGACAATTCTATTCACCGCTAGGGACCAATAAAATAATACTTCAAAAGCAGATAAAAACTTCAACAAAAAGAGAAAAATGAATTTTAGTATCTTCTTTAAACTTGTACTAAGGAGATGCTAAAAGCGGTGGTATTTGAACTCCTTTTTCGGCTAGAGTCTCATTGAATATGGATCTTACATCTTCGGGTAGTCGGGAGGGAAGCATTATCTCCTTCATTGCAAATTCTAAGTCAAGACCATACTCATATAGCATGGTTTTCCATGCTGCTGAAACCGCCGCAGTTACGAATCCAAGGGGTATAAGCGCTATAATGGCGAATGCGAATCCCGAAACTATACCGATAGCTAGTGTATAGTCATATAATGCAAGCATTGGAACAAAGATAGCCACGCCAATAACATATCCTATTCCGCCCATTAGCATTGCTGTTATAAACGCTATTATGCCTAAAACTGTACTAAATGCGTACGCACCCGCTAAAGTCTCAATGAATAGGTCCCTTAGTTTACTTATAGAGTCCTCAAATGCTTTTATGAATCCTGCCTTTCTGATCACCATAGCAGGTATCACATAGAATCCTAGATATCTTACTATTTCCACGGTGATCCCAAGTATTGATGCAATTATTCTTGCTGCCAAACCCGTCTTTCCTCTTGCCGCTTGCCGTCTAGCTTGATTGACAAGTACATAGAGTACTGACATAACGAAGGCATATTTTGCTAATGGCCCCGCAACTTCCCATGCCTTCTTTATCCCCTTAGAAAAGCTAGCTACATCGACCTTGGGCGATCTATACCAATCATGAATTATCCTTACAACAGCAGCTGTGAAGAACGTATCTATAAATACTATCGACCAAGTGCCTAATAAGAGAATTATAATCGATACTACTGCTATGATGATTCCACCATATTCGTATCCAGAGAGAAGATTATACATCCAAAATACTGTGACAACCTCTGTTACTATGAATGCTATCGATGTCAAAGCTATGAATATCGACTTGATTATAACAGCAGATATTGCTC
The DNA here is from genome assembly GCA_029856685.1 of Candidatus Njordarchaeota archaeon. Lineage (GTDB taxonomy): Archaea > Asgardarchaeota > Njordarchaeia > Njordarchaeales > Panguiarchaeaceae > Panguiarchaeum. The sequence continues at coordinate 3,383 of JAHKKZ010000066.1, forward strand.
CCTTCTCTTCATACACGGCTTTCCCAGCGAGCTCTATCATCCTTCCAGTCAGCTCAATGCGACGCTTGTATTTGAAGAAGAATACAAGTTCTATTATTCCTAGGAGGAGGAATATTGCCCCAACAATTGTTTGTCCACCGACTAAAGCAAAGGCACCTATTCCAAGTAGGAATATTCCTAACAGTATATAGAATGCTATTAGAAACTCTCTAGCGAGAGCTTCTATAAGCTTTAAATATATTAACGATGCTACAAGCATTATTATGAATATCACAGCTATTATTCCAAGAACCATTGGAAGATAATTAATGAGCGCTTGTCCAATTAGGCCTAGGAATTCCGATATCACCTCCCACATAGGTCCAATAAGCATGGCTAGGGATGTATATCCGACCACCCAGAAGTATATAGTAACTGCTATTGCTATGTATGCTGGTGTTTTAGATGGTGCTTCTTGGAATTGAAGAAGCTTATCGACTTCCTCTATACTCATCTCTTCTTTGACACTCAAATTTATCACCAAGACATAAAAACCCTGTGCTAAGATAATTTAATGTAAAGTATCCTTTTATAGGCAAACCTGAGAGCCAATAATCATACATTAGTAGCCTCTAGCTCTTAGAGAATATTCTAGGTAATCAGCCCGCATCAGAGAAACAAAGATCATCGGTATGTAGAACGCTAATAATTGTTTTATCCTGACAAGCGGATTCCTAGAAAGTTGGAGCCCTCTTGCTTCTTGGTGCATAAGTATCTGCTTAGCTTCGTTGTACATAGCGGGTATCAGATTATAAGCTACAATAATTGTGATTATCCAACGCTTTGGAAACCCTATTTTGCGGAGAAAAATCTCAAGTTGCTCTATACTCGTTGTTGATAGAATAAATGCTACTGAGTAGGCTATATAAAGTAACGTTATGAACCAGGACTTTCTCTCCACAAAGAAATCTATAAAACTTATCCCTCTGATAACATATACAAAGCTACCAAAGATATACAGGAGGAGAAAAGCTGAGAATATATCTAGTGCGTATCTAGGTGCTTTAAGCCCGAGAGATATTGCCAATACGAAGACTGTTAGAAGAAAAACATATACTATGTCAGAAAGACATGCATCGACTCTTATTAGAAGCATCATTATCGGTGGGATTATTGGTAGTGCTATTTTTGCTGGGATTGGTATTCTATGGAGAACCGTATTTTTTCTCTGAAGCTCAACAAATTTCAGAAGGTTCATTCCAGCCACCAATATACAGGTACTATTCCGACCTCTGCCAAGAATTCTTTATTCACAAGAACTTCTGGTCCAAATTCCCCAACTACTATTCCATTATGAACTATAAATATCTTGTTTATCGTTCTCCTCATTTTATGTGCTAGTAGTGTATTATGAGTCGCTACAATCACAAGTTTTCTCTTGCTTTCCGATTCAATGAAATTCACAAGTTTTTCTAGTCCACGATAATCAAGTTCGCCTTCTGGTTCATCTAGAAGATATATTTGTTGGTCAGCGACTAAAACGCTGCAGATACATACCCTTTTCGCTTCGCCTCCCGAGAGGGTAAACGGAGACCTTCTAAGGAAATCGCCTACCTCAAAGTATTCGATAAGTTCTTTAAATCTAGTGTTATTCTCTTCTGAGCCAATATTTTTGAGTATAAACTTTATTTCCCGCTCAACCGTCGATTCGAAAAAACCATAGAATGGATTCTGCCAAACATACCCGATTATTCTTGATAGTTCTCTTCTACGGTACTTGGTGATGTCTACACCGTTTAGTATGATCTCTCCTTCAAATGGTATTAATCTGGCTAGAGCCCTAAGAAGAGTAGATTTTCCCGAACCATTTCGCCCTAGCACAAAGTATAGGCCGGGGCCCACAAACTTAAGGTTTATGTTGCGCAGTATAATGTTACCATTAAGCTTTACGGTTAGATTCCTTGTTTCTAGCGAGATCACTTGTAACACCAATAAATTTCGTATTTGAGGAAAACTATTGCTTGCAGAAAAAGATGGAAAAATAGTGCGTCGCTACTTTTGAGAGTATAGCTAGGGTAATGTTTGTTCTAATGCACTTAGCAGTACAATTCCTCCTATGACAAAGGATATTAACTCACCAATGAATACTGAAAATGCAATGCCAAGCCATACAATCATATCAAAGATCTGTACTTCTACAAATACAATTAGCAATGCAACAACAAGTCCTATTATTACCGACCCGATAACTGCTGCTAATCCAGCAATGATAAATCTTATCTTCTTATTTGTTTTAAATGCTTCTCTAGCGTATTTGCCAGCAATATACATCAGCCCACCAACGATAAAATTCAGTATGAAGCCTACTATTAGATCCCATGGAAGATATGGAGAAGCCAAATTTCCAAGAACACCTCCGATAGCGAGTCCCACGACTGCCGACTTTCCAAATTTCCTATGGAATGGTAGTATTAGCATTGCGTCAGATAGTCTGAACTGTATTGGCCCATAAGCTATGAAGCCTATCGCCAAAGTTACTGCCGTGTAGAGAGCAGCTATGATACTTGTAAGGATTGGTGATATCTCTTCGCCACCCATCTGGAACACCATACGTATTTGTACGTATATAGTCGTATTCTTTTTCTAATTTTTATAGTATGGATATATAGTAGGAAAGCTTCCTAAGTTAGGTATACTAATGTTTTGGTTTTGCATAGATATTCTACGTTGGGAGATTTCATCTGGGGGATTGGTGTGTCAAAGAAAAAACTGACTTTAACTATTTCAGGCAACGTATTAGCTAGGGCTAAGGAGAAAGCAAAAAATCTTGGTTTATCACTTTCTAGGATTGTTGAGAATGCATTGGATTATTTTTCTGAGCCAAAAGTTTACTGCTTTAGTTGCGGATTTAGGTTTAGTGCCGGAGAAGCAGATATTTGTCCTAGATGTGGTTGGTATAAGTGTCCTAGCTGTGGTGCATGTGCCTGTGTTCTTGGTGAGGAAGGAGTAAGAGTGGCGTTTTATATGAGGAAAACCCTAATGGAGATATTTTCTAGTTCAGATGTATAGTGATGCACCGTGAGTGTACTCACACTTTTCGACCCATGGAGAAGCCCCCTTTGTACATGCCCTCGTAAATATACGATTAACCCGTATACTGGTTGCTCGCATAGATGTCTCTACTGCTACGCAACCGCCTATATAAGGTCTGATAGAAGCAAACCTAAGCGGAACCTTATAAGTAGGCTTCTATCAGACCTTAAGCGCGTTGATCCTAGGTACCCAATAGACATGAGTCTGAGTTCCGATCCTTACCCACCCGAGGAAAGAGCTCTGGGTCTTACTAGGCGTGTTCTTAAGATTCTCCTTCCTTTAGGTCTGCGTGTCCAAATAACCACTAAGAGTGATATCTACCTCCGTGATATAGACCTGATTTCCAAGCATAATGTAGCTGTTAGTGCAACAATTACTACACTTGACAGTTCTTTGGCCAGAAAGTTAGAGCCTCGCGCCCCGTCGCCTCAATCCCGTCTAAAAGCACTCGAAAAACTTAGTAAGTACAATGTTCCTTTCTCCGTGAGAATAGATCCGATAATACCTTTTCTGAATGATGATGCAAATGAATTAAGAGAGCTTGTAAGAACAGCGGCGTCCATCGGCGCAAAACATATTGTCACTTCAACATACAAGGCTAAACCTGATAATTTTAAAAGAATGATAGATGCTTTCCCCGAGTTAGAAGAACGCTGGATGAAACTTTATTTTCCGAAGGGAAAGATCAAGCGAAGCTACGCTTATTTACCCACCGAAATAAGAAAGAAAATCTTGTGGCCAGTTGTCGATGAGGCCAAAAAGCTCGGTCTCACATACGCAACTTGCAGAGAAAATCTAGTGACACCAGAGTATTTTTATGCTCCTTCTTGTGATGGGACACATCTAATCCCAATAAGATTA
>JAHKKZ010000067.1 GCA_029856685.1 Candidatus Njordarchaeota archaeon
ATTTCGACCTAGAAACAAATTCTGTTGGATTCTTTGAATTGCCGGATGATTTTCCAGAAAGCGAATTATATATACACAGGGCTGCGGATGATAGCATCATAACTTTCTATGCATACAAAGTAAATCTTACAGAGAAAAGCCTCAGCAGGGATGATTTCAACAAATGGAGGAGTAATATAAATGGCAATTTAAGTTTAGTAGAAGAAAAACTTGAGAGAATAGATGACATTCTAAATCAGATTAAGAACATAAGACCAAATACCGTGCTTTCAGCTGTTCTCAAGGGCCTACATTTTCTTGAGACAAGGCAGAATCCTGATGGTTCTTGGCAAGAGTCTGTTGGGATAACTGGGTTAGCAGTACTAGCGTTTTTGAACTTTGGATATGATGAAAGCTATCCTGTTGTTAGAAAGGCAATAGACTTTATCCTCTCTCACGTGCATGGTGATGGTTCAATATATGGTGATTCTAGCCATATAACGTATGAAACTTCCATTGCTATTATGGCGTTGGTGGCTACTAATAATGAATCATACCGCAAAACTATAGATGATGCTGTTAATTGGTTATTAGCCGCACAATGGGACGAGAATAGCCCATGTAGTTGTAGTATAGATAATTGGAGATATGGAGGATGGGGCTATGTTACATCTGGGGATAGAGCTCGGCCTGATGAATCAAATACTCAATTTGCCCTGCTTGCACTCAAGGTGGCTGGTCTTAGTTCTGATCATAGTGTTTGGAGGAAAGCGGAGGTTTGGTTACTCCGTTGCCAAAATATAAAGATGGGTATAAGCATTACTATTGATGGCGAGACCCACTATATTGCTCCTTATGGGGATCGAGATGATGGTGGATTTACTTATCAACCAGATTACAGTGATTCCTACGGCAGCATGACTGCTGCGGGTGTGTGGTCCTTAGCACTTGTTGGTGTTTCACTAGATGATATTAGGATGACCCGAGCGATTAATTGGTTGGCCGAGCATTATGACTTTACCCAAAATCCTGGGAAAGGTAGCACCTATTTATATTATTATTACTTTACAATAGCCAAGGCGCTTGAGCTAGCTGGTTTAGAAACACTTGGTGGTAGGGATTGGTATTATGACCTTGCAACAAACCTAACTTTTAAACAACGTGCAGATGGAAGCTGGGTTGGGTCTTCTGCAGGCTGGGAAAATATTCCCGAACTATCGACAGCTTATGCTCTTCTAGCATATATGGTTAAGTTGCCGCCATTTGAATACAGAGCTCCATTTCTTTTGAGAGTCAGTCTCGAAAGCGATGCTGAATTAAGGTGCTATGTTGGTCAAAAATACTTAGGCTACGAGCATAAAAACAAGACATTTTATTCGGTCGGTCTATTTGGTGTTGCTCGTGTGGAGAAGAATAACACATATGATTTATTGATAATGCCGATATACGGGCTGGAGTTTAGATTAGATGTTATTGGTCTGAGGATAGGTACCGCAACTTTGGGCTTTTGGAGAGTAGGCCGGGAAAATAAAACATGTGTGTCCACATGGAAGATATCGACAAGGCCTGCGAGACCCGCCAGCGTGGGCGTCAAGTTCTTTAGTGTATATGGGGTATTCTCATTGTTTGTATACAATGCAACTGCCAAAATGGAGCCTATATCAGCAAGTTTAAGTGTTAGTCCTGAGTATAATGTCGTTTCTGTAAAGGATCTTGTTGTGCTAGACATCAAGATAAACCCACAATTAGATTCCGAAGTCTGTCACATCTATTACTCGTTTGACAATAACACTTGGTTGTACTTGACTGAGGCAACATTTGTAGACGGATCTGTAAGAACCACGATTCCAGCCCATGAACTTGTCGCCCCTGGATACTCTATGGAGGTATTCCTCAAGGTTGTTTATCAAGGAAGCCAATGTGTGCAACCCTCCGAAGCATACACGAAGATCTTCGTTGATGGTGTTAGTCCAGAGGTCGAGGTATTATCATATGATCTCTCTGGGAACAACATAATATTGTATTTCGTAGCGAGGGATGATATAGCGTTAGCTCAAGTAAACTTAAGTTACTATGATAACGCTACAATGAGCTGGACAAATGTTCCTGTCGAAAATATCGGAGAAGACATCTACTGTGCTTTGATACCCGTCGGCTCTCAGAACAGAATAGTTTACAAAATCTATGCTATCGACAAGGCTGGGAACGATAAAACAGTATATGGAGTTGTAATTTATCAGGAAAAGGAGGAAATCACCAAACCATTTCTATATGAGTTATTTGGCATTATGGTTGGTGTAATAGCACTTATAGCGATGGCTATTGTTTTGCTAATACTTATGCGGAGGAAATTTAAAAATACTCGTATTAGGGGTGATATAGGATGAAAAAAGTCTCAATAATACTCACACTATTGTTATTTTTCCTCCTTTTTCTGCCGCACACAAGACTCTATATAATTATGCCTAAAAAACGATCACAAACTGTTGAGGTGATTTATGGAGATTTCGTTGTGGATGGTTCCATCACGAAATTTAATGTCCATATGTACATCTATGGCAACATAATAGTTGAAGAGGGATCAGAGCTATATATCAAGAACTCGATTATAGACTTTAATGGAACTGGACAACACATCATAGAGGTAAAGAAAAACGCAAACTTTACGGCCGTTAGTAGTATTATTAGGAGTAATGAGTCCTTGGTAGGGATTCTTTACTATAGCTCATCCACAGGGATAATTAGTCACTCCAACATCTCGGACCTAGGGACAATATATCATTTCCCATATATTGTTAGAGGAATAACAATAAATTCTTCGAATGTTGAGGTGATAAATTCCAAGCTTGAATCAAGAGGCGACATTGTATTGAGCGTATTGGCCGATAATGTCGTATTTAATAGCATCACTGCGGAGGGTGGATCCATAGTTATTGGTGACTATGTCAAGGATATAATAGTCAACAACTCATATATTTCACTAATTAGTGGTTTTCTACTGATGAACAGCGAGGTCAACATCACAAACTCTAGGATCGTGTTAGATAAGCAAGGACTAAAATTAGAAGAATCTAAACTGGCACTTATTAACTCAAGCATAGTCGTGAATAGTGATCCAAGCGAGGGCGTCTATGCGATACTGCTCGAAGGGTCATCGCTGTTGGTTATTCGTGACAGTAGTGTTGTTGGAAGTACAATAGATTTGGTTGATTCTTCACCAAGAATAATTTATGAGAATGTCACTGTGAATGATGGGCCGCTCGACATTGTTTCCGTTCAAAACGCGTCGGAGCAGATAAGCGGGGATTATGGTGAGCTCATAATAAATTGTTGCGTATCACTAAATAACAATACAACCATAGCACATTTGGAAATCTCAAACATGAGAACATCTGGGCTTATCTTCTTGAACTTCACAGCGGTGAATTATTCAATCCAGATAAGAAACCTTAGTATATCATCATCCTACACTGGAATACACTTCGTGGATGGGCTAGTAGGCGAATTAACATTAGATAATGTGTCTATAGAACATACATACACTGGAATAGCTGGCATTTTCGGGAACACAGTCATGGAAAATTATGACTTAAGGATAGAGGACATCTATTGTAACAGAGTGAGGAGAATTTTAGACATAAAGAATAGAGAATTTTTGACACTTGAAATGAGCGACATAATTGCTAGGGATAGTGGTATGATAATTCTCACAGATAATTCCATGTCCGACAACATAACAAGTTGGCGATTAGCATCAATAAGATTCGAGGGCGATATAAATATTGGAGTGGTTCTCGATTCATGCAAAAACGTAATCATGGACAATATCACAATGGTGGGGAACGGTCAAGGAATCGGGCTTTATATTCAAGGATTTACGGAAAACCTAACACTAACCAACTCATACTTTGAGGCTCTCGATTGCGGGGTTTATGTTGGGAGAGGATCCGAAAACATATTCATTACTTGCAACATATTTGTCAACAACACCTACGTACTGAAACTTCTATCAAATGTGATTTTTTGGCTAAATGACATTATAGGAGAAGCATCAGTATTCGTATCTGAGGATCTCACAGTATACCTAGACAATGGCACTGTTGGTAATTACTGGTCAGCTTATAGAGGAACCGATAGTGACCTCGATGGGATCATGGATGCACCCTACAATTTATCGTCCACCGCTGTTGATCGGTATCCGTTAAGTAAATCAATATTTTATGACACTTCGCCACCAATAATATCCTCAGTAGATTTTAAGGAGAATGTTAGCTATGGTGAAAACATCAGTATAAAAGTATCCGTGAGCGACGATCACGAGATAAGAGAAGTCTTAGTCATACTTAGTGCAAATGATACTGAAATAGTACTATTCGCCAAAAGTACAGCAGAGAATATTTACACACTAGAAATAAACTCATCAGAGCTTATGGAAGAACTTGGATGCAACACAAGCATTGTTGATGTAAAAATATTAGTTATCGACATCGGCAACAATAGGGCCGAGTGGAAGGGAAAAATAAATATTGTGTATCCCCAAGAAGAGGAGGAGACTGAACAGACAACTCAACAGCCAGAGGGGACATTACTATTAGTTGCTGTAATAGCGGGCATCGTTGCGGCGGGAGGAGCAATAGCGTTCATCATAATAAGGGGCAAAAAGAGAGCACGGGGAACCACAAAGTTAGAAGGTGAGAGGTCGGAAGAAATTGTATTCCCAGAACAGCAAAAATCTGATACGAAATCCGCTGATAACCGATAATCAGGTTAAAAATAATGTCTTTCTTTTTTTATTATGAGAATTTTTATTACGAATTGTAGCATTGTTTGATGTTTTACTCTGTTTTTTAGTCCTCCAGTTTTGTGTTTTCATCTAATATTTCCCTTGAGGATTCTCCCTTCTAGGGTGCTTTTTAGCACGATACTCAAGGGAGCTTTAAACCTCGGAAATGGATCCGCTTAACTCAAAATATGACCACAAAAACAATCAAAACTAGCGAGAAAAACGACAACCAACCAAAGATCAAACAGCACTAAACTTCGCTTTATTAAGATTCGATTTTAATAGCGTGAAAATCCGTCCCATCATGAGTCATATGGTTTCTTTCGCAATAAAGAACAACAAACCGCTCTGTATTGCTTCACAATATGAATACACTCCACAAAAAATATGAGGAGACAAACCAAGCTTCAAAAAAAGAATTTTGGTCCATATTCTAGTTGGTACTACAAACGAACTCATAAAGAGTGTATTCTAAGAGTACATCACAGAGAATCCGATTCCCAGCAAACAAATACAGGAAAAGACATAAACCACACCTCTTCATCAAAATTCCACCAAACATTTTTGCCCTACAAAATCCAGAAGATTGTATAGAAAACTCGATGACAAATCCTTAGACAGAATAGTATATTACATTAAATTAATATAGTATATCATTCCTACTGGTATTCTCGTAATTTATACTAAATTAGATAAACAGAAAAACATAATTAAGGCTTCTAATCGATTGATTTGAAGCATGGTCTAGAAGCCCCCTCAAATTTTCTGCAGTGTTTGCGAACTGGGCATAGCTCACATCTTTTCTTTTTGCAGTACTCTAGGTATATTCTAACGAGAGCTGACTCGTAGGGCTCAACATCTTTTAATCCAATTAGCTCAGCGACTTTTAATGCTATTTTCGATGGTTTAGGCTTAGCTTTGCTCCATATTCCTCGTAGCTCTCTGAGAAAAATGTTGACACATACTGGTCCTACACCTCTGAACTCCATTAGTCTTCTCTCAAGATCCCTTGGATCTCTGGCGACTTCATGCAGTTTTTCTAGATCCCCATATTCTCTCTTAAGTTTTCTCATGGTCGCTAAAAGGTTGGATGCTGTTGAGAAATCATACCTAACATATCCTCCAGCATCAAGAACCTTGACTAGGAAGTCCCACCCAGCTTTTATTATAGCCTCAGGAGACGTTAATCCCTCGGCAACAAACATAAGGAAAGTTCTTTTGGCGATCTCAGCTGATATTCTCTTTGCGAACAGTATCGATGCTAGAAACCACTTAAATCTATCCTCAGGCCTACGCAAATCTAATCCTAATTCCTCGGAAAATTTTGGGATTCTAGATAGGATTTTCTTGATATCCAACTCCGATCTACCCATTATTTGATATGTTGAAATAGTAGATAAAAAACAGGCTAGACTTTGCGTGGAAAATACTCATTAGAATATCAGCATCGAGGAAAATAGGGTTTGTGCGACTCCTAAATGTATTTTTATTCTTCTCCTATTACTTTCTTCCTGTAGTATTCATAGAGAGCGTCATATATTGGGAATTCTAATTCCATTTTCCTATAGTTGTAACCGACCAGATAATGGAAACCATGAGCAATGGCCCTTAGCCCCGCAGATTCTGGTGTTATGTCCATATCTTCTGGAATATCCGCCCCATGGATAATCTTGGCCGTGTATTCTAGGGCTGGATTCTTCATCCCGTATTTTTCTAGGATAACCTCAAATGTGCATTTGCTTTCTCTATGGAATAGCTCAGTGCTAGGGGTATCAAAGGGGATAATTGCTCTACTAATTGGTGTTTCTGCCTAGTTAAATAGCTAGTTTGATATGGGTTCTTAGTATACTACTAGCTTGGTGTTGGCTGTTGGGGTACCCCATCACAAAGCGCGCTGTTGTTTTTGGTTTGTTAATTGGTGTTATGTTCTCGTTCATCGCGATTTACTTATATCTAAAAATTGGTATTGTTGCCCTAGGAGGAGTCTTCCTAATAGGATACCTAATTCTCTCAGCGACAGGTGACTATGACGCCAAGGAGAACGCAATAATACTGACTATTGTGGGAGCATGCATGTTGGCTGCTATGGGGTTCATAGACCCTATTGTGGCGCTTATAGTGTATAGAGACTACGTAGCGTCTCAAATACCTCTAAATCTGCCCTTTCTTATATCGCTGATTCTTCCGGGGATCTTGCTGGGTATCTTTGTTTTGTATCCACTCCACAGCGAATTTATCAAGCTTAGATGGCCCATGGTTACACCTATGGCTTATATGGTAAAAGTTCTTGAAGAGAAAGGTTCGAGGGAGCTTAGATATGCGCTGGAAGGGATGGCGTTCTCATCGGCTACGAGCATATCTCTTATGCTGAGCGGATATTATCAGATAGATCTCTCTGGTAGGAAGAATAGGGAGGCCTTCAGCTTTACAAGTGTGTTTTTGAGCCCTTTGTATGCAAGCTTGGGGTTCTTTATTTCGTTCATAGGATACCTCTTCTTGATGATTGGTGTGGCGTATTCTATGTTTGTCTGGTTCTTCTTTGAGCATGCAA
>JAHKKZ010000068.1 GCA_029856685.1 Candidatus Njordarchaeota archaeon
GCTAGTTCAGGTCCGCTCTCAACCAAGCTTATTTTTAATTCTGGGAACTCTTTTTTGAGTAGTCCGATAAGTGCTTCGCTGTCAGTTTTCACTTCATGTATTTTGTGTTCCTCTATAAGATCTCTAAACTCTCTTGGGCATATACCCTTTTCAAGCTGTACAATTCCTTTAATAGCCTCTGTATGAGATGGTTTTGCCCCTCCATATAGCTTATATCCGACTATTTTGCCCTCATCATCAGTTATTATAGGGCCTACGACCGTAGAAATCAGCCACATGTTAATCCCCAACAAGCTAATATTAAGATTTACTCTAAGATAAACTGACTATAAATCAGCATTCACTAAACATTTAGGAGACATAATCTTATTATGTTGAATAATAAAAAGCCTATTTTCTATGGGAGATAGAGTAGATTGTTAGATGGTGATTAGAGTATCTAGGAAAAAACCGAAGAAAACTGAATACACGAAAAATGATTTTGAGAAAGACATTGTGAGTAGAATAAAGCGCGAATTCTTAAAGGAATACCAGGAGTTGGATGAGAAGTTTGACATTGATCGCGGAAAAATGCTGAGGGCGGTAATAGAGCCTCTCTTAGACACGCTATCCTTAGATTTTGACCGCAAGAAAATTAGGCGAGCGATGGAGATGCCAGCCATAATTATCTATAGGAAGGCTCAGCCAAATCCTCGCCCCGTTTGCTTCATATATGCCGAATTTCACTTCAAACAAGCATTAATTACGAACGCTGAGAATGCCTCTAAGCTTCTTAAAAGCCTATTTCCGAAAGCGCTCGCTGCGTATGTCGCCCTCGATAAAGAACCTGAAAAGATAAAGAAATCGAAGCTAAAATATCTTGATGAGCTTATCCATGGACCAAACTTTGAGGAGTGTTGGTCTAAACTTCGTGAATTCCTAGCGACAAATGTTTTTGGTATACGGCAATAAAAGGATAATCTCTTGCAACTAAAAACTTTTCGGGTAAAAGTTTCGGACATCCATTCAACTATTCTATTGTTGTTCCTTCGGAGATCATTTTTAGGGCTTTTTCTATGTCGAGTTCTCCAATGACCTCACTAACTTTTTTGAGCACCTTAATCCCCCTTATTTCTTCCGAGAAGTAGGGTATTACCCATAACTTTTTGTCACCGAATTCCTTTCTGATCTTCTCAAGTTGCTTATTATGATACTTCGACATCAGAACGCAGAATGGACAGTCTCCACCATATATCCTAACGAAGTTAACAATTATGTTGCTGTTTGGTATTTCATGAATGGCAAGCTGCTCTATTAGGCGTGCGCTCTCTAGTATTGACATCTCATTTGGGATCATAACCACAACGAATTCTGTCTTACTTTCATCAGTCAAAACCTTCCTAACATTTGTTATTTGCTCCTTGGTCTCCTCTAACAGTCTAAGAGCCATATCTGCTCGGTCATCATAACCAAAGCCGAAAAGCTTCTTTATCTTCGAGAAAACCCTAGAGATCTTAAGCCTGAATTTTATTAGTCTAACATAGAAACTCTCTAGGATTTCTGGTAGTTTCAATAGCTCCACAGTATGTCCCGTGGGCGCAGTATCAAATATTATGCTATCATAATCTGCTACTGTCATAAGATGATAAAAGAGCTTTATGAAGCCTAAACCCTCTGCAAACTCGTATGGTAGCTGAGCATCTAGTAGTAGCTCGATCGCCTCCTCATCAATGGGGATCCCCATGGGGGCTTCTGAACTTTCCTCTCTTATAGCTTTGATGAGAGCTTCTTTCTCCGCTGCAAATAATTGGATAGGATTAAATTCAAGTGCGTAGAGATTTTTATCTAATTTCTTCACGGAGCTTCCTATCTTAATCCCATACGCATCCCCTAATGAGTGTGCTGGGTCGAGCGAAACGACGAGCACTTTTATTCCGAGTGCAGCTAATTTTATTCCGAGTGCAGCTGAAAAAGTCGTCTTTCCGACACCTCCCTTGCCAGAGATTATTATGAACCTTCTATTCGAGAGCTCCTCTATTAGCTTATTCACTGTTCTAATCACCTGCTGACTAGCCCTTCGTACTTAAACTCTCCTTTCTGAGTTTGGTTTTTATTTGGATTCTGTATTTAGCATAGCGATCTGTTGGAGACCATCTCGGTGGATGCGCTAGTCTCACATTACCCCCACATAATGGGCAGCGCTCCTTATTCAACGTATATCTCCCACAGGAGACGCACTTATAGATTTTCCTTGGCACTCCCTGGACACCAATACGATCGTCCTAAATGGATAATAAGCACGATATTCAGTTGCTATTTAACTAAAGTTATATCCGCTTATATCACACGGTAATAATTTTAGGTGTTTAGCTATGGAAAGCTCAAAAGCAAAGTTTGAGAATAAAAGTCCATCAGTGGCTGGACTATCTTATCATGAAATGCTTACCAGAGCTCTACAAAAGATCCCCAAAGATATACAGACGCCAATAAGTATTGAAATGCCCCAATTTAATGTTCAAAAAGAAACTACTCGAACAATAATACTAAACTGGGGGGAAATCATAGATAAATATAATATCGATGAAAAACTTCTTTTAAGGTTCCTCCAAAAAAGATTGGGTACTATTGGAATGCCACAGCATGGAAAGTTATATCTGCAAGGCGCATTTACAAGAGTTCGGCTAAATAGACTCCTAGAAGTATTTATGAAGGAATATGTCATCTGCGATGTCTGTGGGAGACCCCATAGCACAATAATACGAGAAAAAGGCAAACTCATAAAGAAATGTTTAGCCTGTGGAGCTTGGCGAGCAGTAGAGAAACCATGATGGTGCTTCTACTTGCTCCGCCCTAAGGATGTCTACCGCTTGGATATAAATTCCCGCTGGCTAGGGATCCCTACAGAACTTCTCATGGAAAATGCAGGTAAGAGTGTGGCTGACGTTATTTTCGATGAATATTCCAACGTGGAAAGAATTGTTTGTATATGCTCCAGAACTAATAATGGTGGCGATGGCTTAGTAGCAGCTAGACACCTTAGCTATAAGTATGGTGTAACCGTAGTTTTTATTGGTAATCCAGACAACATAAAAACCGCTGAAGCAAAGAAGAACTGGGAAATAATTCGCAACTTACGAACAATAAAAATAAGCATCGTCAAAACTACTGAGGATCTAAGTCTTCTAGATGATGTTCTCAGAGATGCTGATATTGTTGTTGACGCGATTTTCGGCGTGGGAATCAGAGGCAGGCCCAGAGGTCTAGAGGGCGAAGCTATATCAAGAATAAACATGCTTAGGAAGAAATACGGATTTAAAATAGTTAGTGTTGATGTGCCAAGCGGTTTTGATGCGTATAGGGGTGAATCATCGGGGCTTATGATAGATCCAGATATTATAGTGACTTTCCATGATATGAAGTACGGTCTTGAAAAATTGCGAAAGAAAATAATCATCAAGTCTATTGGGATTCCACGAGATGCGGAAATTTTTGTTGGCCCAGGAGATTTCTTAGAATTTATAAAAGAGAGAGAACCATGGTCGCATAAAGGCGACTTTGGCCGTATATTGATTATTGGCGGCTCTAAGCACTACACTGGGGCCCCAGCATTGTCGGCCCTCGCAGCCTTAAGAACAGGAGCCGATCTCACAGTTATATATGCGCCAGAAACTATTGTATCCTCTATCCGCTCATTCTCCCCCAATATCATTGCTGAGCCTTACCCTGGCGAATTCTTTGAAAGTAAGCTCATCGACAACGCACTCAAGTTATCTGAGCGCGCTGACGTTGTAGTTCTAGGGCCTGGAATAGGTGCACATGAAGAAACACTTAAAGCTATTCATGAATTCATCACAAAAATTTCAGCGGAAAAAAAAGTTATTATCGACGCAGATGCATTGAAGTCCTTAGCATTGTATGGTATCCCTAAGAATGAAAATATCATCATTACTCCACACGCAGGTGAATTTAAACTTATCTTCGGTGAAGCTCCTCCTAGAGACTTACAGATGCGGGGAGAGATTACTAGGAAATATGCAGAGAAGAACAATATAACAATACTACTCAAGGGTCACATAGATGTCATTAGTGATGGAGACAAAGTGCTCTTCAACAAAACTGGAAATCCTGGCATGACTGTTGGAGGGACTGGGGACGTACTTACTGGAATTATAGCTGCGATATATGCCCACGGCTTCAGCCCACTTAAAAGTGCAGCTATGGGTGCTTTTCTCTGCGGATTCGCAGGCGATTTAGCATTCGAGAAGTTTGGATATGGTCTAACTGCAACCGATGTTATAGACCACATCCCTTATGCGATTAAGGAAATCGAAAAAGTAATTCGGGGAGAAAGATAAAAACTGTTTTCAAATCCTTAGGCAAATACCAGTGTTTTTTGTGATTAGAAACGAATGCTGAAAGAACGATGGGAAGACGCACACAGACAAATTATAGCAAGAAAACATCAATTGTTGCAAGAACATCCCGCACTTCTAGATATGGAGTATGGTAGTATATTAGCAGGCACTCAAAAAATGGACGGTCAGATACCTCAGGGATCATCAGTCCTCAGACTGGGACGGCTACATCATCCCGCCGTGCTTAGATTTTCCATCTCCCAACAAACATTATGTGGTCTTTTGCGTATGGGTCTAACCTTATTTCTTCCTCAATTTCAAATCCGTGTGTCTCAAGAATTTTCTTCTGTTCTTTAAATATTTCTTCTGGAGGCCTAGCAACATCTATTGAGCGAGCTTTGATCGCTATGAATCCATATCCATTGGGCTTGAGGAACATCCTACAGTTCCTTATGAATATATCTGCTTGATCGGGCTGCGCTATATCCATATATATCCCATCTACACTCTCCCCTATTATGTATGAGTATTCGTATGGCTTCCTAGCATCCTTTAAAAGCGGGATTATATTCCTTCTTTGCTGCGCTACTGTCACTAGGTCTCTTATGGGGCGCGGAGCGAATTCAATACCATATATTATTCCTCTATGGCCTATTATGTCCGATATATGAGACGCTGTTGTACCAGACGCTATACCCAAGTAGAGGATCCTATCCCCCTCTGATATCCTGATGTTGCTCAAACCATTAATTATCGCAGCAGCCAACTTAGATCTATATGGTATCCACTCACGATACTCGACTCCTTGAAAGTTAAACAATCGCTCTCCATAAACACTTATTTTTGGTACAAAACTCTTGGTAGCTAATCTCTCCGTTCCTAAGTCATCTACCAGTATGAACACACCTTTAAATATCTCCTTTGCTTCAACTATCTTCATTTTTACCACCGAAAGTCTTGTTAGATACCGCGATAAAGACAATAGCAATAAGACATTAAATTGTAAAATATCTTTTAACGATACTTCGTGCCCAATTCTTTATGGCTATTCTGCCCTCCGTAAGGATGCTTCTCAAGTTTCCCAGTTTCTCGATAAGAATGCGGATAAGTTCGGCGCTTGCCGCTTTGTCTCCATAAAATATAAAGAATGTCACATCGTAACCCTCTTCTGGCTTATCCAAAACGACACTGTATTTTGCTGATAGTTGGCGTATAACCTCGCCTACCAAAGCTCTATCAATCGGATCTGTTATTTCGCGAAACCTAATATTTATCAGTATAGAGTTCTTTGTCATTTTGATGAGCCCATCCTCATATTCTTTTTCACTATAATCACTCTTCTCACATTCAAGACAGAAAACACAGGGAATATCTATTCCTTTAGGACAACCAGAAACTTTTCTAAGGGAACGTATCAGTCCGAGTACGTTTGGTAAATCGTCAATAATCCTCATCATACATACACCATATCAATTAAGAAGCCTAAGCTATAATAATTTATGGTATTACTAGAAAAAAAGGTTTTATATTGTGGTTCTAAATGTTTCGATGGTTCGCACAAGGCACAACTAAAAGAAGATGCGCCATATGTGGTGAGGAAAAAACAATTAGCAGCTTCCTTCCTATTTGCCGTGATTGTATCATAGATAGATTTGAGGAAGCCAAGGACTATATATTTAGAGCACATAGAAAAGCCCGGGAACCCTACATGCTTCCTTATCCTCCTCCCTCAAGTGGTCAGTTAACATGCACCCTATGCTCTAACAACTGCAGAATGGGTAGTGGAGAAAGAGGATTCTGCGGTCTACGCTGGGTAGACAACAATAGACTTAAATCCCACGTAACACCTAACCGCGCCCTAGCACACATATATCTCGATCCTCACGTAACGAATTGTTGTGCCGCATGGTTTTGTCCAGCAGGAACAGGGCTAGGTTATCCAAAGTATGCTGTCAGGAAGGGGGCCGAATATGGATACTATAATCTCGCAGTCTTCTTCTATGGCTGTAACTTTAACTGCTTGTTCTGCCAAAACTGGGAACACAAGGAGATTGAGCGCGCTTCTACAATACACGCCGAAAATTTCGTTGACTTTGTACTGAGTAACAATAGAATAACATGCATATGCTACTTCGGTGGCAGTCCAGAACCTCATTTCCCATTTATATTAAATGTCAACAGAAAGATCATTGAGAAAAAAGGCAACAGAATAATAAGAATATGCTACGAATGGAACGGAGCAGGAAACACAGTTCTGGTAAAAAAAGCTGCAGAAGCATCATTATCGACGGGAGGAATAATAAAGTTCGATCTAAAGACTCCACCGGGGTCTCCGCTATCCATAGCACTATGTGGAGTAGAAAACAAACAGGTATACCATAATTTTGAGACTATCTATAAGGAGTTCTGGTCAGAAGCAAAGATACCAATATTAACAGCAACAACACTTTTAGTTCCGGGATACATAATGCCAGAAGATGTAGAAGAGATAGCTAAATTTATTGCTAGCTTAGATCCAGAAATACCTTATTCGCTCCTAATATTCCATCCTGATGGGGTTATGAGGGATTTGCCAGTAACACCTAGACGCATAGTTAAAGAGGCAGAAAGAAGAGCAAAGAAATATTTGAAAAACGTAAATGTGGGAAATAAATTCCTCCTATCCATAGCACCCGA
>JAHKKZ010000069.1 GCA_029856685.1 Candidatus Njordarchaeota archaeon
ACAGTACCTCTCGCACGTTTTGTTGCTTCTCAGATGCTTACATTGCCTTTTAAGAGGTATCATATTAGTAGAGTTTGGAGGCATGAGAGTCCACAGAAAGGTAGATATAGGGAGTTTTGGCAGTGTGATGTTGATATAATAGGGTCGCCCTATCCTGAGTCTGACGCTGAGATAATAAACGTTATTTTGGATGTTATGTCCGCATTTAACTTCACGAGGTATACTATTAGAGTAAGCGATCGACGGCTCTTAGCCGGGATATTCGAGGAGGAGCTTGGCCTTCGGGAATACGGTAAGGAAAGAATGCTAGCTATTTTCAGGGCGATAGACAAACTTGATAAGATAGGCATAGATGGCGTTAGGAGGGAACTTGAAAAACTGGAGCTTTCGTTGGATGAGATAGAGCGCATTGTTAACATCATATCGATACAGGGTAACTACAATGATATTCTAAGTGAAGTGAACTCAAGATTTCCCAACAATGAGAATGTGAAACTGGCAGTTAGGCACTTAGAAGAGATGTTTGACTTTATAAACAATAGAAAATATGTTGTGCTTGACCTAAGTTTGGTGAGGGGACTAGACTACTACACAGGGCCTATATTTGAAACATATGTTGAGGAACCTAAGATAGGTTCATTAACAGGTGGGGGGAGATATGATGATCTTATCAGAAGATATGGAGGGCCAGATTTGCCAGCAACAGGAACAACTATAGGGATAGAGAGAATAATTGATGCGGGGTTAGAGCTGGGACTATTTGGGCTGAATAAGAAAACGTATACAGTAGCATACATAGTATGTATCGATAGGGAACTCTACAAATATTGCTGGGAAATAGCGAGTAGGCTTAGAAGTGCTGGGATACCGACACAGATAGATCTTATGCGGAGAAAACAGAGAAAGCAACGGGAGTATAGTGAGAAGAAGAACATACCATTCATAATATTTATAGGGCCAAAAGAGAAGGAACGCGGAAAACTCACAGTATATCATAGGGAGCAACAAAAACGCTATGAGAATCTAACAATAGAGGAAACAATAAAACTATTAAAACAACATGTAGATCTCCCCTGCCTCTAATGTTTGTCTCTTCAGAATGGTTTATAGACGGATCAGATAACTCTCTGCGAATTTTGCTAAAAAATTGCTTAATTTTAAACTTCAGCTTTGGGCCTTCCCTTAACAAATAATTTAATCCTTGATGATAGTTCCTCAACACCTAATTCTTGAACAAATATGACTTTAAAGTTTCGTGGTAGATGCCTAAGTATACGCTTTAATGCTTTATCAGCATCAATAGCAATCATCTGATTGGTTATATTACCAAGCCAATTAATAAACCTGACCATTATCTCTGGCCAACTATCTGGATGCGATCCAGCGATGATTAGCAGTATATCCTTATTCGGGTTGCTAGATGCATAGTCCTTGATAGTAAGTATTAGGCCTTTTTCATCAATTAAGTTGCGGAGAATGCCGATCAATTCATATCCCCAAAAATGTTGCGTATACTCCAACATGTCGTACCTTAGTATCTCTAATATGCTATTATCAGACAATATAGATTCGAGATTCTCCAAGACCTCCTTATCTCTAGGAACAGTCAATCCCTCAACAATTTTTATTAGTTTGATGGGTCTTAGAGCTATTTCGAAGTCAAATGATATCCCATCATAATTCTTGTTCTCATTAAAGCTGATCCCCAAATGCTCCATTATGCCTCTAATCAGCAATTTAATAGATTCTAACGACCAACCAACGTGATATCTAGCGATAAGTTCTTTACCCTTTTTGCTGATCGCAACAATGTTTGTGCTTCCTATATTTATTCTTTTAATAAGGCCGTCTCTCTCCATGTTCGATAGCAGTTCACTAATCCAAGCCTTAGAAAGCCTCATGATTTTTGTAAGCCTACTTTGATGAGTTATTCCCAGGTAGAGTAGGGTTAGTATTTGATAATACCTTCTCTTTCTTTTATCACTAATCCTTGTAATCATGCTCACCGAACCCATTAACATATACACCGAACTAGGATATTATTAATTAAATTGGTTAATAATGGTGTGATATGTGAATGTAGAAAGTGTCCTTATTGATTCTCCAGTTATTCTTGTTGGGAAGCACTTTAGTAATTTTCATGGTAAATTAGCTATAGTACAATGTATAAAAACAGGAAGAAAACTTATTGTTGCTGTTATTGTGGGCAGAGGTTCTCATAGAATACGTGAGGAAGAATGTGTGGTATCTAAGTATGTTCTTCGTGAGTTAGAATGCGATTATGAGGATATTGAGGTAGAATTTATTTCCGACGGATTGTTTGTCTACGGGACATTGCTTCCAAAATATATAACCCCTTATGGCGATGTTCAAATTGGATGGGGCGGCCTAAGTAAATACCCATGGGTAAGAACGATGATTCGAAATTTTAAACTTGTGT
Source organism: Candidatus Njordarchaeota archaeon (assembly GCA_029856685.1). GTDB lineage: Archaea > Asgardarchaeota > Njordarchaeia > Njordarchaeales > Panguiarchaeaceae > Panguiarchaeum. Next base: position 2,441 of record JAHKKZ010000069.1, read on the forward strand.
ATAATGGTCTACCTTATGCTGTGAAATCAAAATCAAGCTACCTACTTGGTGTAACCTATCTTGGTGTTTCTAAATCATCTGAGAGATATATAGATTCTGTGGAAATCGGTGCGGGATATGTCAAGATGGAAGTAGAGGGAGAAGTGATCGAGAATTTCCCAACGAAACCAGCTCTGAAGGTTAGAATGTATGCGTATGGTGATGTGGATGGAATATGTGTTCCATCGATGCTTTTCGGTGAGATATTTGTTGCGGATAATAGCAGGTTCTCATACAATATAGGTAAATACTTTGACTACCTTATAGGTAACAGCGGAATATTGATTACAGCTCCTCACGGAGGGTTCTACAGACCAGAAGATATGGAGGCAAAGCCTAGAATCGAAGCCGATGAGAACACGTTCGAGCTTGCAAAACGTGTGGTGGAGGAAATATATGAATTGAGTAGATACAGAATTGTTCCGAATGCTGTGTTGTCAAGGTTGCATAGGTCTATTATTGATTTTAATCGAAATACAATAACATCTAATCCTATTGCTAGACAATACCATAGAACTATAAAACTCATAGCTAAAAGGTATAGAAAAGTATTTCTAATAGACATACATGGAATAGCTAACCGGTCGAAATGGGATATGGAGATTGGAACACGTTTTGGAGAGACAGTACATGGAAACATCGAAATTTCGCTGCATATGCGTAATATGCTTAGGCGTCATGGATTTAGAGTTGCGGTAGACAGAGAATTAATCGGTGGGTTTACTGTTAGCAGACATAGTATAGCAAAGAATTTATATGCGCTTCAAATAGAAATAAGTAGGAAATATAGAATGCTAAAGAACTTAGACAAAACGGCTAAAGCACTAGCAGAATCCATACTAGATTTGTACCTAACTCATATGCGATGACTACTGAAATCTGAGAGCCAGTTTTAGCTTAGAAAACCAAAAAATAGGTCTCCTCTAAGAGGAGAGTAAACTTTTAGAATCTTCTTCTCCTGAAATCTGCTATCAGACCTATAGCTCTTTCTTTTTCTTCCTCATTCATGTCGCTTCTTCTCACAGCTTCAGTGAGTATTTCGCTTCTCCTAGCGATGGTCTCCCTATCCATAGCTCTCATATTCATATCCTCTGAGAGCTCCTCGAGAAGCTGGTGAACATCTTTAAGGCTTGAAACGGCTCTTGAACCTATTCTCCTTGCCGACCTACCAGTATAGAGATTTCCCTCGTCCACAATTATAAATTTTCCAAGCTCAAATGTTATTCTTCCTTTCATAACTCGGTCATAGAATAGATATGTATCGGCAATATCATGTGCATTGTTCCTCTCAAGAGCTATGAGCAAAGCTCTTCTAATATGTCTAGTCGGTATTTCTCTTCTGCTTTCAAATTCTCTCTCAATATCAGAAACAATTTTCTCAGCGAGTTCTCTAGAACCCCCAGCACTCATAATGCTTCTAACTATTTTCTCGCGGTCATACCTCTCGGTAGAACCATCGAATTTCACTACAGTTTCTATCATTTTTTGCACCTAAACCCAAATTCTTCTTTAGGTTATATAAAGGAAACTATTTTATGAAAGATAATTTAAGATATAGGGATGTTTATCGGATATCCATCCACAAGTAGCGATTACTCAGACGCAAAACAATACTGAGGAACGAAAAGAAGGCATGGAACGGCATGGTTCTATGATATTTATTGTCTATGTCTAAGAGAACGTAGTCTTATTGAGAGAAAATAGTTTATAAGGTCCCTTATACATCCAACTATCGCATTTCTCACAGAACCCCTATTCCCCCCGTAAACCTCCACATATCTTGAGGGAACCACTGTTTTTTCTGATATTTTTCTGATATACTCCCTCAGAATTCTGGATGTTTCGTAATCTAAATCTCCTCTGGTTTTGTATCCAACTACTATTATTGGCCATGAATTGCGGGTTATTCTCCAAAACTGTTCTATGTATCTAGGTACAGAGTGCACCGCGCCTTCATCAGATAAGTCTACAACTATTAGACAAACCCTCGCACCATAGAAACATGCAGGTAAGAATGAATTCGTCTGCCAGTTAGGCCTAGCATACCACAGCAATATGTCAGCCCACACCCTTGAGGATTGAGTGTTCATTATTGTTCTACAGACAAATAGTTCTGTGCCGGATAGAGCTGGTCCTTGGGTACGAAGACTTCTAAATTCTGGTGTGAGGACCCTCCATGACTCAATACCACAGATATCTATAGCCACGACCTTAATGCGGATAATTCTATTTATTACCTCGATGGGAACTCTCACAACCTGCAATGGCCCTACTCTTAGTGTTCCTATTGTCAGTACGCATCTGGGTATCTCTAAAGATGCAGCCCTGTGTTCATCATGAATTGCTGTTATTGTGTGGGGTCTCAGAACATATATCCTCATTAAGTTACTGGAAGGAGGAGGCGTTAGATTAAGCAGGTTTGTTAGATCCCTTTCCGTCACTCCTATTATTTTTATGTGGTGGTTGCCCACATTTACGTTCAATATGTTTTCAAAATAGCATATATTCTCGATAACCCATCTAACATAGAGATCTATCAAACGAATTATCTCTTCAACTAAATCATATTCCTCACGTGGGTATTCATTTCTATGAATAGCTCCTCCTACTATCTGCTTCGATATGATTTCCTTAAGTCCCCCAACAATCCGGCTCAGCGCTAAGGATCCAAGTCTGTGAAGTTCGCCACGTATCTCCTCAAGAATCTCTTCTGGAGAGCGGTATTGCTTACCTTGCTTAAGTTTCCTAAGTATTATTGAACGGAGTATAGAGGACATAGAGTCTGAGTTTATATTCGCTAGGCTGCTTAGAACGATCCTATATAGAAACATGAATAAGTCATCGTCACTCTCAAAGATTTTCTCAATAGTAACAACTATATCGCCCTGCAATCTTATTCTTATCCCAGGTTTTAGACCAACTTTTTTGGCTTCCCATACATGGTAATCAAACCCCATAGCTGCACGGACAGCTCTCGCTCCAAGTTTCTTTAGATTATACCTCGATAAGGATCTCTCTGGCAGATTATGGCAAAACAAATTATAGTTATCGTCTAGTCCTATAACAAATACTTGGTCATCAAAACTTTGGGATCCGGAGAAAACAACTATATACTCCCCAACATTGTATACTTCACGTATGGATAAGCTAAGTAGCCTCTTGAAAGTCTCGAACTGATTAGTATGAGAATGAGTTTTAAATAGCATCTCAGCGCTCATTTTATCTGCTTGAGATAGGTATCTATACAGAGTTGATAAGATCTCTTCGGGAGCCTGAAGACTAGGCATGACGACCACTACATGACCACATAAGATTGGGGGGTAGCCTCTTTAAAAAACATATCACTTTAACCTTTTAAAGTAATATGCTCACTGAATTGATATGGTCAAAGCAAAAAAGAGTAATATCCGACACTACCTAGTCTGCTGGGGCTATCTGAGCTTCTTGAGCTAAATCAATTTCGATTTCCTCAAGTTCCTCCTCAGATTTCAATGTGAGGCCAGTTTTCTTCTCGACAGCTATTTGAACCTGCTTGATCTTCTTCTCTGCCTCCATTCAATAACACCCCCCATTATTAGATAATAATAACTAACGACTATTTTTAAACATTGACTTTTCACTTCTAAGGATAACGACATGTGTTCCTGTTTAGAGATAATCAGTAGCTATCTACTTGTTTTAAACTGGATTCTGGCTCTATATGGATAACTACATTCTATAGGTTTTTATCTCTTAGCTTTCTAGCAGAAACTCTTCCACTTCATGGCATATATCGTGTGCCTCACGCAGACTTATATTGTCATTAAGAACCAGGTGAAATTCTAGGAATACTCTCTGCCCATCGGTTCTAGATTTTATCTTATGAATATCTATGACCTCTGGAAATCTATTTATAACAAGCTTCTTTACGGTTTCAGGGCTCAGAACTGTAGCGTCTAATAGGATTCTTCCCTGTTTCCTTATTATATTTATAGCTCCATATAGGAGGAGAGCCGCTATTAGAGTAGAAACAATATAGTCAGCGACTATGTAGCCTATAGAGGCGAAGTAGACACCTAGAAAAACAGCTATTGTATATAGGGGGTCTGTAAGATAATGAAAAGCTGATGCCTCCATAACGGATATCTCAAGCTTACTAGAATACAGATACTCTATTATGCCTATACCCACATATACAGTTCCTAGAACAATAAAACTAATAATAGCTTCCCTAGGTAGATATATCTCAACGTAACCTCCTAAGATTCTCTCAGCAGTGCCTATGAAGATTTCTATCGCCCCAAAAACGATGAACATTGCTATCAACACAGATACGAATGCATCGTATTTCCCATGGCCATATGGGTGATCGATATCGGCCGGCCTACTAGCTAATCTAACTGCGTATATAGCCATAGCATCATTTAACATATCCATCAGCGTATCAATAATGTATGCGAGAACA
>JAHKKZ010000007.1 GCA_029856685.1 Candidatus Njordarchaeota archaeon
GGTAATATTTCAGAGGATGATTATAGGGAGCTATCTAGGCGACATAGAGCTCTCGTCTCAAGCCTTACATGTATGGTTGGACATACATATTTAGAGCTCATAGATTCCCTTATCAAGAAACTTAGTGTCCATGAGAGAAACATCCTATACTTCTTGGGAGGAGACTCCCAGTATGCCTCAGCACTTATGGCTATGGCAAAGTTCAGGGAGCTTAGAATACTACATTCTATAGCATTTGAGCTTGAGGAGTTTATGCATTATGGTTCTATACCCCTCAGAGACGACATCGTATTTATTTTTGTGAATAAGAAAACACTTGAGAGAGGAGTTGATGCTGCCGATCTAGTAGAAACTGTAGGCTCAAAACCAGTATTAGTTTCGAACTATTTGGGTAAGCTGAGATTTCCTCATATTAGCATTATTGATACACCAGACATTTTCTCACCAATACCGACACTTCTCCTAGTACACTTACTAGCACTCAAAACAGCAAAGACGAAGTATGGTGAATCCGTGGAGATACCATTCTCATCAGAAATCTCCAGGAAAATTAGGCTTAGGTGATGCCTATGCCTTGTAAGACGCTCTATATTGCTGAACAAACAGCCTGGAAACCCAAGGAGTGGAGACCATTTGTCATTGTTAGCTGTGCAATAAGTCTTGATGGGAAACTCGCATCAGCATGTGGAGATGTACGACTCTCTAGTTTTGACGATAAAGTGGAAGTTCATAAGTTGCGGAGTATGGTGGATGCTATTCTTGTAGGAATAAACACGATATTGCGGGATAATCCGCATCTGACAGTGAGTGAGAAATATTATAGAAGCGATAATCACCCAATAAGAGTTGTCTTAGATAGTAGATGCAGAATACCTTTGGACGCTGAAGTTATAACAAGACGCCCTGAAGTCAGAACTATTGTGGCAACCACACGGCTAGCCCCCAAAGAAAAAATTGAGAAGCTAAAGAGGAGAGGAGTTGATGTTGTTGTTATGGGTAATAGCAAAGTCGATCTAAAGAAACTTTTAAGGTATCTTAGAGATGAATATAATGTTAAGATACTCATGGTTGAGGGGGGAGGCTACGTGCTCGGGTCTTTCTTTAGGGAGGGATTAGTAGATTATCTTCGCGTATCTATCACACCAGTACTATTTGGTGATGGGGAGGCTGTATCTATGATTAGAGGCGCGGTTTTCTGTAAAATTGAAGATTCACCAAAGCTTAGACTTGAGAAAATAGAGATCTGTGGACATAATGTTATCCTCCACTTCGCTGTTTCCTCATAGGTATGAGGTGAGAAGATATGTTTTATCAGGATGAGTTCATATTGGAGACAAAAGGAGAAAATGATATCATTGATATAACGAGCCATGTTAGAAGAATCGCTGAGAAATCGGGAATAAGAAACGGTCTTGTTAATGTTTTTATACCTGGGTCGACAGGCGCTATAACCACTATGGAGTATGAGCCGGGCCTCAAAAAAGATCTGACTCTCGCACTAGGAAGAATCGCGCCAACCGAGATATATTACTACCATCATGAGAGATGGGGCGATGATAATGGTAGGTCCCATGTTAAGGCTAGTATTATAGGCCCATCAATAACCATTCCTCTGCGAAATGGTGAGCTTATACTTGGAACATGGCAACAAATAGTCTTCCTCGAATTAGACACAAGACCAAGGACAAGAAGGATCATAGTGACTATCATAGGAGAAAAATAGGTTCATAGGCCTTCTATTGTTTTTTGGTAGTTGGATTCATTATGTTTCCCATACTTATCTGCCTTCTACCCATCTTATTATTCGCCATGGATACTACGTATTTCTATATGAAAACTACCAGATCTAGACTCATAGAAAACACCAAAAAGTATTTCATATGTAGAACTATTCTCCTCGGAGTCCTAAGCTCTGCAATCATAATATGTCTGGTAAAAAATCCTATTGTGTTAATTTTGATTTTTCCATGTACCCTTATTTATTTCTATGTCTCCCACAACACATATAGCGTTCTTAATCTTGCGCTCTTTCTCGAAAAGGTTATATGTAAGAGGAGGAGTTGTCGAATATACATGGGATTCTTCTTCGCGGTAACTAAGATCCGTGACTACATTTTATTTTGCTTTGCGAGGAATAGGATACATATGATTGTGGTGGCAGCGGAGAATCTGAGAAAAGGCGGAAGCTCTCTTCTAAGTTTCCTAAAACTATATTTGCGAGGCAAAATCGTGGATATTGTGGATATAGACTCCATCAGCATCATTCTTATTCAGGGAAAAACACAGATTTTTGACCCAGAAAAGCAAGGTTGGTATACTATTAGGGGCAAGATATCATGTATTGTGTTTCCCCATATATAAGAATTCTTGGATAGCTAACGTCTGGGCATGTTGCTTATAAAAGCTATTTTACTTAGATTCATAAAGAATCTACTTGGTTCTCGTCGGTGACCGCATTGGGAAGCGACTTACTTAATGTTCTGCTGGAGATAAAAGATAAAGTAGATGGACTCATAAAAAACGCTAAGAAGATGGAAAACATCGAGGATGAAACGTTAGAGAAAGCGATAGATCTGATAAATGAGATCCTCAGAATGCTAGACGATCTCGGGGATAGATTGATAGGGCTAGCCGAAGAGGAAGAAGAGGAAGAAGAAAGTATCTAGTGATCATCGTTGACAATAGTCACAGACAAATGTTTTTCTTCCATTTGGCTTCTGATAATAGAGTCTTATTGGCCTTCCACATCGTGGACAGGGCTTCCTAGCCTTATTGTAGACCATGAGTAGCGGCGCTATTCTTTTTCTTTCAATCTTCCGCCTAAAGAATTCCCAGGAGAGCTCCCAGGCATACCTAGCTATCCTCTCCACTTCTTTTTGGGAGAGATCTTTGACCAATCTCTCTGGATGTATCTTTGCTCTAAAGAGAATTTCATTCCTTAAGATATTGCCTATGCCTGCGATAACCCTTTGATCCAACAACACATCTCCTATCTTCCTATCCCCATGGCGCCTAATAAGCATAACAGCTTTTTCAACACTCCAATCGTCTCTCAGAGGATCTACCCCAAGGGTTCTCTTCAGTTTGTCGAGTATTCGCCACTTGTAGTCTATCTCGACAATAGGAGCATTGTATATGACAACTTTTTTAGACTCAAAGATCAGCATTAACCTCATTTTTGATTCTGGCTTCGTTAATGATTCATCAAAATCATAGATATGTATAGTGCCGTACATCATCAGATGCGTCCTAACCATATAGTCCCCAAAAACAAACAGAATATTCTTTCCATACGCATCAGCGTAATCCAATCTAAGTCCAACAAGATTTCCAACATCAATATTGCTACGACCGCTCCTCATGATAGCTTCCGTAACGACCTCATCTCCAACCATCCTTTTCACAATTACTGCTTTTGCCTTCGCCGTTGGACCCTCAGTCATTCTGCTCAGCCTTATATTTAGGATAATATCATTTTTACATTGATACTAATTCGTTTTTCGCTTGGTGATTATGTTGCCTAGAAAGAAGAAAGAAAAAAAGAAAATCGAAACAATGATAATTAAGATGGATGGCACCGCACAGCCCTATGATAGAGAGAAGCTTGTGGAAAGTATTATTAAAGCTGGGGCCTCTAAGAAAACTGCTGAGAAAATAGCTGACGTTGTGGAAAAAGAAATTGCGGATAGAAAGGAGGTCACAACAAGAACAATAAGATCCATTGTGCTCAGAGAGCTTAGGAAAAGAGACCCCAAGGCATGGGATAACTGGGTATTCTACGATAGGATTGTCAAAAACAGGATCACGTATGAGAGAGGAAAATTCGTAGTAATAGAGAAGGGAAGCCTCTACCTAGGCAGAGAAGTTAGGGATGTTGGGAAACCTGGATTATCTGACATAGAGGAGGTCGCCGCCATAATTAGGGAACTCCAGGAGGACTATGATCATGGTGTTCCCAAGAGAACTATAAATGCTAGGACTTGGGTTCTCTTCATGGCGGTCCTCAAGTCAAAGCGTATGGATCCCGAAACGAAGAAGAAAGCTATCAATATGATAAATGATTTCAGAGCAAAGTTTGGTTGGAAACCTTTTGTGCCTAAAAAGCCGATAGAGTGAAACTTGAGATTGGTACTAGGGATCTACCTTCTCTTTAGTTTTTTCTTGACAATACCCTTTATTAGTGCTCCGAAGGCTTTTGATTCTAGGAAGAACCTTCGGAGCCCCATAGCTTTTCGTATTCCTATTAGCAGAGCAACCACGATGATTATTGTTAATGTTGCTACGAAGCCGATTAGTGATAATATTTCGATTATTTCACCTGCAAATAATCTGAGGAGCAGATATATGTATGCTAGGGTACCACTACATATTGTCCATTTCCTACTCACACCATAAAACATATCACTTGTTATTTCCGCATTGGCTTTCTTAGCCATAGATAAGCCAAGAAGGTTGTAGGGAGAAGAGTATGGGTTAAGGCCACCACCGATGTTACAGGCAAAGATCAATGCTATCCAAAAGAGAGATTCATACTTCGAAAATGGGGGCTGAGAGACCAAAATCTGGACTATTGGTAGTACCGTTATTATGTATGGAACATTATCTAAGAAGCCGCTTACTAGTAATGATAGCCAGAATATTGCTGATAGGAGTATGAAAACATCATTCCCCGCAAAGCTTAGTAATGAGTGTGCTATCAGATCTAAGACGCCAGTATGTTCAAGCCCCCCTACTATTATGTAGAAGCCTAAGAAAAATAAGATTGTGTCCCAATCTACCTCATGAAGCAACTCTTCGGTTTTAGGAGAAGCAACAAGAATTATTGCCGAGAACAATATTGAAACAAACATAAGCTCTCTGAGGGCTATAAACCCAATAACAAGACCAACAATACTTACTAGTGATGCGTAAAACTCGAATCTGTTTCTCACAAATAGCCACTCATCCATATCCAGTATCGCCGCCGCGACTAATGGATGTATTTCCCTTTGTGGGGGGATATACGTGTAGAGCATGAGAAGACTAATAAGAAACAGAATAACTGTTAGAGGAGTCAAATTGACTATGAAGAATTCGTATGGGAGCCCTATCTCCTCAGCAACAATAATATTTGGTATACCAGCAATAAGTGTTGTTGACGCACTAACATTTATTATGAATATCTCCATCAGAACATAGGGGCGAGGATCCATTCTCAGAACTCCACATATTGCGAGAGTGAGGGAGACAACAACAGCTATTCCAGCTTCACAATTAAGAGCAAAACTAAGAGCATACGCAAATATAGCTAGGATCGCATATAGACGTATTGGGTCACCTCTAGAAATCTTAGCTATTTTTATCCCGACGTAATACAGAAAACCGCTTTTGAGCCCAGCAGCAGCAACTAACATAACACCTAGCAGAGCTAAAATAACATCTAAATGAACCGTATGAGATGCGAACTCTGCTAGGTCATAAACACCAGAGAAGTATATAAGGATAAGCATAAGTGCGCTACCTATAAACGCAGAGGCAGCTCTACTAAACGCCTCAGTTATCAACAAAAATACCGTGAAAATAAAGATCGCCATGGCTAAGGAGGCTTTCCAAGAAGCACCAAGTAGCTTTCCTATGACAACTATACATCCAGCTAGTATAGTAGCTTTTATTAGGAGCTTCACCGAATTTTCTGAGTTACCATACCTCATCGACATCACCCACGTGTAGTGATAGTCTTTGAGCGAATTGAGTATAATTTAGTGGTTGTCTTAGCGAAGTAGATATTGAACTAAAGAATTATCACTCTAAATATCTAGGATGTTGGTAAATACGGTATAGTAGCTACGGAACCGAAAATTGCCATAACTTAATATAGCAGTTATACAAATCAATAAAACCGAAAAATATTTACAGAATTTCATGGAGCGGGCTGTGCACTAAGACATAAAAGGAGGCCAAGGCAAGACTACTAAGGAGGTTCAAATACAGAAGAATATAAGACTTTTATTCTCTCCAGATTCTCTCCCTGACATCCCGTACAATTATCAATATGGTCTACTACAAGTACTGGTTTGTTCTGTTCTCTCACTAGTCGAAGGTATCGTACTCTCTCCTCTATTATCGCTTCTGGTAGTCTCTCAGAACCATTGTAGAACAAATCTTCGACTCCCCACGCAGAGATTGTCTCAGCAGTGTGCTATTATCATAGTCTAGTATTCTTTCCCTGTTTTGAGAGATTGTCCAAAAGTCGTTCCAGCAAGACTTCTAGCGTATTCTGCTATCTCAATAGATGAATTCTATCATTTCGTATGCTACCACATCTTCGGGTATCGTGAAGTTCTCTCCGTTATCGGGGTCGCTCCAATATTCAAACTCATCGAACTTATCGAGATACGCCCCAATAAAACCTTGGTTTATGATTTTCTTCACATAGCCAAAGATTATTTGCTTCTACCTGTCATACCAATACTTAACAACATAGCATTCAAGCCGATCGGAATCCTCCCTCCCAAGCCAATCGGATTCTCGCACCATGTTTTCGTTCCAATAATAGCGGTAGTCCTCAGCTTCACCAATACTGATGTCAAATGAGAATTTCGCTATTGTTATTGAATCAGCGTTCTGAAGCTAGCATGCCCAAGAGGATATTCTATTTTGCCTAGAGAGATTTGGGTATAGGATTATCACGACTATTATTATGACTACTATCATAACAGGTACTCTGCGCAGACTGACCACCAACGATCATTAGATACTTTGACTTAAAATCCATTTTGGATTGCTATATTAGCTAAGAAACATAAAAATTTGTATCATATGAAGCGTCTAGGTGCTCTTATTGTCACTTTTAAATGAGCTCATCGAGAAGCTTAAATGTTTTACTGTAGATGATACCTTACATTTCGAGGAGATGTTTGATGAGCAGTTCCACGCACTTAAGTATCTCCATAGCAAATCCATTAACGATGCTGTCTTCCTTAGCCTAGTAGTTCTAAATGCTCTGATTAGCTATCAGCTTAGCTGTTCTGGTGAAAGATACTGGTGGGAATTCGCTAGGTATTTCTCTAATATGAAGAATATACAATTCGAAAACATCCCAGAAGTTTTCATAGAATTTTTAAGTAAAACGACGTGTGGTCGCCGACTGAGATCCCAGAAAATATCTAGGATTAGGCGGGCTTGGAATGTAGTAAAGCAATACGCAACTCGTATAGACTGGCTTATAAAGAACCAGAAAACTTTTTCACTAAAGCTTGCTAGGGCTCTTAACTCGGCAGCTTCGGCTAAGACAATAGTTTTTTCTGTGAAGATGCTGAACTATGCTCTCCGGATAGTGACTAAGCGCAAAATCATTTCTCCGATGAGTGTTGATATTCCGCTTGACTCTCGGATAAGGACGATATCTAAAGTACTCGGTGTCGAAAATTCTTTGGAGTTCTGGAGAATGACTTCTCGGAGATTAGGAATACCTCCTCTCCATCTGGATTCTCTTCTTTGGATAGGATTCCGCCTAGCAGACCACATAGAGGACATAAGCAAGTTTTTGGAGGATCGAAGAATAGTTGAGTTCTTAATGGTTATGAGGAAAATTAAGCAGTCACTTAGTCATAGGTAGTTATACTGATTCTGATCCTAATTTTTTCTGGACTTGTTCTCAAGGTTTCTCCAAGTAGGTTTATAAGAGAGCTAAATATTTTCTCTTTGTTTTCTATTCTTGCCTCCTTACCATCGATCAGGATTTGGAGGCGGGATGGATATTCGTCCTTTATCCAGAATTCTCCCTCCTCCGCAACTTCCTTTTTCCATATCGGCACTCCCATTTTTATTCTTTCTATCGTCTCCTCCAATGCTGAAATGCCCTCAGCTCTATGCTTACTTGCGATACCCACAATCATTGTTTCCTCGCCGACGGATAGTTCTCCTATTTTATGCTCCAGTATTACATCTATGAGACCATACTTATTTTTCACATAGCTGGCTATTTCCCCAAGAAATTTTTCTGCAAGGTCTTTGTGGGCCTCATATATAAGCTTATTAACATTTCTACCTCTACTCTCCCTGCGGACTACCCCAACAAATATCGTTATGGCACCAACATTTTCACTACTTTTCTTCAGTTCTTCGAGGATTTTTCCTATTTCACTTAGCTCATTTCCAACTCTAACATGCATATCAACCACCTGAGCCCAGAGGCATTATATCAATGATATCACCATCCCGCAGAGAAATCCTCTCGAAGCTTCTCTCAGAACTTACAATCCTATTGTTTATAGCAATCACAACATTATTTCTGAGGGATCCATCATCTTCAAAAATAGCTCCACTCCTACTTCCCAGAGACTTCCTAATATCGGACAGTAAGTCAGCAAGCGACCCTAACCCATCCAATACTATTTCAGAGACCCCTATCTCTTCTCTCAACCAAGCGAAGAATCTAACCACTACCCTAGCCAAAATAGATCACATACTTACCTATCGTTAATATAATTCTAACCCCCCGCTCCAGGAGGGAAAATCGCTATTTCATCTCCATCCTTTACAGCAGTATCAAATTCCCTGAAAAGACGAATATTAACCCCATTAACCAGAATTGGAAGAGAGCTATGTTGCTTCCACAAATCAAATATTTTTTGTGGAAAATCCGCACCCACAACCTTTCCCAAAGCCTCAACAACATCTCTAACCACAACAGAATCCTTATGACTTCCCAAATCGAGGTCTATCTCCTCCTTCCCAACAAGTTCACGCAGAAACCCAAAGAATCTTACTCTAACTTTCAAGGCAACCCACCTAAATTATTACAATAGTTATATCACTGAGATAAAAAGCTTGTCCATATCTCACCAAAAATTCTCGGCTAATGTAGCTTAGACCTTAGCTTCTGTATATATGTTTGGAACTCTCCTTAATTATCAAAGAAAAAACGAAAAAATTTCGTATTACGAGTTCTCCGCTATGAAGAAATTTGAAAAATTTTGCGTATATAGCAAAGAAATATAAAATCGTTGTCAATATATACTTAGCATAGAAAAATTCTGGTGTGAATAATGCCAGGCGGGTATATGGGCAAGGTTCTCCGTGTGAACCTAACCAAAGGCAAGATAAAAGAAGAAACTATTCCGGAGGAAGTTCTACGCAACTGGATCGGAGGAAGAGGGCTAGGCGTATACATAATGCTTAAAGAGGTCGATCCAAAAGTAGATCCACTAAGCCCAGATAACAAAGCTATTGTCTTAACAGGACCTCTCGTAGGTGTCCTAGGAGTTCCATCTAGTGGTAGATGGTGCTCGGTTACTAAGTCCCCACTAACAAATACAATTCATGATAGTCACTGTGGTGGTAAGTTTGGTCCTGAACTAAAATTTGCTGGTGTGGATGCAATCATTATTGAGGGTGCCGCTAAGGAGCCCGTCTATTTGTGGATTCACGATGGGAAAGCTGAGCTACGTTCAGCTAAGCATCTTTGGGGTCTAGATGTCCATACAACTACTGACATGATTAAAGAAGAACTTGCTAAGGAGATTGGGAAAGATGAGGCTGATAAGATCAAAGTTGCTTGTATAGGGCCCGCAGGAGAAAATCTAGTTAAATACGCAGCGATAATGAGCGACTATAATAGAGCTGCAGGTAGGGGCGGACATGGAGCCGTTTGGGGCTCAAAGAAACTTAAGGCAATAGCTGTGAGAGGACATATGAAGGTACCAGTAGCTGATGAGGCTAAGCTCAAAGATGCCATTGCCAAGGCTATGGAGAAGATAAAAAAGAGCCCAGTTACTTCTGAATCCCTACCCACCTATGGAACCGCTGTGTTGGTGAACATTATTAATCAGCATGGAATACTCCCAACAAGAAACTTCCAGACCGGTGTATTCCCTGAAGCTGATAAAATCAGTGGTGAGACACTAGCTAAGACTTTACTTGACAAGGAGCTCGTCAAGGAGGAAATCTGTTGGGGATGCCCAATAGGTTGTGCTAGGGGTACAAGAGTAACGACTCCTCCCTGGACTGGTGAGGGAGGAGGCCCAGAATATGAGACTATCTGGGCATTTGGGGCTCAGACTGGAACAAGTAATCTGGAGGCAATAACAAAGGCTAATTATCTATGTAATGAGCTTGGGTTGGATACCATCAGCATGGGTCATACGATTGGTACGCTAATGGAGCTTGCAGAAAAAGGAAAAGTTCCCAAGGAGAAGCTAAGAGGACTCAGAGTTGAATGGGGAAGCGAGGAAGCTATAGTGGAGCTCACATGGAGAACAGCTTATCGTTCTGGAATAGGTAATGACCTAGCTGAGGGCGCACTAAGATTGGCTGAGAAATATGGTGCGCCAGAGCTGGCTATGGTCGTCAGGGGACAGGAGCTTCCAGCATATGATCCGAGGGGAGCTCAAGGGCATGGACTTGCGTATGCCACAAGTAATAGAGGAGGATGCCACGTAAGAGCATACATGATCTCACCAGAGGTTCTTGGAGTTCCAGAACTCATTGATAGGTTCTCAACAGAAGGAAAAGCAAAGCTGGTCAAACACTTCCAGGATGTATTCGCTGTTATTGATAGTTTGGTCGTATGTCTGTTCACATGTTTCGCTATATGGGCAGAGGAGTACGCCGCATTGCTCTCCGCGGTCACTGGGTGGAATTATACTGTTGAGGACATAGAAAAAATCGGAGAGAGAATATGGAATGCTGAGAGAGCTTTCAATGTCCTTGCATTTGGAGATGGACGCAAATATGACACATTACCTAAGAGACTTCTAGAGGAACCCATGCCCGAGGGGCCCGCCAAAGGATATGTCGTGAAACTAGATGAGATGTTGGAGGAGTACTACAAGCTACGTGGATGGATCGATGGTAGGCCAACGAGAGCAAAGCTTGAGGCGCTGGGACTTGACTGGGTTGCTAAGAAGCTTGAGAAGGCTGGGCTTCTTCCTAGCTAAACATTTTAACTTTTTTTATTTTTCTGACAACATATAGTTTTTTATTGCTACGTATAGCTTCCACGAATTCTTTAGCAACACTATGTGGTTTTCTGATTATCCGTGAATAGGATTATGACTCCCTCTTCTTAGTGCGGTGGAGGCATCTTTCCTTATTGCCTTATCTATGTTTATTCTTAACCTCTCGTTTTTCTCTCTGAGCAACACAAATGCTCAATATTGTCGCTAATAGCATCACCAATAAGTATCGCTAGCTGGAGAGTATTCAGAAAAGCTTCTTTATTACTAACTCACCCTGATTTACCCCCAGCGATCGGGCGACTGGTTTGCATTTGGCTTTAAGGATAATAAATGTAGGCGTATCTAACCTATATTCTGTCAGAGTTTCATATGCCCCCATACCCTTCGCTATGATTATTTCCGCCCTCCTAATCTCTCTTCTGAATTCGTCTGTTGCTTGCTCTAGCACCACTCCAACAAATTCTCCTACAGGCACTAATACGTCCGCGACTTCTCTAAACCCAAGCATCCCTGCTTCCTCCACGGTTATGTCATTCAGAACAGGGGAGGCACGGGCACCAACAACAATGCGGCCAGAAAATTTTCTCAGATACTTTATGACCCATAGATCTATTACTGCTTCTCCCGCATTGTCGAGGATATACAGTATATTTCTCTTATCTTTAATTAGGTGATATAGTTCGATACTATCATCGATAGCTACTTTGCCCATAGCCTCCTTGAGCTCAGTTTCAAATGTTTCTAATGAGAATTCGTGGCCCTTTATAAACCACTCAGTGGCATTTGCAGCGGCGGCTAGAAACATTATTCTTCTGAAATTATCATACGATGTATCTTCCATGTCTACCTCAGAGAATATCTTCTGTGCTACTTTCGCCGCAATCCTATTGCTTTTCTCTTTCAGCATATTGTATGGATCCTCTATTCCGAGAGTCTCTGCGATTATTCTCTCACGTTTGGTTCCCAGTATTGCAGGTACGCTCCCCGGTGTAAATTCTCTTATGAGGAGCTCCGAAATCCTCTTCATAACCTCTATTATCTTCACCTTATCGTCTGATAGCATCTGAGAAATCCTTAGGGCTCTTTCCAGCAGACATATATAGCATTCGGGTTCAACTTTCAAGGATTAACACCTCGTATTACCAGGTCCTAATATATCGTTTTTTTCTTAATTATCTGGTGGATTATATATGAAGAAAAAACAGCTTTCACAGGCAACGATACGTGTTATGGGGAGCAAGGATCTTGTGACAAAATTAGTCTCACTGATATTGAGGGTGCTTGAGAGTCAAGGCCTTGACTTCACGGCTCCACGCGAATACCCTATGTATAAAGACAAGAAAAAGAGAAAGGAGATAGACCCCGATAGGAGTAGGATATACATAACTGTTTATGGGAGTTTTTAGAGATACTCAGTCGCCTCTATCTCTCCAAGATACTTCCCAGCCGCTCTAATGAGTTTTCTTCTGATAGTGTAGGATATCAGTATTGCTACGAGCTCAATTACCACGAGATGCATAACGGATACTAGGCCAAATACTAGGAAGATACTTATAAAGGAACTAGTGATTATGGACACTATCATAATCGCTGAGGAGAGTATACCGCCAGTAGTCTTGAGAGCTTTTCTAGGATTCTCCGCTTTGAAGTCTGTCCACCTAACAGCGATGTATGATACTAAGCCTGTTGATAGAAGGGATAATACTGCTACATAAAGTATGACGACAACAGCAATATGCAGAGGTAACATAAAAACACATATAGGTGTTAACAGAGTTATCGTAATAGCGACCAGAATATCGGACATCAAAGCCTTAGCCCTCACAATTTTCGTTGGATCTATGGGACTTGAAAGCAATAATGCAAGGTTCTGTTTCTCCATGGCAAGTGTTGTTGGTATGATTATCATCGGCGGAACCACGGACATTATAGATGCAAATATGAATATCAGATTTATGTTTGCTAGTTGGAGTTCCTCGGATGGTGCGCCGCCCAGTGTTCCCGGAGCGAAGTTTAATAGGAGAAGAATGTAAACAATGTAGACAAATAGTATTGATGATACAAGCGCGGGTTCGCGGGAGACCATGCGTAGTTCTTTTCTAAATAATCCACCCACCTCTTGACCAAACAACCTATATGTCAGGCTCTTCTTAGAGACATATTTTATCTTGATGCGTTCTTCTGGAGTCTTTATGAAGCCAGCCATATATTTTCTACGTAACAGGGATGAGACCCCCTCCATAAGGCTTACAGAGAAAACCACAGATAAAGCAAATAGTAGTAGCTCACTAATATCCCCGACTCCTAGGTGCAGTGGGCTAGAATACCATCGAAGAGGAGAAGCTATATGTGATAGAAAAGCTGAGATTTCCTGGAAGATATTTATTATATTGGGATCGAAGGAATACACCGCACCATAAATATATCCGCCCAGAATCGCTATTGGTAGCCAGAGGGCTAACCTCTGTTTACGTGTGAGACGCACATAGAATATACCTAGAGATGCACCAATAGACGCAAAGGTCAATACTCCTAGGAGCAGACTCATGCAGAAAAGAAAAACAGATAGTACGCTAAAACTGGCTGCTAGAAGAATTCCGATGAGGGCTGGGTAGGCCAGAATCATCATGAATAAAACAACGATGAGGCTATTGACCAATAGGAAAGCTCTAAAAACATCATTAGGACTCATCGGAGAGTTTAAGAACAAGTTTATTTTAGCCCTTTGATTCTTCCGAACAGAGGTAACAATAGAAAAACCACCGCTCAATGCAAAAAGGAATATCATGAGCAGAAATGTTGGCATAGCCTCCATAATCATCTGCTTCGCTTCACGAAGAAGCTCTCTGACTATGGGCATGCTGAATATCGTGTATACGAATACTATGTAGAGTATTATGAGAATAATACCAATGATTAGTCCAGCTATCCTCGAATTTTTCTCTCTGATGTATCTTAAAAAGCTTTTTATTTCGTATTTAAACACTATCTTATACATTCCAAACCTAACCAATTTTCTCCCTCATACGAAGAAACTCTATTATCATCTCATATTCTGGTCCACCAGTGAGTTCGAAGTATAGGTCTCGAAGTTTCCCGCCCTCTGCTGTTTCTGTTTTTATATCCTCGGGAGCGCCTTCCCATATTTTTCGTCCCTTATGGATAATTACTATGCGGTCGGCGAGCACCTCAGCAACCTCGAGAATATGAGTGCTAAATAGTGTTGCTACCCCCTCCTTCTTCAATCCCGCCAAGATTATCTCTAGTGAGGCTAGGCCCTTCGGATCTAAGTTCGCTGTGATTTCATCTATTATTAGGAGCTTTGGGTTGTGTATAAGGGCCATCATTAGGGCGAGTTTTCTTCTCATACCCGCCGAATATGTTGATACTAGCTGGTCTAATGCTTGTCCCATCTCTAGTATCTGTGCAAGTCTCATGAGTTCATCCTCATGTTCCTTCAAATTCATTCTCCATAGATCCGCTATGAGATTTATGTTTTCAAAGCCGGACAGAGAATCATACACATATGCGTCTTCGGGCACATACCCTAAACATCTCTTAGCTTGAATCGGTTCTCTCGTTATGCTGTGCCCGAATATGTATACATCGCCCTCAGTAGGTCTCAGAATCCCAACGGCGATCCTCATAAGCGTAGTTTTGCCGCTTCCATTAGGACCAAGAAGCGCTACTATCTCCCCTCTTCTTACTCTCATAGTAAAATTTCTAACCGCAGTAGTCCCGTTATAATTCTTAGTTACCTTATCAAAGAAGATTGCCTCAGACATCGGTTCCAGCCCTAAGTAGCTAGGTATTGTAGATTATATTGATAGAATATAATTAAATAACCGAGAAATATATCTCCCAGACAAAAATCTGTGCAGAACTATGATGAGTCAAAATTCAGTTTCTCCAACTAAACATCATCTCAAACTACGATTAGTTTACGATTCTATTTTAAGCCTAGAAACATAGTTAACAAGCTTCTCTATCGCCGGAATACGAACTAAAATCGATTCAGAGCAAAGTTTTCCTTCATGGAAACCCCAGACATGTAAAGTCCAAGCTTGGTCTAGGGCTTGCAGAATAAAATTTCCGAATTTTCTCGCTAGTCTTCTGGCCGCTTTATCCAAATCGGTGACAGTCCATCTACCCCGTGCTTTTACATCACCCAAAATATCGCCCAAGTTTTCTGCTACAGTTAAGGCCTTTATGGATTCTTCAACGGCCTTATAGAGTTTCTCCGATGCTTGGATAGGGTCTTTCTTAATTAGATTTTTTCCTTCCCTGAAAAACTTCTCTGCCAACTCTGCGTGGATTGAGGCTTCCTCTTTTGGGTCTAGATCTAATTTCTGAATCAGTGATTCTATTATGAATTTTTCCACATCAATATTACGTTCCACAGCTTTCTGAAATAAACTTTTTGGTATCTCTATTGTGACAGACAAAGCGAACTCCTCCGGCGACATCCCGATACCTCCGATATCTTATGAAAAAAGATAAGGAAATCCTAAATCAAATCCAGCTCATATTCATCTATTCTTCTTCCCCATCCCTATCAACAGCCACGACGAAAATACAGCCACCAAAACAGCAAAACAACTACTTAATTATATTGTGATGTGTAAGCTATTTATTAGTTGGTTTCATTATTAGCGATTAGATTGCTTATCTACTATGATTCAGGAGGTTTTCGTTAATGCTTTGGTTCTCTTAGCCTGCCTTTAACGATGAACCATAGGATCGCCAGTATTATTGAGATCCAGATAAAGATATCAAGTTTGTCGAACCATATTTTGACAGCAACGTAGTTCTCCCCTAGTTTTAGACCCATAAATACTAGGAGGAAATCCCAAATGAAGCTACCTATCGATGTGAACAGAATAAATTTTGATATATTCATTCTTCCAAGTCCGGCTGGCACTGATATTAATTCTCGATATGCTGGTAGCATTCTTCCGAAGAGAACTGTTATGTCTCCATACTTATTGAAGAATTCCTCGGACATTTCAAGATGTCTTTTGTCGAGCAGGAAGTATTTTCCGAATTTCTCTACAAATGGTCTTCCAAGCCCCATACTTAGCAAGTATATTACCAGCATTCCCAGAATATTTCCCAGAGTAGCTACAATCACTGATGGAATAAAACTTAGTTTGTTTTCGGCAACAAGAAATCCCACGAAGGGCAAAACGAGCTCTCCTGGAATCGCAGGGTATATTATCTCGATGAAAGCTAAAAGAAATATCCCCAGGTACCCTATATTCTCAATAATATCCTTCACAAAACTGATGGTACCGACAAAAAGACCAGTACTAGGAACCCCAATTGAGAACACATAGGTCAGAATAGTCCCCAAAACCAGCGAACCGAGTATTGACGCCAAAAACAAGTAGTCGACATTATCCACGGTTCACACCAATGCTAGTCCCTTCCAGCAAGGATTCTCTCCATGCTACCCTGAAACTCTTATGACTGTTAAGAGTATGTTTTTTGGAATTAAAAATGTCGATTTATGCATATGATAACACATCTAAACTCCGATATTAGGATCATCGGGTCTCTAAAAATAAGCTTTCGGTGAGAGGCCTTGCATATATTTAAAAAACTTATTCCCGTCGAGGAGGCACAGAGAATCCTCATTTCCTATGCACGGGAAGTCAAAGAATGCGAAGAGGTAGATATTGACAACGCGTTAGGTCGTGTAGTTGCTGAGGACATCTATGCTGGGATTGATATTCCAGGTTTTGATAGAGCGACGAGAGACGGATATGCAGTTATCGCTGAGGACACATATGCGGCTTCTGAGAGAACACCTATTAAACTTCAACTACGGGGCTATATTAAGACAGGTTCATATCCTAAAAATATCCTAACACATGGTGAGGCGTTTAGAATAGATACTGGGGCTTCTCTGCCTAGGGGAGCAAATGCTATTGTCCCCATAGAGTATACTAGTGAAGAAAATGGATACGTCATAATCTTTCGTAGAGTCTCTCCTTGGGCAAATATTCAGTGGGCAGGTGCAGATATCGCTCGTGGTGAGATAATAGTTCAGAGGGGAACAATAATAACTCCTCGTCATATAGGAGCACTAGCTGGTATTGGATACCCAAGGATCAAAGTTAGGAGAAAACCCAAAGTGGCCGTCTTCTCGATTGGGGATGAATTGATAAGTGTCGACTCAAAACTTACTCCAGGCAAAATATATGACATAAACATTCATACGCTGACATCTCTAATTAGAAAATCTGGTGGCGAACCTGTTGTTCTTGGCATAGCAAAGGATAGCACCGAGTCTATACTAAAAAAACTGAAGGAGGGTTTAGAAGTAGCAGATATCATTATCTCATCAGGAGGCTCGTCTGTAGGCCAATCCGATTTTATCCGAGCAGCTGTGGAGGAGCTGGGGGCTGAAGTTCTTTTCCACGGAGTTATGAGTAAGCCTGGGAAGCCCGTTCTAGGGAGCAGGATCGGTGATAAACTCTATATAGGTCTTCCTGGAAATCCAGCTTCAGCTATTCTGAGCTTCATTCTCTATGTGAAGCCTGTTATCTCCAAGATGCTGGGAATAAAGCCTACTCATAGAACCCCAGGAGGACTTGTGCTGAAGAGGCGAGAGTATGGTGTTAAGGGCCGAAGACTCTATAAAACTATCGCTATTAAGAGGAGGAATAGTGATTATGTCTATGAGTCGCTCCCAGCATCCTCAGAGTCTATATCTACATTATCAAAAGCTGATGCGTACTTTATCATACCAGAGGATACAGAGTTCATTGATTCTGGGATTGCGGTAAATCTAAGCTTCTTTGATGCTCAACCACAACTAGCTGGCATATTCATTGTTGGGGAGTACTCACCCAGTATTCTCAGATCCATAATATCCATAATTGGAGACAAATACTTAGTTAGATATATCCGGAGAGACTATGAAGCAACCTTGCTTGCTGTCGAAGAAGGAGTCGCTGATATTGCCATATTCACAAAAGAAGTGAAAAACTCAATAAGACTAACCCGTAAAATCGCCCTTGCAGGAGATGCATCACGAGGAGACATTGTTACTGCGATGAGAAATATCGAGGGAGAGAGAATCATAGTTGTTGGCTCTCATCAATCTGCTATACTAAGATATCTCAACGGTCTTGCGGAAGCTGTCATTGCGCCTAAGGAGCTTTTAGATTTATATGGTGTTGAGGAATATAGAATAATAGGTCAAGAACCCCTCTACATATACGCCTCTAGAGATCTGTCTGAGATTATAAGAAATGTTCTGAAGAATCTAAGTAATCTCTGAGTCATGTTCTTCGATAATCTCCTCTAGGGTTTTCATCAAAACATTCACGCCTAATCTCTTAAGCTTGGCTATCTGCTCAGTAGGAACATCACAACCACTAATATCCACGACTTTAAGTCTCCTAAACCGTTTTACTAGCCGTATTACCGGTGTTAGGTCATGGATAGGTGTTCCATCCAAATATAGCCTCTCGAGCGACTGGAGTTTTTCTACTACGGATATATCATAGATAAAGCAACTTGATATGTCGAGAACCCTAAGAGCTTTTAATGCGGCTAGATCTGATATGTCCTCGACAAGAGTGCTACTTACATCAAGTATTTCGAGACCCATAAGATTTCCTATCTCACTAAGCCTATCAATTCCTGTATTGGAGAGATTCAGCACCCTTAGTGATTTTAGTTTACTAAGAAACTCTGTCTCATATATGTTTGTGTTTCCGAGGTCAAGAACCTCAAGATACTTCAGATGTTCTATAGGTCTGGGATTCTGCATCGCCGTTGCATTGAGACTAAGTTCTCTGAGAAATCGCAACTCTTTGATAAAACCTATTTCTGAGACCTGAGTGTTATTTATGTGAAGTACCCTTAGGTTTTTTAGTTGTGAGAGAGCACCACAATCATATATCTTTGTTGCGCTAAGGATTAGACGGCTAAGTTTTCTTAGTCCACCAAGCAGTTCGCATTCTGAGAATTGCGTTCCACCCAAATTGAGTATTTCCAGATTCCTTAGCTTGGATAATGTTCGGAAATCACCTATAATTCTTGCAAACCAGAGACTAAGTTTTCGAAGCTTTCTTAGCCTACTGAGAGGCGATATGTTCTCTATGTATGTCTTATCTAGGATTAACTCCTCAAGCTCCCTAAGACTTGAGATCGGATCTATTTTCTCAACATTCACACAGCCCCTCAATGAGAGTTTCCTCAGCTTCTTAAGATGTTTGAGGGGGCTGAGATCCGCTATTTTTGTGTAGGATAGATCAAGCTCCATGAGGTTCCTAAGATTTTTCAATGGGTCTAAGCTCTCTATGCGCTTACAGTTACGCAGTGAGAGCCACCGTAGGCTTCTAAATCCCGATATTGGTTCTAGATTCTGTATGGGAGTATCACTAAGATCCATACCTACTATCTTGCCATTCTCTATCTCGCAATATATGTTTTTGCCTAACTCCTTGGATAATAAATCCACAATTTGGATTTGGGGCTGTTTCTGATTCAAAATTAGCACCACTTCTTATAAATAGCGTTTTTATTTGTTTCTATGCAAACCCATCATTTTAGCTTCTCAGGGGTTAGCTAAATATGATATACTTTATTAACATTATTGATGTTACGGCTGGCGGTGGAACGCCAAAATGGTACTTCATACATCCTGAGACTCCAGAGGCTCTTAGAAAACGTCTATATAAGTATAGGGATCTGATGTCGGGCTTCGCTTATTCAATAATAACTGCATTTGGCGAGGAGATCCTCGGCGCTAAACTGAGGGAATTAAAACTTTCGGATGTCCAGATGATATTCAGTACACTAAGACATAAAGACTACCTCTACTATGTGATATTTGTGGCGGACATAAAAGATAATCCGTCTGCGGTTAATAGAATATTCCTCAAGTTCTATAGGAAATACTATGATGATTTCGACAAGATCCTCACAAGTGAGATTATCCCAACTGATATCACCGAGAAGCTCAGAGCAGCTATGGCACAGTTTCTAGTCCCCTACTCTAGGCAGAATCCTGCCTTTGGTGCAAGAGATAGAAAACACTTATTCGTGAGCTACTTAGCTTCTATGTTGATTACGGGTATTATGGCGCTGATAGCTTGGATAGCTAATAGGATCCCTCAACCACATCTTATGGACGTAAATCCTTTGCTATTCGCAGCATTAGTATTTCTATTAATATTCGTGATTCCTGGAATACCTATAGGAATATTAACGCAATATAGAAAATTCGCGGTGGTGGTTGCATATCTAAATAGCCTGACAATAGTTATGATCACAACAATACTCTGGCAGGAACTTCTAATATCCTACGCAGAATTCATAATTTCTGCGGGGGCGGAACTGAGAATCCTAATTCTCGTAGGAGCACTATTGGCTGGGTTGATGCTAGGCACAATACTTATGTTCATAGCCTATATTACTGCTTGGTTCTTCGAAACAAGAAAACTAACTAGTATTAGACCACTTGAGACAATAGCAAGAGCAAAAAGTGTTCCAGATGAGGAGATAGAAAGAGAAATAGAAGTCCCCAGCACTGAGGAGATATCCACAGAGTAGCACCATAACAATCTTCACATTCTTTTTTATTAGCTAGGAAACTAAAAGCTGTATTCCCAGGTCTTATCTAAAATCAATGTTAAAGCTGTGATTTTATTTCCATTTTATCGTTGTCTAAGTCGTTTCAGTTCGTATTTTCCAACTATTCTCCTTGGCTATTCTGAGAAAATCATTTACCATGCCGATCACCTTCGCTGCTATTTCTATCTCCTCAAAAACGTATGGGAGATCCGCAGGGCTTAGTTCCCTTATATGTTCTCTAACCCATCTGCATCTGAGAGATAGATACACCCTGTTCTTCGGTATTTCAACGACTAGTGGAAACATTCTGCACGAAAGAGGTTTCCTGTTATGTATCATGCAGTCTACACCATTTAGAAACGGACATTTACCATTTATGATCCACCTGTAGATATATACGAACTCTTCCTGTGGAGTTTCGACAACAAGAAAATTTTTGAAGCTAAGTTTGAGTCCTCTCTCCTCCGCAATTTTCTCTAGTTCTTCTTTCTCCCAGTAAAAGATAAGAGGCATTTCTTCCTCCTTCTTAAAGAAACAGCAGTCTGGACATCTCTTACATGCAAATTTATCCTTAGACAACTTAGGTATCACCAACATATATCATTCTTCCTCCTCAAAATGTTTTGTTGGTGGGATACCATATTTCTTTATTAAGGCGTCCTCAACATCTATATCTAGTAGGTTGGCTATGCTTACAACCCATGCTATGACATCAGCTATCTCCTCCGCAATATTCTCCTTATCGCCTCTCCGTATAGCCGTAGCCAGCTCACCTATCTCCTCCTGAAGCCACAGCCAGGTTTTAAACAGACCTCTCTTACTATCCCTCTCATAATAAGCCTTTCTTATTAGATCTTGAAAATCTCTCACAGTCAGAGGTTTTCTCAGCATCAAACTCACTTTAGTCCTCTGAGTCGCCTAACCATCTTAACAGCAGCTTCTACAGCTCTTCTTGAATATTCCTCTATTCTCCTAACCGCTTGTTCTCTAGTCATACCAGGACCCGATATTCCCAGAGCCACTGGCTTATTATATTCTAAGGAGAGATCAACTATTTTTCTTGCTGTTTGATGAGCTATTAGTTCGTCGTGCTTTGTCTCGCCAGTAACAACGGCACCTATACATACGACAGCGTCAACATCATCTTTCTCTAGAAGCTTCTTGATGAAAATGGGCATATCGAAAACTCCTGGTACTGGAACAACATATTTTACTTCAGCACCTAAAAATTTTGCGTGGTCTAGGGCTTTTTCCAACATCATCTTGGTAATATAATAGTTAAACTCAGAAACCACGATGGCTAGGCGTATAGGCTCATCAGAAGATGCTGAGTTTGGACACATTTCTGCTCACCATAGAAGTAGCTGATACCAAATAGAAATATTGTAGTGTATATAATATGTTGCTTACTGCTTCTTCTTTTTAGCTTTTTTCCTCTTTGTCTTCTTTCGTTTTCGCTTCCTCTTCTTAGCTGCTTTCTTAGGAACTTTCTTCGCTACTGGCGCTTTTTTACGAACCTTCTTAATAATCTCGATAGGTTTCTCAACAACGATAGGCTCCATAAGACCTTCTCTAATCAATATGTCTCTCATTAGCAACGCGTCGCGCTCAAGTATTGGGCTTTCAGAAACTATCTGAACCTCATCAAAATTGAATTCTTTGAGGGCCTCAACAAAATTTTCAAACATAGGCTCATGGGCTTCCAAAGCTAGATGGGCTCTCTCACCCTTATCCGTATACTCTATACATGAGAAGTGGATATGAATTATCTTGATAGGCCTTCTCGAAATAAACTCATAGTAGCGGCTGAGAAGATTCTTAAAATCATCAACGGTTCTAAGAGCACCACCTTCCCTAGCATGTATATGTGCGAAGTCGATACATGGGATCAGCCTAAGATTGTCTATCTCCTCCACAAGCCTTATAAGCTCATCAAAACTTCCAAACTGACCCTTCTTCCCCGTGGTCTCTGGGCATATGTATACGTCCTCAAAATCGCTTGTTAGGTCAAGAACCCTGATAAGATTATTCTTAACAATCCTATATGTCTCCTCGGGGGACTTACCACCGTAGGTAGCAGGATGAAAAACAACACACCTAGCACCCATAATCGAGGCAAGCTTAGCAGACTCATAAATCCACTCCCTGACAGACCTCTCAACAATCGTAGGGTTATTCGAAGCCAAATTCACATAGTAGGGAGCATGAACAGTAAGCCTAACACCAAGCTCGCTTGCAAGCTCAGCAACCTGCAACGCAACTTCTTCTTTCATCTTTACTCCACGGACAAACTGCACCTCCATCAAGTTAAGTCCAAGATTATACACACACTTAATACCACTAATCGTATCCTTTTTAGGACAAGAAATAGGGACACCAGCAGGCCCAACGTATATCCGCATAGTAACCACCCCCCGAAAAACCAAACATGAAAAATAACCATCATAAATAAAAAACCAAATGCATTGGCACCACTTATAAGAGAAGACATTGATAGCAAAAATTGAACCTACTCGAGAAAAACAATCACTATGGAAATCATTCTAATATTCTTATTTTGAACTGACTTTTCGCTATAATGGCCATTTTGTTTAGATCTATTAGTATCGTGTTTTCTTCTGGTTCAAATTCAAATCCGCTTCTCGAAAAGAATATATATACTTCCTGTCTTTCCCTCTTTTTCCATCGAAATTCCTCTGCCTTTGTTATCAAGTCATAAAATTCTCTCTTTTTCAATGGGTTTTTTGACCATTTGCATTCTACAAAGTATACTATTTTCTGCTTTTCATTTATTGCAACGAGGTCTATTTCTTTCTCACCTTTCCACCATTTTCCTATTCTATGAAATTCTATGGGTATTCCGTCCAGAACGCTTCCATTTAGCCTCATTAGGAACTGTTTCACTATGTCCTCAAAGATATGGGATATGTATAGGTCTCGCTCCGCGAGGATTTGTTCCAGAACTATCTGTGTTTTGCCTAGCTCTAATAATGATTTATTGGGTAACACATATTTGAACCAAAAATAGATGAAGTTGCTTGTTATTCTATATATCGATCTGCCCTTCTCTTCAATAGGCTGTATTCTCTCGACTAGTTTAAGTCTGTTCATAAGGACATTCAAATATTTAGGAAGTTTTTCCCGTTCAAGTCCACTGGCATCGGCAATTTCTGAGAATCTTGTTTTTCCCATAGCAATTGTTTTTAGTATGGACATGTATGTCGATGGATCCCTCGTCTCTTGAAGCAGAAGTATTTCGGGCTCTTCGTACAGATCCGAACCCTTCATAAGGATTTTTTCTTCAATATTTTCTTCTATTGGCTTATCAGCATCAAATTTGCTTAGATATAGCGGTGTTCCACCTAGAATAGCATACGCAAATATCCGGTCATACTCACTATAATTTTTAAAGAACAAACGAGAAGCCCAATAATCGAGCTCTTTTATCTCCATCATTCCTGTTCTTCTGCCATAAATAGGACTTTCATAGGACTTACCTATTCGCTCAAAAACACTTACTGCTGAGCCCACTAGAATAAGAAAAATATTGGTATGTTTTAACTTCTCATCCCAAATTTTCTGGAGAACAGATAAAGCACCCTTATAGGCATCTATTAATCTTTGAAACTCATCAAAAACAATAACAATACGTTTATCTTTTGCTATTTCGGACAGCAATAAGTAGAAATCTTCTAGACGATCGATTTTCATCAAACTATAGGGTTTACCCAATACCCAAAGAAACCCCTCTAAAAGCGTGTTTATATCTTCAGCTGTAACATAGAAATAGTAGCCCTCCTTATCCTCGAGAAACTTCTTGATTATTTCAGTTTTACCAATCCCACGTCGACCATAAATTATTATCAGCTCGGCTTTTCCAGACTGCCATCTTCTCTCCAGAAAGCTCAGTTCTGTTTCTCTATCAACAAAAAACATTCTTATCATCATAATACCTTAAAGTATTATACTTTAAAGTCTATTAAAATTTTTTTGAGTTTTCTTAAATACATGGCAGAATCTCTGATATTCATCATCTGTATCAATTAGCTCTTTAGTCTTTAGTTTCTGTTTCTGTGCTAAATTTAGGTTGTCTAGAGCTTTTCTTAGACTTAGTCACATAGTCAAAAGCTTTTGCTGTTAGATTCGAAGACTAGGAATGTGCTGAGACTATTCTCAGATATCATAATAATACTATATTTTTCCTAGTTCTTTCATGGTTCTATTCGATGTTTTTGGTGCTTATCATGGCTGGTGCTAAGGCTGATGAGAAGTTTAAGAAACTTCAGGCTTATGTTGAGATGGTTATTGACAGCAAATTGGAGGATTGGAGGGTTACTAGGAGAGATCTTAGGGCTATTTTGGAGAGGCTCAATGAGCTTCGGACTCAGGGGAATTCTCTTCTTCAGAGGCTCTCGGAAATCATCAATAATCAGGATTCTATTAAGGGACTCCTAGGGGAGATGCGTTCAGATGTTAAGCAGAGATCTGAGCTCATTGTTTCGAGAATCGATATGTCAGCGAAGAATATTATTGATTCTTATGCGAACCTCAGAAGCTTAACTATGAGTATCCAGACTCAAAACAAAGAGATCTCCGAAAGACTAGAAGAATTCTTCTCTACATTCAAAACTTTTCGAGATGTAAGCGAGAAAACACTAAAAGGCATTCTTGGCTATCAGAAAGAAGCCATGGCCAGTTTAGGCAAACTAAAAGAGATGATAACACAATTAGGAAGCGAGCATAACGATCTACAATCTACAGTTGGGAATATTATGAATTCTATTCCGAAAATCCTTGAAAAACAGAGAGAAACTGACAATAAACTAGATAAAATAAGCATCTCAATCTCACAGATCAGTAGTGGTGTTGAGAAGCTCACGGGAGACGTAAATCAAAAATTCGAATCCATTAGAAATACCATCAAACATAGCTCTGAGGAGAACCTTAGAAGAACTCAGGAACTCATAGATAGTCTCACGTCTCGTATTTCGAATCTTGCCTCAAGAATAGAAACTGTCAGTAAGAAACAGGAGAGGATCTTAGAGATTATGGGTGTTATGGACAGACACCAAAAGACACAAGAGGAGACATTCAGAGAGATAAGTAGTGAGATTAAGGATATTGCTAAGAACTTTACTCTGCTAAAACAGATATTTGAGTATGTGGAGTCACTATCAAGAAAAATAGAGACACTCTCCGAAGAGCTCAGCAAGATAAAAGCTATGCTAGAAAAACTAATGGGAGAGGAAAAGGATTCTACTTAGGCTTCCTCCTCATCCGCGGTAGGACTACTCTGAATACTAAATATGCTATGGAGAGCACTACGAGTAATGCTATTACTACTATTATCTCTATTTTCATCCTAATGTTTATTTTCCCAGACTCATATGCTACCAAGGAATCTCCAGCCCTATCGTTATCCGCATCCTCCACCTCAACAACATAGTACATTGTTTTGCCATTCCACTCAGATTTGACTTTAATCTCCGCTTTCCAGATATGCTTTCTCTGATCGTATGAGAGATTAAAGACGCCGTCGGCTAGGTCAAGACTATACTCATCTATTGGATAATCTATCCGCCAGTACACTTTAACACTAGCTACTCCACTCTCTTCGTCATGAGCCTCAACTTTAAATATTATCTTATCGCCTAGCAATGTTGTGTCCGCATTAACAGATATTATCTTGGGAGGCTTGGAATCATCATCATAACCATAGAACATAGTTACGTTCTCTACTACATATGTCTTATTTCCGATGATATAGCTCACATTGGCATCCACCACAACTAAGCCTTCATCGGCAAAACATCCATTAAGAACTATTTCTATCTCCTCATTCACACCAATTCTGTCAATCTCAAATATTGTTTTGTTAAGCTCCATATTCTCAGTCTTCACCCTTAAAACCACATCTTCAGCAACATCCTCAGCATTGTTCTTAATTCTAAGCGTAACATTCCTAAATTGTGCATCTGAAATCCTATCTAGTGTTGGCATAATTAGATTCAGAGTCCTAGGCTTTCTAAGAGGCTTCGTCGATACTATGGCGACACTATCCAGCATTGGTCCATCAGCCCTATAAACCTTCTCTATGATAAGCCTATATGTCCCAGACACATTGGCTTGAAAGCCTATTTTGATCACATTATTTGTCGATTCCTTATGATCATATACTACATGTCCATTAGGATCAATTATACAAACCCTAAAAACACCTATTTTGTAAAAGGAAAGCAGATTATTTGGAACACGCCACCAAACCATACCCAATGAGAAACTCTCCCCACTTAGCATGTCAAACTCATAAATAATCCTGTTTCCAGAACTCACATTTAAAACAACAACATTGTCTATTACTTGGAGAGCGTTCCTAAGGTTCAGATATCCAAACCCATAGCGATTATTTGGAGGATTATCGCCCCAGAAATCGGCAGATAATATTATCACAGCCTTTGTTGCCAACGCTAAACTCCCAATCTCTGGCTTTTCATTTGAAAGATAACTATATATCAGTGCTGCCGCGCCAGAAACAATCGGTGTAGCAAAACTAGTCCCAGACCCCGTCGTCAGTGCACCTCCAACAGTATACGTCGTTATTCCAACTCCCGGAGCAACCACGTCTGGTTTAATCCTACCATCCTCTGTCGGCCCAACACAGCTTCCAGACCATAGGCTATCATCTGACCTATCAACAGTATTTTTATCATCCATAGCTCCAGTAGCTATCCCATTGAACGCATCTGCAGGTATGTTGACCCCGCCATATCCGCCTTCGACATTCCCAACAGCAATCACAGCCACAGCATCGTATAGATACGCCAATTGATCAATAAGTCTTGTTATTATTGATGAACCATCAGGTATCAGTCCAGCAGCGGCATTTTTGGGGGCACCAATACTCAGGTTTATTATTTCTGCTGTGTCTCCTGCTTGGATCAGAGCCCACTCAATAGCAGCCATAACATCATCCAGTATTCCCTCTCCATTGCGGTTCAAAGCTTTGGCATTTATTAAGTTAACACCATACGCTATACCCCTATATTTCTGATCTCTACTCGCAACAATATGAGCAACTTTCGTTCCATGACCATTAAAATCGGATGTTGTGGGCTCCCCAGTTGTGAAAGACTTAGCATCAATTATTTTCCCCGAGATGTAGGATGTCTCCGAGATACCAGTATCAACAATGGCAACTTCTATGCCCTTAATAAGATCATCATACTCAGATCCGTTCCAGCCCAGAGACCAGAAGTCTGGAGCATAAACAGCCTTCGCAGCGACATCCATTGAGACCCTTACTTTGAATACAGGGATTATGTATCTTACTATATCACTTCTTCTTAGCTTATCAAGCTTATCTGCGGGAACACAAGCACTAACAGCCCCTATCGATGCGATCCTATAAATTATAGTCCCTCCAAGTGATCTCAGTTCCGCAAGTAAATCGTTGAATGCGCTCTCATAAGCACTGAAAATCTTCGAGTATAATGCTTTCCTAGCAATATCAAGCTCTCTTTCTGTTTTGGAACCCCAGATACTCATCATAGCTTCTTGGATTATGTGTGGAATGCTCTTTCTCTCCTTTAGAAATATTAGGACCCTCACCAAAGAAGATTTCCTCTTATCACCAAAGCCCCAATCGAGTCGGTTTATTAGAGGCACCATAAGTATAAGTACTAGGAGGAGAGCTTTAATTGTTTTCATAGACATTCTCACACATCTCCATGATATTGGGAATATCCCAATAAAAAACCAAAAAAGATAGAAATAAACAGGTTATGAGGCAGCATTAGAGTTTTTTAATAATGATTAAAGCTACCCCTTCTGAGCAATGATGAACCCGCGAAGGTATGATTCCAATAACCTAAACTGTGGAGACATCCCGTATAAGTATAACTTCAACTTCTTTCCCTTCCTCGATACCTTCAGAGCCTTCTGGAACTTCTACGATTCCATCACTCATCACCACTGATGATAGTACCCCCGAACCTGCGATCATTATCGGTTCCGCAACTATCATACTGTTTTTTCTTATGAGTTTCACCCTGACATATGTTCTTATACCTGGCTTTGACCAGATTCGCCTACCCAGAACAGCTCTTATTGTACTATGTCTAAATCTTCCCCTAATACTACTGATCCTCTCAATAGCTCTTAGCAGTATTGTTCTCACCGCGATGAATGTCGCGACTGGCAGACCAGGTAGACCTAATATTGGTAGCCTACCTATCTTACCTGCGCATATTGGCTTTCCCGGCTCAATAGCAACTCCATGAAAGATTAGTTCTCCGTATTTTCTGATTATGTGTGGTATTAGATCATGTTTTCCTACGCTTGTCCCACCCACAGTTATCAGCATATCTATCTGTGTTTGGGCTAACTGTATTTTTTTAAGAATCTCCTGCTCAGAATCTGGAGATATTCCGAAGTCTATCACCTCAGCTCCAAGTTTCTTAGAATACCCAATTACTATCTCTCTGCTATACTCTAATATTTTTCCTGGTCCTAGCTCCTCGGGGTCATCTACAAGCTCGCTTCCACACGCCATAACAGCTATTCTGGGTCTCCGGAGAACTTCGACATATCTCATGCCTAGAGCTTTCATAATTGCGATATCTTCGGGGGCAATTAGTCTTCCTGCCCGAAGAACCTTGGTTCCTTTACTGATATCTTCGCCTCTTCTAGATATGTTATCACCCGGAGCAAACGATTTTCTAACAAATATTTCGTCATCGACAACATCTACATACTCAATAGGAACAACAACGTCCGCACCTATAGGTATTTTCGATCCAGTATGCACGTACACTGCTTCCCCCACAGATACTTTTCCTTCGAATGGTTTTCCTATTTCCGAAATACCAATAACCCTAAGAACCTTAGGATTTTCGGGATCCGCATCATAGATATCCTCAGCCCTAGTGGCATAACCATCCATAGCAGCTCTATCGAACGGAGGAATATCCGCCTCTGCTACCACATCTCTCGCTAAAACCCTATCTAGGGATTCCCTAATGTGTATTTTCTCGGTTTCTTTGATGGGTTCTAGAATCCCAACAAACCTATTGATAGCTTCATCTAGCCTGATAAGCTTTCTAAATCCATGCATCGCTGATTACCACCAATCCTAGGAAAACATCAAATTGAGAGTACTAGAAATCCTTAAGTTACTTGATTTTTTAACTTAATTTCGCTCAAAAAGCTCTTTATTAGAAGCTACATCGCTACAATTATTTTAGATTGAAATATACGGCGAGATCATCTATATATTTGGCGAGTTCTTTTCTTATGGGTCCCTCCAACATCACTTCTTTCCCTTCAAGCCCATCCTTAATATCCCTTATGCCCCCTAGGATCCCGCTTGGGTTATATCCTCCCTCCAGCGCCATTACTATTCTGTATTCCCTGATATGCTTGAAGATGTTTCTCCAGACTCTTACCAGTGCCCAGTCTCCTAGCAGGTCTTTCTGATGACCATCAAACCCCATCGATATTATTATGATATCTGGATTTCTATTCTCTACTATGGGAATCACTAGTTTCTCGAAGATATAGAAGTACTCTAAGTCGTTGATCCATCCGAAGGGTAGTGGAATATTATATATGCGGCCCTCATCCCTCTCAACATAATGTCCGGTCCCAGGATATACACCGTATCGATGTATCGAAACAAAAACTGCTTCTTCGGGAAGAAGATTTTGAGTTCCATTTCCATGATGATAATCTAAATCCAATACAAGGACATCCAAACCATCATCAACTGCAAGCCTAGTAAGAATTGCGACATTGTTAAAGATACAGAACCCTCCCGGCTTATGTTTATCGGCATGATGACCTGGGGGCCTTGTAAGTGCAAAGACATGTTTGTTTCTAAGCTCATATGCTTTGATAAGCAGATTAGCGCTCAGAACGGCCGCGCGGTATGTGCCATGGACAAGATATGTGTCTGGGTCTAAGAAAATTACGGTTTCTGTTTTTTCGCTGAGCTTCTTTATCTCCTCAACATATTCTGGTGAGTGGACACGGCTTATTATATTCTCATCGAATTCTGGTTCGACTTCAATGAAATTGGAGACCTCCCTAAGTCTATCCTTTATACTCTCTATCCTCGACGCATTTTCTGGATGTTGCGGATAGTCGTGGAGTAGATGCTCCTTGAAATAGAGAACAATCATCTTCTCTCCACGCCTATAATAATCCGAGACCTCTACAGATTTGAGAGCTATATTTAGTGTACCACAAAACTTCCTCTGAGGCTTCGCCGAATCTATCTATTAGCTGTCCTGCTTTTCCCTCTAGCCTATACTTCCTTAATGCGTTTACTGATATATCTAGTATCTCTTTTGCCACCTCTCTATATCCCTCTAAATTGTGCTTATCAAAGACCCTAAGAAGTATTTCTAGGATATCCTCACTCATGATAGCTAGTTCATAATCATACTTTCCCTTTGGCACCAAACCAATAAGCCTCTTAAGAAACCTTGGTTTTGTTACTCTTCGGAGTTCAGATAGGCTGCTTTCGAGCTCTGATTCGTATTTCCTCAGATAGTCCTCTATTCCGCCCAGCTTCGTGTAGAGGTATACCCAATCAATTATCTTTGTTCTTTCAAATATGTTTTCTATGAGATTACTTATAATATCAGAATACTTGCTGAAAAATTCTCCTAGTTTCATACTGAACTCTGGCTCACGCATAAGTGTGTTTCCTAAGAATAAGAATGCTCGCAGAAGAGCTTTATCATCATCGAAGCTAAAATATTTAATAGCTTCTCGGAAAACTTCTAGGTATTCATTAGGCGCTACCTCTTCCAGCATAGGTCCTATCTCCGTTCTAATAAGTTTTGAGAATATACCCTCTGGAAGCCCAACAACTATTTTCTCTAAGAGGCTCATTGGCGGTGCTATTAAGCCATATATCGTGCTTGCCAGGATTCCCATACTAACTCCAAAAAGTTCTGCATCTCTATCTTCTAGTTTTAGAGCTATAGCACATACATGCAGATAATAACTATTAAATGCGTGTTTCGGAGCCTCTTCAGGAGTTCCTGAGCTTCTCTCAAAATACTTCGCCCATCCCTCTTCGGCAACTTTAGATGAAGAATCAAAGGATCTAGCTATCTCAAATATTCTATTTTTAGCACTATCTGGGAATCTCTCTGATAGAGATTTCCCTACCCCCTCGATTATTTCTCCATAATCCACCTTACTTTCGTCCGATACGTATTGTCGGAGAATTTTTCTCATCTTGCTCTCTAGGTAGCTATCGACGAACCCGCTAGGGGAGGGAATGGAGCGATCATCATCGATCTCACGCGCTATAACTTTGAGAAAAGCATCTATATACTCCTCAGCTGTATAGCTAATAGCAAATACAATGTAGTTTTTCTTAGTCTTCGTCATTACGAGCTTATTTCTTCTGAAATCACTATTATTAACTTCTTCCTCCCCAAGGGCCTCTGCAATAGCGTGCACAGCGCTTAGAAGACTCGATATTAGGACACTAACATCAGACTCCTTAATAAACGACTCGTATGCTACTGAAACACTATCACCAGTTAGAATCTCTATAAGCCTCATCACCACACAACACCTAAGAAATGTAGAAATATCTAAATCAAAATATTAGCTCAACAACACAACATCAAAACGGCTAGGCTTCCTCTAACCACCAAAGTTATAGGGAACCTTAAGCTACCATATGTTGTTAGTATGCAGATGAAATATGATGTTGCTAGTAATATTTGTGTTAAAAGATATTACCTTAGCACTAGACAATTGTTGGATTAATTAGATATTGATGCCCAATACGGTAGCTAGCAGTATTAGCAAAGCAGAATAATGAAGTACTATTACTATTGTTAGTGAACTTTTGAGAGGAAGACGTGCCACTATACTTACGGCTGATATGCAGAGGAGAAGCCCTACGATCTGTGCAGTTATATGAAATATGAATATCAGTAGTTGATTAGCGGAGCAAAGAATTATCGGATATAGATTGATAATTATGTACGCTGGTGCGGACTTAACTAATAGTTCAAATATCCCTACCCGGCGCCTAAACAGAGCTCTTATTAGTATCTTCTCAACAGCACTACAGCATATAAAATTCGTTAAAATTATCGGCGGTGCAAACAAAGCAGATATTTTCATTGGTATGGGAACTATAAAAAGCAGTACTGTATCGGAGTATAGTATCCAAAAAAAGCTTGTTATGGTAAGTATCGCTATAAATAAATATGCTATGGGGCCCTCGATATATTCTAAGTATGTTCTCGGTGTCAAGAGTTTTTGTATAGCCGTTTTGTCCTCTGGTATGAAGAAGTCTGATATAAGAAACTCATATACTTTCTCGCCTTTGGGCGTTAATCTATACATCCGTCTATCGTCTTGCTCAATGAGATCCCCGAGAAGTCTTAGATGGTGATATAGTGCTCCAGCTTTGGGGACGATCTTGATCAAATCCTTGTAGCTTGCTGCTCCTTTCTCAGCAATAAACATAAGTATTTTTCGGCGGATGGGATTACTTAGAACTTTGAAGACATCAATCTCCTCCTCGGACATTTATTGGAAAACCTCCACAACTACTATTTAGTAACGGTATAAAATGTTACTGAACAGAGACAAATAGCTATTACTTACCTCAGAAAAAGAGAAAATAAAAAAGAAGAAATTAAATAGAGACTATGCCTAATATTTGTTCCTTCTGGACATCTTCACATA
Organism: Candidatus Njordarchaeota archaeon; assembly: GCA_029856685.1. Classification (GTDB taxonomy): domain Archaea; phylum Asgardarchaeota; class Njordarchaeia; order Njordarchaeales; family Panguiarchaeaceae; genus Panguiarchaeum. The sequence continues at coordinate 33,255 of JAHKKZ010000007.1, forward strand.
GACTACGACGATGACTCCTGCAATAAGGGTTAGTAGTATTAGCATGCCCCAGCGAATTCCTCCACCGCCTTCTTCTCCTCCACCAGTAGGTGTTATTGTTAGTATGACTAGATTTGTGAATGTTGATAGTGCGTTGCCTCCTTCTTGCATTGTTCTGAGTACCTTGTTTGATATTACTAGTAGGCGTGCTCCTCCTTCATGATTAGTTTTGTTTCCTTCGTGCTCCATCTCCTCCCTAGAGTCTATGTCCTCCATGTGTGACTCTTCATCTGAGATTTGATCTGGTTCGAATCTGCCGAAGTTGTATTCGATAAGCGTTGGTCTTATAACCATCTCACCACTATAGTTTGCTACAACCTTAACTGTGATCTTAACCCTGATTGTTTCTTCAGCTTTGATGGGTATCCATGGTGAGACTATTACGAGAACTCCGAGATCCTCCTTCACCTCGACATATACATCAACAGCCCTTCCATTTATCTCCACTGAGATGACACCATTATTGCCAACACTCGTATTTATGTAGTCTGTTAATAGGAACTCATAGAATCTTATCTTCGTATCCGTGTCGCCCTCATTTGTAATGTTGATTGATATCGTGAGCTCACCAGTTGTATTGTCGTATGTTGCCAATTTCTCAATGTTGAGCTCAACGTGCGGATATGGGAATTCCCTCCTTAGGAGCCATCTCTGAATAATCCAGGGCATTGGTGGAACATAAATCATATAGCTATTCGTGGTGAAGCCAAGCGTCAGATTTCCTTCGGGAGTTTCTACGGTGAATTCGACATATCCAAATACTGCCCAGACGCCAGCTCTAAGCCTTCTGTCGAAGCTTAGACTAAATGTGTGTACGGTCTCGTTATCTTCTCCTCTAATAATGTTCAGCTCATCTAGAGTAGCTTCTGCGACTTCATTTAGCTCAAGTCTTGAGACAATACTAGCTGGTTTGGACAAGAATAGTTTTGCCTTGATATCGAAGAACCTATCGATTTCGATTTCTGGGTTCTCTCCAGCAAAGACAGCGAGTGTTAAGTTGAAGTTGAACCTGTAGAGAAGATCTTTTTCGTCGATTGGCTCTACTCCCGTCGGAATCAAGCCAGCTATTGTTCCTAGAGCTGCTCCTGGAGACACAACAAATCCATTAGCAATCACAAAGTAGTCTTTTCCTTCAATATCCTCATATGTTACTATTGGGCCCATCCAGAACGATAACGCAACAGCTAACGTGCCAAATCTCTCTCCAATTATTCCGGGTATCAATAGGACACTGAAATTCAATAGGACTGTTTCGTTTGGTCCTATTCTATCAACAGTTGTTACGAATGCGTCCATATACGCATCGCCGATCTTCGTGTTATACTCTATTGTCCAGTTAGCACCAGATATAAATTCGCTGATGTTCTCGCCGAAATGAAATGCCATTGCATTTAAGACCCTTCTAAAGTCACCTACTAGTGGTAAAGCTACTCTAATATTTAAGGCATCTCCCTCACCTAGGTTCGCTATTGCTACTGTAAATGTCACATTTAGGGCGGGCCACGTCTCCAGAAAGTGCTGATATGTTGTTCCAGTTATATCCAATATGAAGAACATGCTTGTCATTATTGGCATCGTCTCCAGTTCTGCTGTGAAGTTGAATGCCTGCATGTATATGACTATATCATCAAACGTTCTGCTGAAGTTCTCCGCTTTGAGCAGGTATATGAATCTTCCTGAGAATTCGTATAGTGGGTTGTCTGGTATTGTTGATCTGTTCTCATCAACTTCTAATGGTAGGTATGAGTGGACTGTGAGGATGCTATAGTTTGCTGTGGGGTTTGGCTCTATTACCGCCGTTGTCCCCAGATCTAGGGCTTCTTTTACTGAGAATTTGAACCATTCGCCTTCCTCTGTTATTGCGTCTGGAACCATAGTTGCAAGGATGAGTATTGGGACGAATTCTTCGGTGTTGTTATCTTCGTCGACGTCATAATAATCTCTAAATAGTGTTAGTGCTGCTCTGGTGTATACTTCCTCATTCATATTTGCCTGTACTATTGATGAATATGCGAAGCTTGTTAGACCTTCTGTGGGGAATTTTGATATAATCTCATTGTTCATGAATTCTATTGTGCCGCTTAGGTTTAATTGGGCCGTGAATAGAAAGGCCGATCTATGCTCGTCGCCAAATGACCAGAGTGGATAGAATGTTATGTTTAGCGAATCTCCAACTTTATCGGCTAGACTCTTTGCGAGTGGTGTTGCCTCCGACTCGGATTTGTTATAATGCAGTATTAATGTTATCGTTGGTGGTATCTCTGGGCAGATATCATGGTGATAGTAGAGCCACCACCTATGTCCAATACCACCAGCTATTCTCATCGCTACTAATCCGTCGAACTCGGGCCAGCTTGGATCTACTGGTACTTCGATGCGGCCTCCTGCAGCCAATAGTACCATAGCAACATGTCCAGCCTTACCTATATAGAAGTTAGCTGCCTCCGCATATACATTTATGTCTGTTGTCGTTGTGACTTTTGTGGATATGTTGTGTGTGCTTTCTATACTATACATGCTATTAACTAAGACGATAGGGCTCATCAATATTAGCAGGGCTACTATGACTGCTTCCTTCCTCATATAACCCACCTAGTTTTGTTTTCTAATGTAGAAAGAACACAATTTCGTGGTTATAAGTTCTTCTACTCAAATATGCTTTAGGAGACAAACTCAAGAAGTTTTTTGCTGACTACTAAGATTTGTAGTTAGTTTTATTCAACAGAACTCCTATCCAGGGGGAAGAGATAAGCTTATTGCTCAGATTTAAGAGGGGGGCTGTTCTGTATTTAGGTATTATCTATATCTCATCGGTGGTCGTGTTGGGTGATTGGATGACTATTCGACTACGATTTCTTCTTTTTTGGATTCTCCTAGGAGAGCTGCAATCAGTATGAGTATCAGATATGTTAGTGTGCCGAGTATTGCTATGTCACTGTTGTAGGCAAGAGATCCTAGTATGTATACTGCAGGCACTAATATCAAGGCAATTATTGTGTCAGGATGCTTTATGATTATGTTACTTGTTAGAAAACCAAGATCGCTGATTGAGGGAAAACCGCAGACAGCAATGGATATGATCATCCAAGCAAGAAGCAATGCTCCTTCACTATGACCATATTCAAGGGATAGTATGAGAAGTCCTTTTAGGAGTATAAGAATTGGTAGCGATACTATGAGTGGCGAAATAGCCACCAAGCCTAGTCTCCAAGTACTAAGCTTATATGTGTCTGCCGATGTAAACAATCCAGCTCCGAAGCTCTCTCCAATGGGGCTGATCCTAAGAGCTGTATATGGTTTTATTCCTAAGAGTCGGGATAGTAAATAGTGTGAAGCAATATGGATGAGGACTCCGGGGAAAAGAAGCAACCCTATGAATTTAGACATGCCGCTCCAGCTGTACTGTATGATCAGATATACTATCCATGCTAATATAAGGAAACCTATGTTGAGCGAAATAGATATCATAAATGAGGATATAGATCCTAGCCAAAGTCCCAAACCAATTCACCAATAGTGAATATAGCGGAAAACTTTAGAAAACTTTCTATAGATTCTCAATAATATCTACTTATTCTCTTAGCAGAGGAGTAGTAAAGCGCATCAAGAGACTAGCACCGACAGATAATCTTTATCCCTCTCAAACTAACCATAAGTACTGCCCTTCATAATCGATGGTTATGCTGAGGTCTCCACACATATTTAAAAAACTTAGTAGCTTGTCCTTTTCTATTTTTCCATAGCTCTCTTGTTCACAGTTTATACTCGTTTTATTTCCTATCCTCATTCTAGGTTGTATTTGTTAAAAATAAATTATTGGAAGATTTTCTGGGTTCATTGCTGTGATTTTCATGGCTAAGGAACCAACAATCCATGAGCTTAGGCTTTCTAAGCATACGTTAAATGCTTTGGAATCCGCTGGGATATACTACATTAAGGATTTACTTCTTTATAGTCCAACGAGACTTGCTGAGATTACTGGTCTCTCTAAGGAGACATGCGAGAAAGTTCTGGATAAGGCAATAGAGTTTCTGGATCGATATAGGAAGAAGTTTTTAACGCTCGAAGAATTGGAGAAAGTTGAGGAGAAGAAGATATTTATGTCGACAGGAGCACATAGCCTTAATAGGCTTCTACATGGAGGATGGTGTGTTGGGGAGGTAACAGAACTTGCAGGACCCTATGCCTCGGGTAAGAGCCAAGCGTGTTTTACCGCATTGGCAACAGTCTTCCTTCCAATGATGAGCCAAAAGGAGATTCAAGAGATTTTATACGGTGGCGAGGAGACTAGAAGCTCGGAAAGAAAAGATGTTCATTGGGGTCTTAACGATGGAGATATATCAGCTGTGATAATTGATTCCGAGAGAACATTCTCTATTCAGAGATTTAGGAAGATTCTCGGAAGATTCGGGCTTAACGAGAAGGAAATTATGAAGAAAGTTATTATTAGCAGACCAGAGAATGCTTGGGATCAGAAGAGGATTATTGAGAGTCTTGTTGGTGTTGTGAGGGAGAACAATGTTAAGTTGGTGGTTGTTGATAGCCTCACAAAGCTTCCTAGAGCCGATTTTTCTGGGCAAGGAGAGCTTTATACTAGGCAAAGACTCATATTGGATATGGTGGAGAAGCTTAGGAGGATAGCCATAAACTATAGAGTTGTCGTTATTGTGACAAACCAGGTTGTGGCTACTCCGGGAGTGTTGTATGGTCGTGGATATAAACCTATAGGGGGACATGTATTAGCGCACACCGTTGATACACGCTTACTTCTCACACGAGCTACTGATCCATATAGAAAAGTCACGATTTTGGATTCTTCGTGGCTTCCCCCTGGGGAATGTAAGATTAGGATTACCGATGAGGGAATAGCGGATGCTTAGCCAGGATGAGCTTAGGGACCTAGCAATATTTCTTACATCTTTTGGTAAGAACCTGCCAAATATTCTCTGTGACCCAAGCAGAATTCCTAGAACGCCAAAAACGCGGTTGTGGCTTGAAAGTGCGGAAAGGCTCGGTGTGATTGACATATCTGGCGATATTATAAGGATTAGAAGAGGGGGCATACAGAGTCTTATCGAAAAGATAAATAGGGCTTTTGATTATTGGTTAGATGAGCTTTCGAGGTCGTAAGCCTTGTCGTTCTTATGGAGACTTATACCCAATAAGCTTGCTAAGAGAATTAAGAAATATGTCCATGAGGATATTGACGATAAGTATTTGAGGAGGGCATTGAATATAGCTAAACTTGAGAAAACTGAGGAATCCTTTGACACCATCGAGTGGAGGGGGTGGAGCGAATCATACCAATTGCTGGAGAGAATTCTCAATGTTCTTAGTGGGTTTGGTGGAGCATTTCTGTATGCCTTAGAGCTGGGAGAATTCTACTTCAGAGAACTTCAGATGAAAGTAAGATCAGCAAAAGTTACGAGGGCTTGGATAAAAAACGCTACAAGCATAGGTCTTATTAAGAGAGACAAGAATTCTCATGGTGTTACACGCTATCAAATCGATCAGCAAATGCTGGATAAGATCCGAGGAATTCTTGTGGGAGCGTTAGAGGATCTAATATGAGGTTTATAGATAATATACTCGCGGAGGTAATTATTAGGCTTGCTGACAATTCATCGAGCTTTGCGGAGATCTCAGAAAAGTTGCAAGAGGTAGTGCCAAGAGGATTTATTCCCATGGTATTAAGAGCGCTTGAGATTTTCTATGAAGAGAAGACATACAGTTTACCCCCAGAACTTATAGCTGCTTGGAAGAAGTATTCTGGCACGTTCATACGCCTAGATGAGTTAGATGATATGATAGATGAGTTCTGTGCCAAGTACAACCTCAATAAGAAGCAATTTTTGATGTGGTTCAATGGAGAGAAAAGACTTATGAAAAAAGCGGAGGTAAACCCAGAACTACTAGCCAGAACAGTTAATTTCTTCATATTCAGAAGAATTATTCGTAAGGCAACAAGGATCATAGCATACTTACCTAGAGCTACTGGTGGATCTATAGTCAAGGAGGTCTTGTTTATGTCCAAAAATTTAGGGGCTAATGTCAATATTCGGAACGAATCCAAAATAATCATCGAGATATTACCAGGCGAGCTTAGCCTCGAGCCCCTATCCGTAGCACTCACATCCGCTGAGATCATTGAGATTTTTCTACCAAATGGTAAGAAGATTTTGATTAGGGATATCCCCATCTTAGCGACTTTCAGACCAAAAGTCTTCGATAGTTCGTTGGA
>JAHKKZ010000070.1 GCA_029856685.1 Candidatus Njordarchaeota archaeon
ACATACAAAACATAACTATAACCCAAAAACAAACGTGTTCTCTGTTTTTGTTTCGGGGTTTAGGCTGGTGGCTCTTCCTCCTCGGTTTCTTCTCTTTCTTCCTCCAGTGGCCTCATTATTGTCTCTATTATCCTTCCTACTTCTCCCCGTTGTTCTGAATACTGGTCGGTGAGCTCTTAGCTGTTTTGTTTCTGTTTCTCCTTCCTTTCGACGCTATCGCTTCTGATTTCTCTAGCGTTGATCGACGAGTATTAGAAGCCACCAAAAATTGCTAACGAAACTAGTTTCGCGACGCTGATAAGGAAGAGAGATGCTCACTAGATATGATAGGGAAATTTGATACAAAACCTTATTGGTTGCTTTTCGACAGACAGTATGTAGAGGGCGCAGATCTTTTGAAAGTATCAATTAAAGAAACACTTGTAGGAGTGATAATGTTTCGTGCAAAACTCACAGAGAGCGTTTCTTATGACCGTTTGGCTATGCGGAGGTTCTACGAAGAAAACCTTTTTTCTTAAGAAGAAAGAAGAACTCATCCATCCCATTATTCAGTATCAAGATTTGGTGAATCATGTCATGTAGTCTCTTATGGATATACCTCAACCTAACCTGAATATCACCGTTTAAGATGTGCCCAAGCCAATGCTTAAAACTAGCACCAATCCTATACTCCCTATTAATCATCTCGTACATAGCCGATAGAGCCTCCGAATCATTAGTCTTAAGAAGCAACGCGAAGCTGTGTGCCACAGCATCGGCGAGAAACCTCAAGACCTCCCGTGTTCTGCGGAGCAACATATATCCGGTCTCTGGATCCTCAATGAAATATTTTCTAAGTGACTTGTCAAACCTACCCACCTTGTCTGAGAGGTCTAGGAGCTCCTCAGATTTCCTATTTACCTCCTCTAGGTCGAGGTTATTTGGCTTTTGTCTAAGCTTCTCCGCCAGCCTCCTCAGTATATATGCTAAGCCTAGGCCGCTGTGTGTTAGTATGTATGGTTCTTCCCTCATTACTTTTCTCGATGCCCATTCTATTACATCTGCAGCATACTCGAACACCTCGGGGTATCCATATTTCTCATAAATATCCACCGCCTCCGAGAACAAGACATAGACCATATCCTTCTCCAATATGTTTGCTAGTGCCGACAATGACCAATAGCACTCCTCTTTCATCCCATAGATGTACTTCTTTACCTCCTCCAAGCTCTTGAATTTTCTCCTTATCTCAGCCATTTCACATTACCAGCCCCACTATCTTCCTTTTTCCTTTATCTATTATTCTCATTGTTTCTTGGTTTTTGAGTTCTTCTAATACTTGTTTCACTAACTCTTCGTTTGGATGGATTTGTAGTATTTCTTCTAGTGGAACCTCTCTTCTTGTTGCTAGTCTTGTTAGGATTAGTGTTGTTATTGTGTTGCGTTGCTTCATCTCCTCTATGCTCCTCTTGACTTCTCGCCCTATCGCGTCTATTGCGTTCATCAGCGTCTGCGTGACGAGCTGCTGTACGATGCCCTGGACTTGGTTTGGTATCTCATCAACGTTTCTTCTTAGTTCCTCGTATTCGCTTCTGGTGTCGTGTAGTGCCCTCGTTATCCCCTCCATATTCCTCCTCAGCTCCCAAGCACACCGTTTATCTCCTCGAAGCTCTTCTTATCTCGATCCGTATTGTCAGCGATTTTCCCTATCGAGACCTTGAGGAAATACTATGAATCCACCTAAACAAATAACTGGCTGAACAAGTATTAGAAGAACTAAAAAACCAAAGAATAATACAAATAATAGATAAAGGAAAAAAGAAAACAGTAGAACTGGTGGCATAGATGAGTGTTTTTGACATAGATACAAGCGATATTAAGCTTATGGAATGGTTCTACGAGGAAATTGGTAAGATAGAAGATGAGGACATATTAGATTTCATCGATCAGTTTGACCCTGAGAAAGATCCAGAGAAATTTTTGAAGGATCCTGAGAAGACAATCGATATTTTCGACGAATACTTTGTAAGGCTCTACAAACATAATGATGCCTTAACCTTCAGAGACCTCATTGAGATATACATTTTGATTCCAGCAAAAGCATATTCTCTGAAGCGAATAGATATCTTCAAATTATTTACTGATTATCTATTCGAACTTAAAAAGAAACTATCTGAAATGAATCTTGAAATGACATTCAACAGGAAAGATATGATGATGGTCCTCACTTTTTGGAGTGAGTGCTTACGCGCTCTACCGAACCCCGGGGAAATAGATGGAGAAGAAATAATGAGTATTGTTAAGGATGTTCATCAGGCTATCAGTATTTACTCGGAGGATGATGCTATCGTCTTTGAGAAATTGAGGAAGCTCGGAAAAATATTGTTGAAAATACTACCTGCTCTTATCCTTAGGAAGATTGATGCGCGCATATATACTTATCTAAGGGAGATTTATCTGTGGACTCTCGATGGTAGCGATGAGTTTCTTGAAAGACTAGAAAAGGAGGCTCCAGAATTTACCAATTTTATCCATTACACGGTATTTACGATACGGAGCTATCTAGGAATACCGCTACTTTAACCATATAGTATCTTTTCTAACACTACTACTGGATCTCTAGGTTCTCTGAGCTTGTCAATTATACTCTGCAAGAATTCTCTATCATACCGTGGGATTCTGCCTTTGACTCTCCACTTTAATACTTTTGCAATATATCTTTGGCCTTCTGGATTCTTTTCTGAATACAGGATTCTCCAGTAAGGCCTGTTTTTCCATGACCTCATTGTCTCTATCTTCATACCCAGTCGCTTTATTGATGCGAAGAATGAGAGTATTCTGTGATGTGTCTTAGCTGTGTTTTTCTCTTTCAGGGTTTCCTTAAGCGTTCTTCTGAGTCTTGCCACTGCCCACTCTCTGACTTTCCCCCAAATGAGCCCAAATATTATCCTATATCGATCAGATTTCTCTAGTTCATCAGATTCTCTTAGCTTCCTCAAGATTTCTCTTGGTACATGATATCTATGTTCTTTCTCAAGAGTTTCCATTGCCTCTGCTAGACTTATTATAAATTTCTCTATGACCTCTAACGACTTTTCGTCATTTACTTTTTCCCCAAAATGTGCTCCTTCCTTATCTATGAGGATCCCATCTTTTACTGGCGTTAGAAGCCATGTTATTTTCTTTTCCCTCTCCTCGGGCCTTTTTTCTTTTTCCTTAAGAGACTCTGCAAGTTTTTCTGGTTGTATATGCTGGATATCTGGCGTCACGCCCAGCTTTTCTGCTATTCTCTCCATAAAAAACAGCTTCTGTTTTTCTAGTGTCTCTTCATCGGCATCATGTAGGATATATAGTTCCACGTCACTTATTGGTGTGGCCTCCAATTTTGCGGCTGAGCCTAGAAGGATTATCTTTTTGTCTGGGTACTCCTCGAGATGTCTCTTTGCGATTGCCTCAACGATCCTAATCCTTTTTATACTCTCATAAACGCATACGAGGGCATATTCGCTGTACGGCAGATCATCTATCTTGAGGCTTCTAACAATACTTTGAACTTCCGATACTATCTTTCGATGCATCTTTATGTCCTCGTAGCTAATAGTATTTATGACCTTAACCACACTACTGAGAAGTGCTCCTATTGTGAGTTTCTCTGGTATTTGCCTAACATCCTTTCTAATATTATCTATCAAACGCTGGAGAATTTTCCTACTCTCTAATATCCTCTCAACAGCTCTTTTAGCATCTTCAAGTTCTTTAGTAGACTCCCCCTTCTTGAGAGCACTTTCGAGATCCTCCCCTATGAGTTCTATAGCCCTCCTAAGTATATCTTCTAACATTTCCTCAAGAACCAAACCACGCTCCTTAAAGTATTTCTCAGATTTAACTTTCTTCGATTTTTCCTTCAGAGCCGAAAGAATATATTTCTCGGTAGCATCATAATTTGATACCCCCATTAGCTGAATAAATGCTTTGGCCAGGGCACTCATAACCGCTATGGGTCTTGGTTTTCCATCAATTGTCCTAAACACGAAGGGTCGGCCATACTCATCGCAACAGTAGATTTCCTCTGTTTTTTTGGTCATAGGAACAGCCCCCTCCTCTTCGCCTCGATTAGCATGTAGTAAGACAAGAAATCCTCGGATCCAAAGTTGGATGCTACCTGATAAAATTTGTCCATGTAGAACCAGAACCACATAAACAGTTTTAGCCAGTGTGTGTATTCCCTCTTCTCCTCTATCATCCACTTGTAATCGAAGAGCTCAGCTTCTTCCTTCCGAATATGAAATGATAATCGACTTGTATCAAGAGTAACAAAATCATATGGAGGAGAAAACCAGATGTACCTAGGGAAACCAGTATTAATTAGTTCTGACGATGACAACTTATATGCATAATAAAGCCTTCGCAGATCCCCAACGCCCCAATTTTTAGCTTTCTCTATCTGGCCCACTAACTTTTTGAGGCTACTAGACACAACATATGTACCTCGTCTTACTTCGACTATAAGTCCTTTGGAAGCTAAATACCTGATAACCTGCCTGGCCCTTGCCCTCGTAACTCCCACACTCTCTGCTAAGGTAGAAGCATCAAATCGGCCTGCCCACAAAATTACTTCCAAGTATCTATGTATCGGCTTTCCTATAAGCTTAGAAATGATCTTCATGTAGTTATCTTTAATGAGTTCCTGGAGGGATCTCTTTCTAGAATACCTAATGTACCTCTTGATGGAGTCTCTATCAATACCTAGAAAATCAACACAGTTATCTATGATATCCCTACAAATGGTACCTATAAAGTATCTGCTACCAAGTGTCTCTATCAGAGCTCCAAAGATTGGGAGATTCACATAGGTCACTAAGCTATTTGTTCTCTCTAGCATCCACTTCGGGACAGCAAATCTCAGTTTAACTTCCTCTAGCGGTACTTTTTCGCCTTGCCGAACACCATATATCTCCATACTTATTTCATCCACAACTACATAGTCAATATTAGCTGTTGGATCAGGAATAAACGCTTTGGACGAATACTTCTCCAGATCGGGAACCTTAATCGACCTAACCTGCTTATAGTTAGGCCAGATAAATCCCTCCAGATAAGCCCTAGCCTCAAGACCCTTACTGATCTCTATCCATGTCCCCCCAAAGCGAGGCGTCCAATATTCTCCTTCCGCAGTCTCAAAAACTATTATGGACGGCGGAAAAAGAAAGACCCTCATACTTGTTGGGGTAGGCTCAGTACCAGCAACATAGATTTTTCTGACAACCTTCACTCCAGACTCTATCTTCCCCTGTTCAAATTCTAGATCTATGTATCTTGAGAACCAATGAGAATCCTCTATTAGCCTCTCCATATACAGTATGGGATTAAACAAGTTTTCCCAACGTCGCCTGAAATTATGACTCTTTACGCTTGATGGAAAAGGAGTTCCAACAACTCTAAGGCGAAGTGATTCTTTTGGAACAGAGAACTCCCTAACTATGCCCCATTTCGATGCATAATATGGTATTCCAGTCCTGAGCTTTAAGTCAGCAACAATGGAACATATCTTCTCTCCATACTCATCGCAAAAAGCGTGAATATCAAAGTTCGCGTAGGGCAGATAGAAGAAAAAACTTTCCCTCAAAACCCAGAGAGCTCTTGTATTCCTAAGGATCAATGAATCCACAGAGAACACCTAATGAAAAATACTACAAATCCGATTAATATGTGATTGCCTCAAGTGCTCTTATTGCTCTCTGTACCTTTTGTTCCTGCATGCTGCTTGTGTTTGCTTTGTTCTTCGGGAACTCTATCAGTACTATCATTATTCGCAATTTTGAATAATACTCACCACCCTTCACTACCATATTGAGTACCTCTATAAAACCAAATTTTCTATCTGATGGAAGACCTCAAAAACCAAGAAACAATAAGAATAATAGAGAAGAGAGGAAAGAAAATAGTGGAACTGGTGGCATAAGTGGAAAAAGAATTTAATATATTAGGAGTTTCGATGATGTTGTCAGTCTTGTGGCATATGTCGAAAAAAGAAACATCAAAGATCTGCTCTTCGAGCTAAATAAAAACGGCATATTCCTAAGTGTGGATGATACTGTCGGCTTCACAACAGAAGAGAAGGAGAGACTTAAGGAATTCAAGAGGATATTCCCAACATACAATAATGGGGTCTTTAGATATCAGAATATTCTCTGGAGACTGCCAAAGGTCTATTTGAGATACCTGCCACCGCTAGGCTTTTGGATCGGAGAACATAGTATTTTGAGGATAAAGACGAAATACTGCATAATGTATATAGCTCCAAGCCAAAAAATCCAATAATCAGAACACACTGTCCATTATCTTCTACATTCCAGAAATTGCTATCTAAACAACGATGAATAAATCTCCGTGGCTAAATTACGCCCAAAATTGGTGTTTCTTTTAAATAACTAGAAAAATAACTCTTCAAAACACTCATCAACCAACAATCATCAGCAACAAAAAAAGAAGGAACGAAATCTCTACATTTTTGCGTTGTGGACTAACTCTATCTTGTTGGGTGGCAGATTTTATGGCTTGGCTCTCTCCTCAGAGTTTTTTGGTATTGGTTGATTGCTGAGAAACGCTATCTTTACGAAAAATATCATACATAGCAAAGAATTAGGGGAATGCGGGATAGCAACCCAAACAATAAAACCAACAAATTAGTCCACAAAGCACACATTTCTAATTATCTTAGGGGGACCCCCATCGGATCTAGAATCCCCAGCATATATAGTCACAATACCACTCTCAGTCGCAGCCTTCCTACATGAACTAAGGAAAAGAAGACCACAGCCACCAGATTTGCAGTGATAAATCTACTACTACCATTCTATGGGGAAATACTGAACCTCCACTCAGCACCAATGCTCATGCTGAGCACAGGAAAAGCTCT
>JAHKKZ010000071.1 GCA_029856685.1 Candidatus Njordarchaeota archaeon
ATAGGAATAAGTTTTCCTTCATAAGGTATTGGTATGCCCCATAGGATAGCCCCTACAACAAGGATAGCCGTAGGTATAAGCATTATTAGGCTAGCTTCATGCGCATGGCTAGCCTCCTCACTTTTTGGTTTTCCATAGAACATAAGGCTTATCCATCTAAATATATATGCAGCGCCAGTTATTGCGGCTATGAAGCCTAGGACAAATAGTATTGGATCGCCTATCGCCGCTGTTCCTATAAGTATCTCATCTTTGCTCCAGAAGCCACCTGATATAGGGAACCCCGCTATAGCCCAGCCACCAATAAATGCGAGCATCATCGTCCACTTCATCTTCTCCTTTAAGCCTCCAAGCTTATGGAGATCCCTAATATCGTGTGTAGCGTGGAGAACACTACCAGCAACCAGGAACAGTCCTGCCTTGAAGAATGCATGGTTCAATAAGTGAAATAGAGCAGCAGAGTATGCGCCAACACCCAGCGCTAACATCAGAAGTCCTAGATGAGAGATCGTAGAGTATGCTAGAACTCCCTTAACATCATTATTGATAACAGCCATCACACCTGCAAATGCTGCTGTTAGCCCACCGATGTAAGCGACAAACATCAGAGGTTCTACCCCACCTATAGCCACAGCATGCTGATAAAGGGGATAGAACCTAGCCACCAGAAAAACTCCTGCCTTAACCATGGTCGCGGCATGTATCAGTGCTGAAACTGTTGTCGGGCCTTCCATAGCCCAAGGCAACCATGTGAATAGGGGTATTTGGGCGCTTTTACCTATTGCCGCTCCGAAGAGAGAAAACGCTATTATTCCTAAGGCTACTCCTGCGGTGCCGCCACTTATCGCATTGAGCTCCTCAATTTCTAGTGTATGGAATGCGAAGAATGCATATATTGTGGCCACATATAGGAATATGTCTCCTATCCTCGTGGTTATGAATGCTTTTTTAGCTGCTTTTGAGGCCTCAGGTTTCCACCACCAATAGCCTATCAGTAGGTATGAACAGAGTCCTACTCCTTCCCAAGCAATTAATAGTTGAAGTAGATTTGATGATAATACAAGCATCAGCATAAATGCTATGAATAATGCCATCTCAAAGAAGTATCTTGGCCATGCCCACACACTGTGTTCTCTATCATGACTCATATACTCGAGGGAGTATATAAGTATCAGAGTTCCAATAAACGAAACTATGAAAGCCATGAACATGGAGAGCTCATCAGCAAGTATCCCGAAGGATATCTCTAAGTCCCCATACTTAAGCCACGTGACCCTCAGGGCGTTTGGAGGTAGCTCATATCCTCCTAAGACCTCAATGAGGCCGCCGATCGAAAGAATCGTCGAGATAGCCCCCGCGATTATTGAGAGTATTGCTCCTAGATACGATTTTTTATACTCGAGGATAAGAATGAGGGGTAAAACGATAAATAATAATCCTGGTATTAGCCATGATAGTTCTAGGAACATAGGCATAACCACATCTTACCACTAATAGGAAGCATATAGTTTTTAAATCCATAGAATATTTACCTAAAGAATCTCTAGTGTTTATCTACCTGATTCCTATCTTGTCGATTGGATTTATTCCTATAATTAAAGGAAATAATCAAAGGAAAGATCCCATAAAAACGCTCATTTTAAGAGAGAAATAGTAAGTTTAACATGAGCTTCAACCAAATAAGCATCAAGAAAAATACTTTAGCGTATATACTTATATAAACATCTTATATTGATATCTTTATTTATCGAATAGTTATTTATTCTCCTTATAAACAAAATATAGGATTATTCATCGTTAAAACACGCTCTGTCTGGTACACTAAATAGGTGGCTTGTCATGCCCGAAGAGGAAGGTATAAGTAGTCGAATTAAGGAGATTATCATAAACCTTATTTTCTTAGCATTAGTAATGATTTTTGTGTACATATTCCGAAATGAGCTTCTAGCTTTAATACTAATCCTAATAGGATTGGTTGCTTTAAGGTTCATTCTTAAACTACCTGATTATTTAAAACCAGTAATTTACAAGAGAACACTAAGTGATAATTTTAAACAAGCGGTGTTACTCATACAAAGAGCTAGGATTAGGGCGAAGAACAGAATTGAGGTAAAGGCTTTGATGAGCCATCGAGTTGGAGAGGATCCCGCACGAAAAACCTTTTTAGATGCTCTAGAAAGTCTGCTAGAGGATCCACCACCGGGTATCCACGTAAGATTTAACCATCTATTACTGACTTTTGAAGAGGATATAATAAGAAAGACTGCAAAAATGCGTATAGACAAGTTAAGGGAAAAGAAATACTCATCGAGAACACAACTTAATGTTGCTATTCTTGTTGAATCGGGCGAACTTATAAGAAAAGCTCTTAACTTTATATGTAAGTATAAATATATGGGTAACATTCCTAGTTCCCTTAAAAACTTAGTGGTTAAAAATGTTCCAAACATTAGCTTGTTCATAGTTAAAGCCGACGGGAAATATATCGGCGCACTTCTTGGTCTCCCACAGACAGGAGAGCCCTTTGGAATGGGCCCAGCTCTTTATATGAAGGGATCTAGTGCTGATACTTGTAGAGCTATTGAGCAACTATATGATGAATACTGGAGATATGGAATTGAGATTATTAGTGCTAACAAAATCGATTATGATGCTTATGACTTGATTAGAACGCTTATTGAGCTTAGGTGAAAAAGTATGAGCAACATGGAAGCAAAGTTTAATCCGAGCTTAGAAGCATTTCTCTGCTTAGATAATAGTGTAGAGGTATATAAAACTAAACTTGATTCAATGTATAAGGCAGCCCAGACACATGCACGCATAACTGTTAAATCTACATTATTCTTTCCATGGACTATAGAAGAAATACCGGCTCGTGAGGAATTCCGTGAACTCCATGAAAAAATTCTTGATTTGATAGGAAAAGATAAAATCCATCTGAAATATATCATAGATTTCAGAAGAGACAGACCTGATAAGGTGTTTGGTGACTTCACTAAGATACTCAAATTCGTTAGGGATATCATAACCAAAGATAGAGAACTACTAAAAAATGGTGTACTGGAAATAAAGATTCTATTCACTGATCACCCAGATTTAAATATATTCTTAATAGATCCTACGGATATACTTCTAATAGATCTGTCAGGAGAAAAGGGCATACTGATATTCTCAGACATACTTTCAAGGGAAGCAGACCATATTTTCGAATATTTCTGGAACCGTGGTATAGCACTTATATCACGCTCAGAGCCTTGGATTCATAAGGACACTTTCAAGAAAGCATTAGACCAAGTAGAAATTGAAGCTGATAAGAAACAATCTTTAATTAAAGAAATTGACAGTTTACTAAAAATAATATCTTGATTACGTATTTTAATTTCTTTTTTATTTTCATTTTAATTGCTTATGTTATTGCATCTGTGTTGTAATTTTGGTGAGGAATAATGATTCAAAAAAAGGAAATATCGCTAAAAGATATTCCGACATATTCTATAGTAAATGCTGCCTCTAGTTATCTATTCCTTGTTAGCCAAACGACAAGTTATACATGCGGACCTGCGGCATTTGCCAGCATAGTTTCAAATGCACCAAATGATAAGGAAATGGAGATAGCATCGCTTGTCTTAGGCAGTTTACGTCCATCAGTTTTGCTCCTAGGACCTTCATTTCTTCATTTGCTTTCTGAAATGGGCTTTTATGACCGCATACTCGGATTATACTACTTAGCTTCTAGTGAGGAAATAAAGATTAATACACTAAATGAGAAAATACTTGAGGTAATGGTTAAGTTTGAGAATATTCCCAATAACAAAGAAAAAAAGTTTAAATCTGGCGCCAAAAAAACCTATGAAACATTATTTAATAGACACAAAGATAAAATAATCGCTATTAGAAATGAAGATGAATTCTACGAGAAATTTGATAAGCTTATATGTGATCCTAAAATAGCAATTACTGCTTTATTCTTTAACGAGAAATCGCATATAGAAGAGCTCGCCGTAAAAGGTGTCCTTGGCACACCCCACTGGATGGTTCCCCTAGGATTAACAAAAGACAATTACTATATTGTGTATGACCCTGCGACGAATGGTATTGTTTGGCTTACCAAAGATGCGGTAAAACAAAACTTTAAAAAGTTACCCTTAATAGGCCTATGCCCACAATTCCTTGCCATTAAAAAATAACTTTTTCTTCCCTAACCAAACGGATAAAAAAAGGTTCAAAATGTGCTGGAAGAAAATAAAATGGACGCAAAACTTATAAATACACTCAATTTAGCAAAAGAGACAAAATTTTACTTTAGATATAAAAAAACATTGATGAGGATAATCAATGAAAACGATGAAAATCAACGCATCAGGAGATATATTCAAGAAATACCATTGATAACAAAAGATGATATTCTTGGCCATGAGCAAGATTTAATACCAAAAAATCTTAGGCAACGAATAATATTAACTTGTAGCAGTTCAGGGACAACTCGCGGAATAGGCTCTCTGACATACTACACAGAATATGAGCTTGGATATTTTATGAAACTCAGTGAGAAGATACATAATAACTTAACAGAGAAAAAAATTAGCCAAAATGCTAGTATCCTCGTTATTGTTCCATTCACACTTACTGCCATAGGAATAATTGTTTTGATGCAAATGTTGCATATGAAATATAATACAGGTTTCATCGACAGTAAAACAAACCCACGGAAGATTATCGATATAATTAGACGCTTGAGGCCAGAACTTATAAAGACTACCCCAGATATATTTTATAATCTTATTGAATATTCTCTAAAAACGCATAGTAACTTTAGATTGGCAGATTATAAGCTTCATATCCAATTTACTGGCAATGTTATTTCTGACTCACGAAAGAAACAGCTTAATGAATTACTGAACGTAGAGATTTCTGAAACATTTGGTGTATCAGAATTTGGTGGTCCGCTCGGAGGGATGTGTGTCTACGATGATGGTATGCATTTTTATGCTAGTGAGGAAATGCTTGTTGAAATCCATTCATTTGATAACAAAGATGTATGGTTACTGCATGATCTAAAAGATACAATAAGAGGAAAGCTTGTAGCTACACCGCTGTATCGACAGGGAATGATATTCCTCCGTTATTTCACAGATGACATCGTCGAAGTTATACCAGGTAGATGCCCTTGTGGTGTTCCTTATCCTAAATTGCGTTTTTTAGGTAAGATTCAAGATTGTTTTAGAAGACCCAAAGATGGGATTATTATAACACCATATGATCTCGAAAACAAATTACTAGATACGGATCCATCTATATGGGAATTCAAACTTTATGTTGCCGAAAGAAAAAAACGAGGAAAACTACTCGTAGAGTATATAGACACACCTCAGATAAGCATAGGGGATCTATTAGGAATTATTAGTGATTATTGTGGATTAAAAATAGTCATTGAAAAGAAAAAGTTAGGAAGAATTCTGAGATTTAAGCCTAAGAGAAGACGTATAATCAAGGTTTAAAGAGTGAAGAAATTATGACTATTAGTAATATAAACATAAGCTATTTTTACAAGCACTTCCATGATAGACATTCTCTGCTTATTGGAGAAAGAAATATAGAGAAAATAAAAAGAGCAACTGTTATGGTATGCGGTGTAGGAGGGCTTGGTTCTGCTGCCGCATATTTTCTGGCCAGATATGGAGTGGGATCACTAATTTTGTTGGATCCAGATGTCATTGAGTTAAGTAATCTTAATAGACAATACTTTTTTTATGAAGATGTAGGGATACCTAAGGTATATGCTGTTAAGAAATTATTAACAAACATAAATCCATTTATTGATGTTAAAACATTTCATATTAAACTACAGGAGATGGATCCCCAGAAACTTAGGAAATTAATAAATACTGCAACAGTAATAATTGACGGCATGGATGACCGAGTCGCCAAGGTGATATTGAACAGAATGGCAAAAATCCTAAAAAAACCTGTTGTTCACGCACACGGTTGTGGTTTCAAATCTACCATAACGACATTTCTTCCTGGCGGACCATACTATGAGGAGCTCTTTGGAATACCCTCAAAAGACCTTCCATTAGATAAAGTGACAGACGATGTCTTAGAAAGCTATAGGTATATAGCAACAAAACTTATCTGCGGAGAACATATATCTGGAGATCTTCTTGAGTCTATTGCCAGAGGCGAAAAACCCATGCAGGTATCTGTGCCTCCCGCTACGATAAATGGATTGTTTACAGCAACAGAAGCAATCAAAATAATAATTGGACGATTCGATCTTGTAATAAAAGCACCTAAAATGCTAGTGATAGACCCTTGGCTACACAAATATGAAATAATAGATGTGAAGCCTATAAGAAATGACGAATACAACAATGATACATGAATTTCAGTTTCTAAAAGTAAGATCCATACTAAGATAGGAATTATGTTAAACTCTGATAACAGCAAAAGACTAATAATTCGTCAAAAATAAAAATATCTAAAAGATGATCTATCTTTGACTAGAGTCTTTCTTCTTTGAGCCAGTGGAGATTCTGTTTGAACCATTTATTAGCATAATGTACTAGCCTCTCCCATCGCATTTTTCTTCTTTTCTTTCCATCATCAACTATTATATATCTATCCATGCACGCTATACATGGATCTATAGATGCGAAGGCGACCGGAACATCAGCAATGTATCCCCCTCTTACCATGTATCCAGCGGAGAGAATATTTGCAAACGTTGGTGTTCTAACCTTAACGCGATATGGGGTTCTCTTTCCATCAGAACGATAATAGTAGACC
>JAHKKZ010000072.1 GCA_029856685.1 Candidatus Njordarchaeota archaeon
CGAAGATACTGGGAGAAATTACTAGAGGATGGACAAGTCTAATTGTAGGTTACAAATGAAACTATGCATGGGAGGGGAAAATAATATGTTATAAAGTATGTTTCTGTGGAAATGGATTATTGTCTTTTTAATCGCAATCCTTAGGGAATCTCTGTCAATGATAATCAAATACTTATCATTTATTTATGGTGTCTGTATGTGTGTTGAGGATGTGATAGAGTATCTCCTAAGTAAAGATGTTGATTTCTGTGATGCTAGATTTGAACGAAGATACAATCTAAGCGTAGGAGTTGTCAATGGGAAGCTAAGATACATAAATACTGGTGTCTCAGAGGGTATTTCGATTAGAGTAATGATTAGGGGAGCATGGGGATACGCATCAACAACAGATACTTCATGGGATTCTCTTAGGTCTGCTGCGGATAGGGCATATAAGAATGCCAAGAAGCTATGTGGGAGAAGAAAACTGAGTTTAGATGCCATAACAACTACTACAAGTGTTAAGGCATCAATAAAGGTTAATCCCATGGATGTTGATCTGGAGGATAAGATAGATATTCTGATGGTCCTTGATGGAGCTCAGAGGGAAGCAGATAACAGAATTGCGAACTCAAACTCAGCGTACTCTGAATCTATACTTAGTTTCCACCTAGCCAATTCGCTAGGAGGCAATGTGTCGTGGGAGGAGGTAAGGATAAGAATAATGGCTTATTCTTTGGCCTTGGAGGCAGGCAATATACAATACTCATTCTTTGTTAGGGATGGAACAGTTGGTTTTGAACTGATAAAAAGTATCGATCTAAATGATGAGGGAATAAAAGTTGCTAGAGAGGCTGTCGAAATGCTCTCCGCCAAGAAACCTCCAAGTGGGCTCATGACAGTTATAGTGGATCCGAGTGTCTCTGGTGTGTTGGCTCATGAAGTGATGGGTCATGCTTCTGAAGCAGATGAGGTTATTGGTAAAAGAAGTTTTCTCTCAGGTATTGTTGGGAAAACTATTGGCTCTGAAGCAGTTACGATGATAGACGATGGGACGATTCCTGGAGCATACGGTACAATACCTTTTGATAGTGAGGGCACCAGGTCGTCACGCACAATTATTATTGAGAATGGTATTTATAGGGGATATATGCATAGTCTGGAAACAGCAGCATTAATGGGTTTGAAACCTACTGGTAACGGGCGGGCCCAAGACTTCAACAGAAAAGTTTTTGTTAGGATGACAAATACGTTTTTTGAGAAGGGAGACTGGAAACTTGAGGAGATCATTGAGGATACAAAAGAGGGGATATTAGCGCTGAAGAGCATCGGTGGGATGGAGGATCCTGTTGGAGGGGGATTCGAAACACGGGTACTTAGGGGATACATTATAAGGAATGGGGAGCGGAGAGAGCTTATCCGTAGCTTTACGCTAACTGGGAAAGCCCTAGAAATATTGAAGACAGTCGATGCTGTTTCCAGAGAATTTGAGCTACATGGAGGATTATGCGGAAAGGGGGAGGAAGATATGATTCCAGTAAGTACTGGCGGGCCATACATGAGGGCGAAAATCCTAGTTGGAGGTGGATAGAATGCGAATTGAGGATATATGTAGAAAGATCGTAGAGCTAGGGGAACGTAAAGGAGCAGACCAGGTTGAGGGATTCGTGGTCGATGGAAAAATGCTAAATGCGTACTGGGAGGCTGGGGGTGGGGGCACAATAACAAGCAATCAATGGATTGGTATTGGGGTCAAAATTGCGATCGGGAAGAGGATAGGATATGTATCTGGGATATATCGCGGAGATGAAAGCCTCGAGAATATAGTATCCACGGGGATAAAGATTGCTAGGGTATCTCCGCCCGATAAGAATTTTGAATCTCTCCCAGAACCTAGAAGTATAGGTGGTGTTGTGGAGGATATTTTCGATGAAGACCTAGCAAACATAGAGCCACAGAGCCTCTGGGACCATGTCAAGGAGATTGTTGAAGAATCAGAACGCAGAGAAGTAAGAGTGATGAGGGGGCTATTACGAGCAAACATCTTTGAGTTTCACGTCATGAACTCTCTCGGAGTGGACTTCCATCACAAAGGAACAAATGTCTTTGCTCATTTCCTAGCAAAGAAGGGAATGGGTGAGGGAGTAGTAAAGCGTTACTCAACAAGCCTTAAGGGTATAGATTGGAGAGAGGCTGGGAAGGAACTATATGAGAAAACAACGGTAGCATCGGAAGCGAAACCGTTCAAAGGAAACGTAAAGCTGGAGGTAATAATAGAACCAATGGAGCTTGCTGAGATGTTGCTAGCGATACTTGCGGCTGTAAATGGGGAAAATATAAATAAGCGGAGAAGCCCATGGATCGGTAAGATTGGACAAAAAGTAGCATCTGAAAAACTCACGATTATTGATGATGGGAGAATGAGGGGAGGAATAAGGAGCGCCTTGGCGGACGATGAGGGAGTACCAACAACAAGAAAACCGATCATTGAGAAGGGAGTGCTAAGGACATATCTGTACGATTACTATAATGCAAAAATCGCGGGAGCAGAACCTATGGGAAACGGATTTAGGAGGGGCGCAAGGACTATAGAGAATATGCATAGATGGTCTGCTGGGGCAGCTCCGTCAAACGTAGAGATAGTAGCTGGAAATAAGAGTGTAGATGAGATGATACATGAGACAGAGAAAGGCCTATTCATAAGGAAGTTTGCAGCCCCATATGTTGATTTCATGACTGGTAACTTTGGCTTAGAAATAAGGAATGCCATCTTGATAGAGAATGGAGATAAGAAACTATCAATAAAGCATGCATTACTTATAGGAAACATCTATGAGATGATAAACAATATAATTGAAATCGGAAGAGAAAGGAAGCTCATAGAGATAATGTTATTGCCAGCAATGAAATTTGGAGGGTTACAGGTAGTAGGAACATAGATTTGATACAACAAACCTTAATGTTCTCAGGAATGAAAATATTCTTCTTCATTTTTGTGAAAAACATCTGGAAAGTCTATATGACTGATTTTGAAGCATTTAAGTCATGACACTCAATAGGTACTTTCTTATTATGATATTAAGGGGTATGGAGGGACAAAACTATGCGAATTCGCTATGGAGATTCTTTCTAATGCTTGTTTTCGATATCTAATGAATATTTTATAATCTATTTGGTATATAATATGTTTGGGTGATATTATTTGATCTTTGTGGATCGGGAATCAGAGCTCAGAAAATTGGAGACGTATTTGAAACTCAGATTGTCTGGGACAAAAACGTTCGTATTAGTTTATGGTTTGAGGCGTGTTGGCAAGTCTTCTGTGGTCGATAAGTTTCTTGAGTCTAGAATTGGTTTTAGGATTGATTGTTCCAGTATGGTTTCTGGTGGGGATTTCTTCTGTGGTGTTTATTCCGCTCTTTCTGAGATTGGTGCTGATCGCGCAGTTTTGGATCGGTATCATGGTCTGTATGAGAGACCTCTTGATGATGATCTTAAGATGCTTGAATATGCTTTTAGGCTGCTTAATGATGCTGCAAGTAGATTTGATTATTTGGTTGTAGCTTTTGACGAGTTGCATGGGTTCATAGAGAATTTCTCTAGGCTTAGAGATGAAAGACTGGATATTGCTAGAGCTAAGCTACTGTGGAAGCTTAGGGATCTAATCCAAAGGACAAACAATAATATTTTCATAATCGTTATTACTAGTGCAGGATTCCTTTTTGAGGAGTATGGTAAAGCTGACGAGGCGTTCCTAGCGTTATTCCATAGACTTGAGATAAAACCCTTAAATAGAGAGCCCTCTATCCTACTAGCAAAAAAATTAATGGATAGTGCGGGGATCGGCTATACACAAGAGGCATTAGAAAAACTGGCTGAGCTTTCAGGGGGCATACCGAGGATTATAGAGCTTCTAGTTGGTCTCTTAGTTGGCTATGATAGAGCGACAAGCAATATTGTGGTAGAGAAGATAAAAGATGCACTGGTTAGGGGCGAATTTGATGAGTTTTTCGAATCATATATAAACTTTGTGGCGGATTTCTCAAAGTGGGACAAAACCACAATACTTAGAGTTCTAAGATGCGTAGCCGAAAAAAAGAAGCCAAAGGAGATAAGTAACCTCACAAGACTAAAATACAATACAGTCCTCAACATACTGACAAGCCTAAGGAAGATGGGTGTCCTCACGAAGAAAAACGAAATAACATATCCCCTCCTAGCAGAGTGGCTCCTAGCAGGGAAACACCCACCAATGGGGAGAAGACGTATAGACTTACTAATGCAGGCACTAGGCATAGCTTTCGAATCATACATAAGGGAACTCCTGAGAGAAGTGAGACGAGAGGTCATAATAGAGGGCGAAGAACTATTCTTTGGAACAGCAAGCAAACTCACAATAAAACCCATAGACGACGTAAGAGTTGAAGGAAAAACAGATTTTGTCGCACATCAAGTAGACTGCACAAACATTGTGGGAGAAATAAAGTTGGGACTTATAACAAAACCAGACATAAAAAGATTAGTAGAAAGGGCAAGAAAATATCAAGATGCAAGGGTAATAGCCATAGCAAAAGAAGCAGATCCACTAGCAATAGCAGAAGCCGTGAGACAAGGCGTAATAATAATCAGCCATGAAGGAGTAAAGCAGCTCGCCAAAAAGCTAAGAAAACCACCAATACTATAGACTCCAAATCCCATAGGATCTCTCTAATAAAGAAGCTAGGCTTCCAGTCCAAAAAATCTGACACTTTAGCTTTATGAAACAGTATAAAACAAGCCTAAAAAGAAGGAAAACTTAAAAACAGTGTCATCTTTTCTATTCAAATTAATAAATGCCATACTTTTAGCGTAGATATATGTTTATTACTGATACTACATGTTGTGATGGCAGTTGCTATTTGGATAGAACTAAACAAGCACATAATGTCTATGGAGGATGTAGATGTTGTTATAGAATATCTGGGGAAGAATCCAGTAAGACCTTCTATCTATGCTATAGAGAAAAGTCTTACTGAGAGGTGGTCATCTTGGGCACGGAAGAAAATAGATATCTGACTCAAGCTGATGTTGGACTCAAACAAGGGAGATCTAGAAAAGTTTGAAGCAGCCCTATTGATAGGAAACATGGGGGAGCAGAGACTTGTTATGCTGATCATTTTTCAAATACCACTGCTTTATATAGTGTCAGAATCATTTTATTATTGGGTGAGAAAAATTATTAAGAGAGTAATCAAGTTTGATGGGTCAACTGAGAAGTTTAACAGAGAGAAAATCATTAGGAGTATTATGAGAGCGGGGGGCTCTAGAGATCTAGGCGAAGAAATTGTACGTGTCGTTGAGGAGAAACTTGGGGACCAGGAGGAAGCCACAACAATGCAGATAAGGAGGATAATATTGATTGAGCTTGAAAAGAAAAACAGAAGAGATATTGTTGACTTATTTCTGTACTTTGATAGAGTTGTTAAGGGAAGAATAACTTATGAGACAGGAAAATTCATAATAATCAAAAACGGCAGGCTCTTCTTGGGGAGAACCACAAGACCAATAAAGTCTGGTGAGCTTTCCAGCATAGATGATGTGTATGCCTTATTGGACGAGCTAGATGAGGATCTCTGGGCTGGAGGACTAAGAAAGGAATACACAAAAAGAAGAAGCAGAATACTTATGGATGCTATAAGAAACAGTCCAATGAGCGAAGAAGATAAGAAAAAAGCTATAAAGCTCGTCGCTGATTTTCGACGCAAACTTTTCGAGAGAAATACTACATAGCCACTCCCTTCTTCTAAGCCTCATACTCAAAACAATAAGATCATAAGAATTTCTTACAATACTCCACCCGACAATTAATGAGTTATCTTCCGATAGGTATTCATATGATAATAGAATTTCTATAAGGTCTGAGAACAAATATCTTCCTAGCTAGAAATACAGTTTTTAGTTGATACTGTATCCTTTAAATTTCCTTAGAAAATATTGTTATTAGCTGAGATTACTGTTGCACATAGAAACGTTTTTTGGTGGCTAGCTACGAGGGTGAGCTTATTGTGAGTCTATATGTAAGGCTGAGGGGAAAATATGGAAAAATTGAGAAAATTGCTCTTAAGGTTGCTGAGGCGCTGTTTGAGAAGTTCCCTGGGGTCATGGGTCTAGAATCTGTGGATTCTTGGGATGGTGCTAATCTCAGAATCATCGTTTCTAGAGACGATCCAGACCTCATAGATAGGCTCATGGAGAGGGTATTCGAGATAATCGATAAGTACGGAGAAATAGGAAACATAGTCCCAGAGATAGTTAGGTTTGATGAGCTAATGTTGAGAGGAGAGCCAAAGACCAAAGTACATGCTACCTTAGTCAACAAACTAAAAGAGTTTCTGCGGAGAGAATTTGATTGTGTTATCGATGTCGTTCCTGTGGATTCTTGGGATGGTGCTAATCTCAGAATCATCGTTTCTAGAGACGATCCAGACCTCATAGATAGGCTCATGGAGAGGGTATTCGAGATAATCGATGAGCATGGAGAAATAGGAAACATCGTCCCAGAAATCGTCAAGGCTTGAGACCTATGCGGTACAGCGATTATCTAAGAAAAGCCAAAATAATGCTTAAGGAAGCTGAAGAAGATCTTAACATTGGCTGCTA
>JAHKKZ010000073.1 GCA_029856685.1 Candidatus Njordarchaeota archaeon
CTATTCTAGCTTCACTAAGGTGACGATGTTGTACGCTAAGAACATCACAGTGATTTTTCAGTCGCGAAGCCTCAGAGATGGGCGAACGAACAAAGCCACGGCCAAGAGCCAACGGAGCAGAGAAAAAACCCAACCAGAGAGACCCGATATTGCCTCTATTAGCCCTCAGAGCATCATAGTCTTCTTAGATAACAAACGAATGCTAGATCTAGGTCTAAGTTTACCGCCGTGCACGTTGATACATGGTACGAGATGGCGTTTAACTGCATGCATCATGAACTTTGAGGAGTCAAACCTCTGTCGTCGATGAGCCTATCAAAGGCTTGAAATCGGCAATCCTATCCAAACTATTCTCAGTCATTCCGGTATCATGCACAGTATCATAATCCATGTCGCCGTAAACACAGTATCAGCATCTGAACTATAGACGGCAATATTTTTGTGTTCATCTTCTTTCGCGACGAACCTAGTACTTATAGTGGTCACTCGCACAACCCTGCTTGAAGCTTCATGGGTTCTTAATAACATCCGATGGTAGTTTATGTGGATATTTTTTGCCTCTATATATCGTTGTTACCAATTCTCTAGCTCTCTCCTTATTTATCCCATAATACTCCCTAAATGGTGCTTCATCATATCTAAGCTTAGCTCTCGACAAGACTTCTCTCCGAAAAACATCATCGTAGTCATAAAAATCCATTTTTTCTCCCCATGGAAACACTATTTCGACCTGTAGGAGTCGGCCTCTATAGTAGTATTTTGGCTCATGATTTATGCCTAAGACTGGGTTAACATTAATGTTTCTTAGTGCATTCTTCCTAACAAACTCGTATAGGTTAACAAAACCCTCTATCTGCTTATAGAAGTATTCTTCTGGCATTCCAGAGATATATCTGAATTGCTTAGGGTTAACCCCCTTGAACGAAACATCAATATCCACGTAGATACCCCGGATACCTCTGAGCCTCTCCAACAATTCTGGTTTATCTGCGAATAAAACACCGTTTGTCTCCACAATCACTTTTCTAAATATACCAAGTTTGGATACAGCATTTATAACCTCAACGACGTGATCCCATTGCAGGGAAGGTTCATTTCCAGAAAATCTCAAATCAAACATTCTATAGCCTTTTTTCTCAAGGAATCTAACTCTTCTGTATCGACATACAATATCATCAACGACATCCTTAGTGCTCTTAATAATAGGCTTAGCTTCATATCTAAGTTTATACCCCCAACAAAGCTTGCAATTGAAGTTGCATCCCTTAACATCAAGAACAATCTCAAGTTTTTTGCCTTCAAGTATTCCGCATGTCGCGATACATTCACAGGAGACATATCTACCTCTGCAAGGATCCTTTAACCTCCTTCTTCGAAGAGGAGCCCATCTACATGGAAAATACACATTTGAGTAAACGCCTCTCATAGGAACTCAACATGGCGTGAATTCTTATAGTGATGCTTGCCAATACTTCCGAAGCGTGGAGCCTATCATTTCTCGAATGATAATATGTAACATGTAGGGATCGAACCCTAGGTGTGCCTCAATAGGATTATCTGATAGCCTAAAATGTTTCATAATCAAAATATCTAATCAAAATTTTTGTCTATTATCTTGCTTATATCGGTGTGCTAAATTGGGAGGAACAACAAGATATGTGGATGATGATTTCATGATAGAGGAGATACATGGTCGGCTAATATTAGATTCTAGAGGTAATCCAACAGTAGAAGTTGATGTCATAACAGTAGGAGGGGCTATTGGCAGGGCTGCCGCCCCAGCAGGGAAGTCTCGTGGTAGGTATGAGGCAGTAGAGCTGAGAGACCTCGATAAGTCCAAGTACCGTGGGATGAGTGTTTATAAGGCTGTGGAGATAATCAATAATGATATTGCCTCTCTTTTGGAGGGAATGGATTGCAGAGAACAGGAGGCTATAGATCGCACTATGATTGAGTATGATGGCACCCCAAATAAGTCTAAGCTTGGTGCAAATACTATGGTTGCAACATCGCTCGCAGTAGCAAAAGCAGCAGCTGAGATGTATGGTTTGCCCCTCTTTATGTACATTGGGGGGATAAATGCGAGAGTTCTTCCAGTACCAATAATGAATATTCTGAATGGTGGTAAACATGCTGGGAATGAGCTTTCAATACAGGAATTTATGATAATACCAGTAAACGCTGATAGCTTCTCAGAAGCTCTGAGGATAGGCGTAGAAATATATCATACGCTTAGAGACTTTCTTACAGAAAAATATGGTAAGATAGCTGTGAATGTTGGGGATGAAGGAGGGTTTGCTCCACCTATGAGACAAACTAGAGAAGCTCTTGATGCTCTTATGAAAGCAATAGATATGGCTGGGTACTCCGAAGAAGATGCTAAACTTGGTTTAGATTGTGCAGCGTCCACATTTTTTGATGCGAGGACAAAAAGATATTTCTTGGATGGTAAAGAGCTAAGTGAAGAAGAACTTATGGACTTCTATCTGACGCTCCTAAAAGAATATCCAATAATATATCTCGAAGATCCCTTCGAGGAGGAGGCATTTGAAACGTTCTCATTGTTGACTAGGGAGACCAAAGGTGTTCTTGTGGTTGGGGATGATCTATTCGTTACTAACCCAAAACGTTTTAGGATAGGTATAGAAAAAGGTGCCTGCAACGCTATTTTAGTCAAGGTAAATCAGATAGGAACATTAACAGAAACTATGGAGGTAATAGACCTTGCGAAGACCAATGGATACAGAGCAGTTATAAGCCATAGAAGTGGGGAGACCGAGGACTCTACGATAGCAGATTTAGCTGTAGGTTTTTCAACGGGGCTTATAAAGACTGGGGCCCCAGCTCGCGGAGAGAGAACGGCTAAGTATAATCAGCTTCTGAGGATAGAAGAATATCTAGGTGATGCAGCAAGATTTCTGGGTATTAAGGCATTCAAATAGACCTAAAAAGGAGATCGTGGTGGTCGTAGATGAGGGATTCTTATTGGACATTCATAATAACGCTATTCATAATTCTGCCTAGATTGGTATCAGAGTCTATTTTTAGATTTACGATGCTCAAAACTATATGGGTTTTCAGGATAATCGACATTTTTGATATTGTACTTCAAACAATAAGTCTAATGATCGTAGTGCTGTATGTGTATTCAAAGTACATCTATGGGAAGAACAAGGAGGTATCAGTATTTTATCTGATAGTCTCAATGATGCTGATCGGAGGACATATGATGCATTTTGCTGCGAACGCCATAGACATGCATTTCAGGGAAGTTCTAAACCAAGATCCCAGCGTATCTCTTCCTATGAGTGCATATACTCTTCTCCACTTTCTTGATGAGTATCTTAGCCACATAATAATGTTTACAGCTCTGATCCTAATATTCAGCATTGGAGCGATTTTCGATATTGATGGAAACATAAAAGAGGCGATGTGGCCCGATAAGATAATAACAATTTTTAGTGGAATAATTCTTGGTTCTGGGATGGGAATCTCCGTTGTTGAGGCAAGCATACCGATATATATGATGGTACTCACAGCAATATGTCTAGCAAGCATAGTTATATACGCTAAGAAGCATGAGCGAAAAATTTCTGGGCATGTGTTCTGCTTATACGTAGTGACAATCTTTACGTTCCTTATAATATCGTCCCTAGCATATATAGCAGTTTTCGGATTTACGTCTCCAAGAGAACTTATAGGCTCATATCTAGGGCCTAGTAAGTAGCTAAATTTGAGCTTCATCCAGCTTTTTTTATTATTTTTAACTGGAGATTGTTTGGACATGAAAATCGTTGGTGCTACAGATGATTGCGGATTTTATTAGGATTTTCTATGCTCCTAACAAAGTATTAGATAAAATTATTAGGAGGGTTAGAGGGCCAGTAACATTCATAGCCAAACTAATGTTTGCTTTTGGCCTCACAGCGATAGCCTCAATGATAGCGTTCTCTGGAGTCATGTTCTTCGTACTACTATTTTTAGCAGGAGGCCTCATCTCTTTCTCACCAGATGTCCTCCTAGCGCCTTTCTATGCCGCAATAATAATTCCGGTTGTCTTCTGGATAATAGACACAATGATATTACTGGCCAGTATCGCGGCTGTAGGTGGTAAAATCGATATCATAGGAACACTAAATCTCAGAGCATTTAGCATGGCGCCGATCCCGCTGAAATTGCTCTACATATTTGCTATGACAAGAAAAATATCTCTCCTCGCACTGATAAGCATACCAACCACGGTTGCAAGCTGGTTACTCACAATATGGTCAATACTGCTTCTAACAAATGGCATCAGAAAATATTTTGGTCTCACCCAAACACGATCCTTCATAGCCGCAATAATGCCGTTCCTGACCAAAGCCCTGATAGCATTTATATTTGGGGGATTATGATAGAGAAGTCTCTATTAGGTACTCTAAGCGACTAGAAATGCTCAAACCGATGTCGTCAAGACCCCTAAATAATATGTCTACATCTATCTCCTTTTTATTCTATGAGTCAGCATTCTTAGGAAGAGTAATATGTTGATAAAAGTGAGTACTGTCGAGTCTAGAAAAATTTGAGCCCATCTAAAAAAGCTAATTTTTCTCTCACTTAGAAATAGGGAAAAATGATACTGATTAGCTCCCCGTTTTTATAAGTTTGTATCGCTCGAAGTACATTTCAACTTTGTTATCTTCAATGATGAACTCTACGGGTAGCTTTCTACCTCTACTAATAGTATAGAAAATAGCTCTGTGCATGTCCAAGTGTTCTGGTACTAGTATTGTTGTTATCTCCCAATACCTACTCTTCTCTACTGCTAAAAGAAAATCGCCGCTCCTTTTGACCTCAATTTTCATTGTCTTCTTGTATGTGTGGTATGTTCCTTCTAGTATTTTTAGTATTCGTTCTCTTCGGACGAAGTCTAGTTCTTCTGGGTTCTGCCCAAGCATGCTTGCTAAGATGTATTCTCCTATCTGGGAGAGTGGGTATCCACTTCCGTTGGCGAGGATAGCTACCCCAATGTTCTTATCTGGTATTAATCCTACATAAGCTGTGTGGACGAGGACTGAGCCTGAATGTGAGACCAGCTTCTGGCCAAGGAAGTTCTTTATTATCCAGCCATATCCATAGTAGTATTCGGGTTTTCCTTCGTATGGCATCTTAATATGTTCTTTTGTCATTGTCTCTATGAACTGCTCACTAAGTATTCTCTTTCCATCAAATTTTCCTCTATTCAGATACATTATTATGTAGTTTGATAGGTCTAACACTGTGCTTATAAGCCCACCATCGGCAGTTATTCCAAAGGGAAATCTACTTTTAATAAGCTTACCATCCTTGTCGATTATGTATGGTTGAGCCCACTCACCAAGCTCCTCAACTTCCTCCCTAGTGAAGCAGCTTCTATTCATTTTCAGCGGCTTCAATATTTTATCTTTGATATATTTTTCGTAAGGCTTCCCAGAGACATTAGATATTATCTTCCCGAGGATGACATATCCCTCGTTTAGATAGAAAAATCTCTCGCCAGGCTTAGCTGAGATCCAATCCTCAACAGTCTTATCCATGAACACGAAGATATCCTCATCCCTAGTAATAGGTAACCAGGTTTCTCCTGCACCGACAGAGGAGTCTATAAAAGCTTCTGCATATGCCAATGCTGGTATCCCAGATGAATGTGTTAAGAGATGATGTATTTCTATTTCTCCTAGCTTGGGTTTGAATCTGATATCGACATACTTAGTTATAGGGTCATGTGGGTCGAGTTTTCCCTCCTCCGCTAACTGCATTATTGCTAATGCTGTGAAGGATTTGGTGACAGACCCTATCCCATACAAAGTCCTTGGTGTTGCAGGTAAGAGCTTTTCCGCGTCTCTAAAACCAAACGCTCTGGAATACACAACTCTTCCATCCTCAATAACAGCAACAGCAATACTGGGAAGTTTTGTCTCAGAGAGCTTCTCAAGAATAAAACTCTCAACAAGCTTCGGGTCGAACACATCAGACACCTATTTTCTCATTCAAATTCTATTTCTGTGCTTCTGGTTATTATGCCTCGATAGAGAAACGATACTTGCCTTATGGCAGCATAGTAATCAAAATCGTTGAGTGCGACCGTAGCATCTATCGGAAACACGACCTTATATCCGTGAAGAGCCGCGGAACCAGCGGTATGCAACACACATATGTTAGCGACAACACCGCAAACAACGACATACTCTATGTTTCTTACTCTAAGAATATGATCGAGGGGTGTGCCGAAGAAAGCATCATATCTCATCTTCCTCAC
Organism: Candidatus Njordarchaeota archaeon; assembly: GCA_029856685.1. Classification (GTDB taxonomy): domain Archaea; phylum Asgardarchaeota; class Njordarchaeia; order Njordarchaeales; family Panguiarchaeaceae; genus Panguiarchaeum. The sequence continues at coordinate 6,278 of JAHKKZ010000073.1, forward strand.
AATAATGTCTCTCTTTTCGGGTCTAAGCTCATCAACTATCTGCCACCCCCAGCTCCCCTCAACCGTATGTTTAGGCCATATAGAAAATTCAATGTCATCTTCCATATGTGTATCCATCGTATAGATAACAAGGACACCGGCCTTTCTTGCTTTCTCGATGAGGCTCCTTATTATAGGGACTATTTTCTCAGCTCCCTTAACATACAGGGCTCCTTTCGGATCCACAAAATCATTTTGCATATCAACGACAATCACACAGGTCTTATTGGAGGGTAACACAACTTTTTCTTCAACTTTAAACTCTGGAACTTTAATGGCGCCTCCCATAGCAATC
>JAHKKZ010000074.1 GCA_029856685.1 Candidatus Njordarchaeota archaeon
CATGATTATTTTATTATGAAATATTAAAACATTGTGATTTATATTGCTTACAAGAGCTTCTCAGAAGCCATTAATGATTTCACTAATCCAAAACAGAAGATAGAAATTTCTAGAAAACCACAAACTCGAATGTGCAGAACGCAACGCGACACAGAATACATGCGATTTCTCGAATGTACAGGACGCGCAACGATACAAGTAGCATAGCCTGTATCCCACAAAAAACTGGGCAGAACTGAGCAAGAGTGAGCAAGACCAAGCAAAGTGAGCAAAAATCAGAAAAAGACTGAGCAAGACTGAGCAAAAACATGATGTTTCTGCTAGATTTAGCCAGCGATGCTGAGGCTTTTAGTCGGAAAATACTGAGCAGGACTGAGCAAAGTGAGCAAAATCGGCGTGGTGAGTAGTATTTAGTGGCGGGTAAAAAGAGAAAAGTCTCATATTGCTGGCTTTGCCTTTTCTGTTTTTCCTAACGCTATATGTTAACCTTAAAATCGATCTCGGCTAGGAGAGCTAGATGGCATGAAACCGCAAGCAGTTAGCCCGACAGTTCGCAAATTGCGACTTTAAATCATAGGCATATCATGGGAGTATCCAATGTGGTATACTTATTTTGGATGTATTAACTCTTTCTAGGGGATTGTATGTAGTATTATAGGCCTCGAAAAGCTTTTTAAAAAATGAGGTTTCGCTGAAGTTATATGATGTGTGATAAGCATTATTCTAGGAAAAGGATTAAATTGGTAAACAGATTTGGAGTCACCCTATTAGGTTAGTGAAGACGCATTTAGTCTCCTCTTTTAAGGCGTGTATCCATAAATTTATTTGGCGAGTTGCTCTACACGTTTTTTAACAGTATGCTTGAGGTAGGGGAGAAACCTGAGAGTTGCTCTGGAGAGGGTACTTTACGTCAAGAATTTTAAATCAGTAGAGAATTTGGGAATAGAGCTTAGTAGAATCAATGTGTTTATTGGAGAACCAGCAACGGGAAAATCAAATATTTTGGAATGTATCGGTTTTTTGTCATTTTTATATTTGAATAGTATTGATGTACCTCTGCCTCTCAATTATTTTGTCAGACTTAGAGATCTCGCGGATATGTTCTTTGTCAGAGATACTACACGGAGAGTGAGTGTAGAGTTTAAAATCTTCGGTAAGCATGTATATGTCCACATCGATCGTGAGGATGGAAACTACTATGTATGGGTGAATAACAGGCGAATACGAATTAAGAAGGATTATAGGGGGTTATTTGTATTGGAGAAAAAGCCAGAATTAGACTCTGTACCTATATACTATTACAATTTTTCAATGCATGGAATTCCTCCGAAAAAAATTTTTGAGAAGACAGACATTCTCCTGCCACCAAGTGGCATTAACTTACTTCATGTGATTAGAGAGCATGGAGAATTAAGAGAGATTATAGGCGACTTCCTGAGAGAAAGGGGGCTTGAATTACTTCTGAAGATGGGAACTGGAGAACTTGTCATACAGGGAAGAACGGACAGTATAGTATTTGAGATTCCCTTATGGCTCGTGTCGGATTCCCTGCTTAGACTCTTTGTTGTCTTAACGATAAACCGTGTATATAGACAGGCCGTATTCGCCCTAGAAGAGCCTGAATCAAAATCATACCCATACTATACGAAAATTTTAGCTGAACAGATAGCACTCGACAGAAAGAATACGTATATAATATCAACACATAATCCATATCTCCTCTACTCACTCCTAGAGAAGACGAGGCAAGATGAGATAAAGGTATTTCTAACTAGAATAAGAAACAGCAGAACAGTTGTGCAAGAGCTAAAAAGAAAACATATAGAAAAAATCATTGAGGGAGAGGTAGACCCATTTATATCCATAGAGGAGCTCCTCGATGAGACATAGAATAGTAGTCGTTGAGTGCAAACCCGACAAAGAACTTGCACGATGGGTCCTTGAAAAAATAAATGTGAGGACAAAAATCTACCATAGAGCACATAAAGGCGGAAAAGGCATGGTTCTTGACCTTGTAAGGAAGATTCAGGGAATACTTGCTATAATTGATGAGGATCCCGGGGCTCCGCGTCATCCATTATATAGGGAATTAAAACTAATATGTAGCTCCAGATATCTAAATGTCTATAGATATACTAGGCATAATAACATAATTTTAGAACTCCGACCACGTTTGGAAGGTTGGCTTTTTGCGATTATAAAAGAGACGAGGCAAAGGATGGCATATGCTAGGGATGAAGAATTTCTTCATGCAAAATTATCAGCAAAGCCAATACATATAGTAGAAATCCTCGAAAAAGTGTGGAATAAGAGTAGAATTCTCAAGGAACTTATCCACCATGTAAAGGAACACATAGCTGAGGAGTATTAAAGAATAAGCGATAAGCCTAGTGAATCGCTGTCTTTTCAAGCTATGTTAGGCTCTGTAAGGGATCTATATAGTTGATAATGAATCTGTATTGAATAAGATTTTGTCTGTGAAGAAGCTTTATAGGTGCTGTAGATATTATTGTGGATTATCAACTCGGACGTATCATCGAAGTTATTATTAAGAAAATTAACTAGCAGCCCAGATAGGATCGTACTTTAGGTCAACAGTCTCTCTTAAGAATATCGATTAATTTGTCTTTGGAGATTTTGTTCACTGCGATAAACTCGATAATATACTGTTTTTAGTGTTCCCTTAGTGATTTTATCATGATAGGGCACAGCTATGTTGTGTTCCCCAAAACACTGTCACCTTTCTGAGCCTAATATGACTCCCACACCACCTAATAGTCTCATAACCCTAGTTTCTTTGAGAATCTAAGAAGCTTCCTACCGCTAACTATGGGGGAGCCCAACTGGGCGAACCTCGATGGTTATCTTGATCACTACTATTAGCTTATCGGATATTCCCTCTCCAAAGTAGGTCTCTACGGCCTCCTTGATATTCCTTACTAATTCATCCAGATTTTCCCCGTGTGAAAAATATCATGTCCACGCCTCTTCCACACCAATATCCCCCATCCCAGAAGTCCTCAAAGGACGCCCGCATAACATCATACCAACAATACATTATAACATATGATGTTATCTCTCATAATAAATTAATTTGGTGTATCAAAGGAACTATCATAACTCATTTTCTACTCCTTTTTATAAGAATTTTTCTATTGCTTGCCTTATATTCTGTGTGACATTGCTTGGAAGCTTTTTAAGTCTTTTCTAAAAGTATAGTAGGACTTCAGATTTGTACATTCTTGTCTTCAGAAGCATGATTAATTTTGGGAACACCCGAGAATTTTTGTGGTTCATATGGCAACTCTGAGTGCTTTTGATAGATCCCTTCTATAGAGTAGTATGGTAGAGATTATTGCTGACGAAAGTAGCAGGACGAATAATATAGTGATGGTTGCAGGCATCTCTCTCGGAATCATCATGATGTAGTCTTGGGGAAACTCCACAAAACCGCCAACAATAATATATAGGAATCCAAATACAAATAGAGTGTAACTATAGGTGAAGAGCAAAGCTATACATATACCTACAGCGAAAGATAATACTACTATTATTATCATTTCTCCCAATACAATGTTCAATATGTTTCTTAGTGATGCTCCCCGTGCTCTTAGTAATGCTATTTCGCTCTGCCTACTAAGAGTATTTGTCGTCCCAATTAAGACTATGCTTATTATTACCATCAGCATAGATCCTACAAACGTTGCTCCCATGAGAGCATCATCGTAGAGTATTAGGGGGTCGGCCATGGCGTCTTTAAGAGCCTTTTCGTACACGTATATTTGTACACCTATGTTTCTTGAGGCGAACATGCTCAATAGGCTTTTCCCAATGCATAGAGAATTTTTTGCTTGTTTTACTCTTATCAGAACCCCCAATATATCTGCGTACTGAGTTGAAAACATAGGTAATCTCGAGAATACACTAGACCCTACGAAGAATATATTCCCATGAGTCTGAAGATCATCGATCCCCGAGAGCCCAGGGGCCCATTTAATATAGCCAGCAACAGTAAAATTGTATAGTCTTATTTCGTTTCCATCAAAAATTCTTACATAAACCTCAGAGCCAATCTCATAGCCTGCTAGATCCCTATAATAATATGGAAGAACTACCTTTCTAGGATCGCTAAGAGCTTTCCTAAAAGCATCTAGGGATAAACCATATAGACTACTATCATCGATAAAGCTAACATCAACATACCGTGGATCCAACACATATATTCTCTCCAAAGCAATTGTTTTCACATGCCGATTCAGGATGCTTATGACAGCCCATGAATCAACTCCGCTTACGTTGCCTATAACCTCATTTATCCTGGAGATTGAATCATATGTTTGAACATCATTAAAGATGATCTTCAGATCGGACCCTATCGCTATCCGCGTATCTATCTTTATCCTGTGGGATACCATAGCACTACTGATTGTGAAGTATATTGCGAATATGAGAGTTATTGTTAGTAGCAAGATAGTTTTACAGAATCGCATCTTCCTTTTCGTGAGCTGGCTTATGACATATCCGTCCAAATCCCTGCTTAGCGGTCTAATAAAAACTCTAAATGCCTTAGAAAACTTATCTAATAACTTAGTCAACAACTTAGATAAGCCTAAAATGAGAACGAAGGGGGCTCCGACGAAAGTAATGATATATATAATTATGCAGATAAGCATAAATAAGCCTAGAAAGTAATTCCCACCCATAATACCTCTGCGCAATAATCTAAAGATAGGCATTCCTAGAACCAGATCTACCACCTCAAAGAGAGAAATCAGAATAAGTATAACCAGCGTCTTCCTGATAATAATCGTATCTTCCATATCCAAAGCTTTGTTTGAAATCACATCAGATAGGTTAAGTTTCAATGCTTTTCTTAGGGGATATAGTATTGATATAAAACTGAGGGAGATACCTAATAAAAATGCTTGTAGAAGATAATCTCCAATAGCACTCGCCATAGATTCTATCAGTGAGAAGGATCGAGTAGACGTATGCGCTATGCTCGTTAGAGTGAAAATGGATATAAGATATGATAATCCAAATCCTATGCCACCCGAGATAATACCTACCATTATTGATTCTGCAATAAAGATTTGTGCTACCTGTTTAGAACTCATACCTCTAATCATCAAGAGCCCGATCTCTTTGATACTCCTCTGAACCAAACCGATGTTTGATACTATGGCTAGGATGAGAGCTAGAGCCAGTATCGGAGCAACCATCATCAGATACTTAATTCTGTGTTCTTTTAGCTTGGTCTCCAAGAAACTTATGACCTCACCTATGTAGCTCTCTAGGTAGTATGAGATTCCAGGAATCGTATTCCGAATACTGTATCTGATCTTATTCAGAATGTTTAACAATACACTTTTTGTTGCTCCTAAGTCATATGGATTAATCAGCATAGTTCTGTTTAACCTTATCATCAAATATGTCTTTCCCCCTAGAGCTATATTACTTAAAACTTCCCTTATCCAAATTTTTGAGGGTTCTTCATCATCAGAACCATTTGAAACCATGCTTACTACTAAAGCGTAGTTCGGATCTAAGTCTTCTCTAAGTGTATCCTCAGCGGAGATCAGACCATATCTGGGGTTAATGATGTCTTCTACGCCATCCAAAACTATCCATTTATAGGCATCAAGAAATTCGCCATCAAATCTAACAATAGCTGCTAGGGAGAGATTAAATGTTTTGTTCTGAAAGCATATCTGGACAACATCACCCACATCCGCATCGAGTTCCTTTGCGAGTTCATATCCTATGCCTACACCACCCCTAAGACTCCCATTTACATCGATACCCTCTAAACTCACATTTACTGCTATGCAAGCAATACTAAGAACCGTCAAAATCCTACTAGAATTCACCTTTGAGATTTGAGGCGGATCCTCACTATCCACACGGAACACAGTGAAAAAATCGGCGGATAGAACATGTTCTATATTCAGTATAGATTGTCTTAAAAGTCCGAGATTTTGGGCAAGTCCCACAAAGCTATTGAAGTTATCCGGGTAGATGCTACCCCCAACGTCAACTTCTATCTTGTTAACATATCCTTCAACAAGGGCAACGGTGATCTGATCTGATGCCATAAACGCTCCTAGTAATGATGCAACAGCAAACACTATGCACAGAATTGAAAAAACCTGCGAAAAAGAACCTCGAAAAAAACGATGAAACATTCAACGAATCACCCACACTCTCTAAAAAATAAATAAGAGATCAAAAATAAAAGTTCGTGTCTAATCTCCATCAAATTGCTGAGGTTCATCCGCACCAGATTTTAGATATTCATCATGAGCATATGCGAATACGTCCTCTAGTGGTACCATTGATTGCTATTAAAAAATTTTCTATCTGAAAGAGACCGTCCACTGAGATAATTTTTTCTGTTTTCAAGATAGCTTTTTCTGACAGACTCGAGGCCGCACATAGACCCTAGCAAACATTCTCATACGCACAGACCACCACAAAAGACCACGAATATTACTACCAAGACAGTGAAGATACACATAGCAATCC
>JAHKKZ010000075.1 GCA_029856685.1 Candidatus Njordarchaeota archaeon
GCATGACCATACCACTTAACATATCCCATTCTATATCACCAGAAAGAACAGATGAAAATCTAAACTAATCTAATAGATAATGATGACTCTTAATTATCGGGTATGTAGCTATGCTAATTTCGATACTAATATGCTATTGTTGTTGTTCTGTTTCCGCTTCTGTAGTTATCTATAACATTCTTTTTAAACCCGCTCGAGCAAACGTCTAAGGAATGCTCTTAGCCTTGGATGCTTAGGATTCGAGAAAAAGGTTTTTGCGTCTGCTTCCTCAAGTATTCGGCCGTAGTCTATGAATAAAACTCTATCTGCTACTTCCTTTGCAAAGTCAATCTCGTGTGTTACGACTACCATTGTCTTACCTTCTTCTGCTATCTGCTCCATTGTTTTTAGGACTTCTCCTATAAGTTCTGGGTCTAAGGCTGAGGTCGGTTCATCAAAGAGTATAAGTTTTGGTTCTATTGCTAGAGCCCTAGCTATGGCGACTCTCTGTTGTTGTCCACCCGATAATTCACCAGGATACGCATAGGCTTTGTCTTCCAAACCAACTTTCTTTAATACCTCCAGGGCCCGCTTTACCGCTTCGTCCTCAGGGAGCTTATGGACTTTTGTGAGTGCCAGTGTGATATTATCAATAACTCTCATGTGGGGGAACAGATTGAATTGCTGAAAAACAAAGCCGACATGCTTTCTAATTTCAATCAGATCTGTCTTTGGATCCGTGACTCTAACACCATCTATCCATATGTCTCCACTATCAGGTTCAACTAACCGTATAATGCACCGCAACAATGTACTTTTTCCAGACCCACTAGGCCCCATGATAACCACAGTTTCTCCTCTTTTAACCTCAAAGGATACGCCTTTGAGCACATGTAGATCCCCATAGCTTTTATGCAGATCCTTAACTTTTAGTATTGGGTCTGTCATATTCTCGCCCCCGTCACACCTAAACCTGGAATCCTAAGTTTTCTCTCTAAGATTCTCGCAGCTCTAGATATTAACAAAACCATTATTAGATATATCAATGCTACTGTTATATAAACCTCGAAGTATCGAAATGACCAAGCAGCTATGTATTGGCCCTTACGGGTGAGTTCAGCAACACCTATTATTATCAAAATTGAGGTATCCTTCAATATCGTTGCATACTCATTGACAAGAGCAGGTATAACAATGCGTATAGCCTGCGGAATGATGACATATCTCATAGACTGCCAATATGTGAAACCCAAAGACTCAGCTGCTTCGAGCTGTCCTCTCGGAATCCCCTTTATACCAGATCTTACTATTTCAGCTTGGTACGCCCCACTATTCAGTCCCATCGTTAATATACCCGCCAGTATTGGGTCAAAACGGAGACCCGTCACGATCGGTATTCCAAAATATACTATTAGGATTTGTACAACCAGCGGTGTGCCTCTTATCAGCTCAACATAGAGAGTGGCTATTTTTTCTAGAACCCCTATTCCTGAGACTCTTAAGATTCCCATTATAACTCCTATAGCGAGACCTATAAAAAACGCCATTGTTGCAATATATATCGTAAGCTTTGCACCTTCAAGGAGAAATGGTATTTTATCCCACATAAACTCTATTGTCGATACTATCCAATGCCAAAAATTGGAGAGCCACTCAAATACCATAATTAAAACACCTCAGATCCAAGGGAACCTAAAAAAGAAAAATAAACAAAATATACTAGAAACTATAGATTATCTAGCCAAACCACTTAGCTATTAGCTGATCATAGTATCCTGTTTCAAACATCTCTCTGAGAGCAGCATTTATCTTTCCTAGGAAATCAGTCTCACCCTGCCGTACAGCTATTCCATATCTTTCCCCAGTCTCAATAACATAACTAGCCTTGACAATTTCTGCATCAGTTTTTGAGTAGTAATTAGCGACAGGTTCGTCTAGTATTAGTGCATCAATATATCCCGCTTTGAGAGCCATCAAAGCATCATATACTCGCGGATATGAGATTATCTCACACTTATCAGCTAAATTCTCCTGCGCCCAATTCTCACCCGTTGTACCTGCTTGAACACCAATTTTCTTTCCGTACAGATCTTCTATCTTAGTTATATCAGGTTCCCCAGCGCGTATTAGGATTCCTTGGCTAGCATTATAATACGGTATTGAGAAATCTACTACTTCTTCCCTCTCAGACGTTATGGTCATCGCAGCAACAATCATATCTATTTCACGAGCTTGAAGAGCAGGAATCAGTCCCTCGAACGCTATATCCTTTATCTTTAATGTCCATCCATACTTGTTTGCTATATATTTTGCAATATCTATGTCAAAGCCGATAATGCTTCCGTTCTCAGCAACATATTCGAATGGTGGAAAATCTGCGGAAGTACCCATAACCACTACAACTTTGGCTCCTGGGCCAAAGTAGAAATACCAAATAAGACCAGCGGCCAAGCCAGCAGCTATTATTATTACGATTATGGCTAGGGTTTTAACCTTCATAGCATCACACCCTCAGCAATACCAGCTGAAAAAATTTCGATACTAGACTAAAAATAAGGCAAAAAATTGTATTTTAAACATAATCATCGAAAATCTTTTCTATAGAAAGCGAAAAAATCACAAAGTCTTTCTCTCTTTATATCTATTAGTCATCCATGTTTGATAATCTATTTGAAAACTATTAATACTAGTGAAAAACTTTTTTAGATTCTCAATACATTATCTCCTTTGAAGTCTTTTCTTATGATTTCCCTAAAATTAAAGTTCCTCTAAGAATAAAATGTCCACCTCAAATCCCCTCTTTTTTGTTTCCTCAGCAAGTTCTTTTTCTTTTCTGGCAAACAGTGCCACTCCTTTAATCTTTCTCGCGAGAGCAATAACATATGAGTCTGCGAGTGAGATTGCTCTCTCACATTTTATCCTACCTGGAGATAAAGGGTCTATATGAAGAACGCTCAAGTAGCCCGAATCCAACAAATTCTCTATTTTCTCTCTTGCATTGTTAGGTCCAATTTTCCTGCATAGAATATAGTATGTCTCCGCAATAGCCAGCTCAGTAGTATATGCTAATCTCTCCTCGATAAGTTTCTTTGCTTTCTCCCCCAACTCGGTGGCATAGGCCATCTCAATAAGCACACTTGCATCAAGCACTAACGCTTTTTTGGAACCCTTCAAGACGTTTCTCCTCCTCCAAACGTAACCTTCTCAACTCATCACGTGCCTCCTCCACTTCTCCTTCTCTGAGACATCCATAGAACTTCATGAACAGCTCTTTATTTCTCCTAATCCTCAACAAATACCTTATGACATCATCAATACTTACTTTCCTACCCCATAACTGTTGCAACTTTCCTGCAAGTCTCACCAATTCTACCTTAACATCCTCAGAAACTTGAATTGTCACCATCCTACTCACCAATTCTATTATATGACAATATCACATTATACATAAAAACATAAAATATAAAAAATGATAAAATCAAAAAGAAAGATAAATACTAAGTAAACACAGCTATGTACTATACGTTTTTGTCAGTATTTTGGGAACTAGATCTTTTGGCCAGAATTAGCAAACAGGAAACATAGATAGTATCTGGTTTTGAGACGGAATCCGCAAGTACTAGGAGGTTCCCCCCAATACAGTTTTTAGTCCAGTTAAGGTAAATTTTTGAGAGTCCACATACAAAACTTTTGCATGCTATAGTAGTATATGACATCAGAGTCAAAAAAGATTTAATATTCAAACCGAGAAAACAACTTGGAACAGATAGAAAAGCTAAAATAAACAGGGAGTCACAAAAATTAAAATATAGATGAATAAAGAAGAAAATTAGAAAAAACAGAAACTACCTAGCCTCCTCACCGAAAAGCCAACAATAAACCCACCTATCCTTCTCCACCTGCACCATGGGGGGCTCCTTTTTACGGCATATATCCATCGCCCAGGGGCATCTTGGCCAAAATCTACAGCCGCTAGGAATGAAGATGGGGCTTGGTATTTCACCTTTGAGTATTATCCTCTCCCTTTTAACGGTTGGGTCGGGTACTGGTGTTGCGCTTATGAGTGCTTTTGAGTATGGGTTTAGTGGTTCTAGTAGTACTCTTTTTGCTGGTCCTATTTCGAAGATTTTTCCTAGGTACATTACTGCTATTCTGTCTGCTATGTATCCTGCTGTTGCTAGGTCGTGTGTTATGTATAGTATTGTTACTCCTCTTTTTCTTCTTGCTCTCTCTAGAATCCCAAGGATTGCCGCTCTCATGGATACGTCGACCATCGATACGGGTTCGTCGGCGACGAGAAAGTTGGGGTCCACTATGAGTGCTTTTGCTGTTACTACTCTTTGTCTTTGGCCTCCAGACAGCTCCAGGGGGTACTTATGGAGGAATTCTTCTACTGGGACTAGGTTTACTTCTCTCATGATTTCTATTATTTTTTCTAGTCTTTGTTCGCCGTCTAGGTCTGTTAGGAATAATAGTGGTTCTTCGAGTATTTCTTTTACTGTCATTTTTGGGTTTAGTGCTCCGTATGGGTCTTGCCATACGATTTGTAGTTCTCTTCTGAATGGTTTTAGTTCTGTTTCTGTCATTGCTGCTAGGTTCCATTGGTTTTTGTATATTATTCTTCCGCTTGTTGGTGTTTCTAGTCTTATCAGTAGTTTTCCAGTTGTTGTTTTTCCTGATCCGCTTTCTCCGACGAGTGCGAAGATTTCTCCTTTTTTTATGTCGAAGCTTACTCCGTCTACTGCCCTTACGTAGAGTTTCTCTCTTCTTTTGAGTATGTCCATTATTGTTCTTTTTACTGGGAACCATTTTACTAGGTTTTCTACTTTGAATATTGGTTCTGGCATTTTTGATCCCGTATGAATAATCTATAAATAGTTTTTAAAATGTGTTATTGTGTTGTCTGCCTGTTTTTCCAGATGAATAGTCCTATGAGTATGTATCCGACGAATATGAGTAGTGTGTGGAATCCTCCGAGTAGTGTTAGTGAGGATGCTGCGTAGTATGTGTTGGGGTTTGCTATTATTTCTATTATGGCTAGTAGGGCTCCGAGCTTTCCTAGGAATATTAGGGAGAAGCCGAAGAATTCGAGGGCTCCGATTTCTGTTTTTATTCCTGAGAATATTCCTACGAGTCCGAGTACTAGGGGTACGGCTATTAGTGCTATCTGAAATCCTTTTATTTCGCTTGTTATTCTGAGGACCTCTAGAGTTGATTTTGTTCCGAAGAGGTCGAGGAGTCTTTTGGATATGACGAAGTATATCGCTCCTGCCATGAAGCTCATCACGCTTAGTATTGAGCCTACATGGATCAGTTTTTTCTTGCCCATTAGGAAGAACCCCATCCCTAGAATAAGGTATAGTGCTCCGAGGATGACGAATATTGCTATTGTTGTTATGACCATTCCCTCTATTCTTTCTATGCTTAGATAGTATTCTAGGCGTTCAATTGTTGTTCCTAAGGCTGAGGGCCATGCTGTTTCGAATAAGGCTATAAGAAAGGATGCGATGCTAGAACCCATGATTATTGCCGCATCACGCTTCAAAGCTAATCACCTAGGGATTATCTGTATATCAGAGCTATTAGGACAAATTATAGTTATAATAGATTATTGGGATATGATATCGGGTGAGGCTCCGAAGCATTCGGTGTCTGATTTTTCTATTCGGCGGAAGCTATTTCTCCTTCTGCTGATTCAGTTTTTCTCTTTCTTAATCTCTCTTCTATCTTGGCTTCCAATTCTGCTTCCTCGAGACGCGAGATTAATGCCTTATATGTAGCGAGTCTTGCGGCTATTGGGATGAGAGAGAGTGTCGTGCTTATAATTATTAGTAGTCCCCATATAAGCATACTGAATATTTCTAGTACTGATCCCAAATACGCTAATATCACACCTAGAGCCATAAGAAATGCGACGAACATTAATCCTCTTTTGCTGTATATAAGGCGGGGTTTAGATTCTTCGGACATTCATTTTCACCTAAGAAGAACACCAAAAAAAGAAAAAGAAGAAATAAAAATGATAAATATGTCCAAGGAAGCTATGCTCTCTTACGGATCAGAGCGGCTGCGACGATTATGCCTACTATGACTATCGCTACTACGAGGACGTAATTAGGTATCGTTGGAACTTCTTGAATTGGTATGACACCCTCCTCAGATGGGCTCCACATAGCCTCTTCGAGATACTGATCGAATGTACTGTCTGTGAACTTACCCCATACCTCCTCTGGGTCTGACGGGTCTCCCATCTCTTTGAGCTCTGGTGGTTGGCCATCGACACCCCACCAGTTGTTTGAGGCGTCTACTGTCACGTTTGATGCTGAGTAGATACCATGCAGTCTGTTTGAGTATATGCTACAGTAGTGTACCTCAGCTTTTGTAATGTTTCCAGACAATGAGATTCCATATTGAGCGCTTAGGAGTATAACTGAGTGTGTGACTTCAATGTTGCTGTCTACGGCTGCTATGCCGACACCGTTCA
>JAHKKZ010000076.1 GCA_029856685.1 Candidatus Njordarchaeota archaeon
AGGGAATACTGGATTACCCTCAAACTCGTTGGATTCAGAGAAAAGGATAAATATCACCTGGTGGAGATGCTTAGACTATACAACATTCTAAGAATAAGAATAGACATTAAAAAGCTGAATAAGATCTTCAGGAAATATCAATATCTGAGAGACAGATGGGAAACAATACTGTCAATCGCAAAGAAGGACTATAGTCTTTGGCTAACAGAGGAAGGATATGTAGTTTCGTCCAAATCGGAATAAGTGTTGTCTATAAAGAGAGACAGAGTTTCTAATCTCTTTTTCTCCTCCTATGAAATTATTAACATCTACGTACTTTCTTTCTTTTTCCACCATTCTTGAATCACCTTCTCGGCGAATTTATCTAGGTTCTCGGGGATTGTTTCTTTAGGTTTAGATATACCAGCAAATACCTCACTTGGCCGCCCCACTTTTTCTAATATAACTTTACCACTCTCTAATCTAATGATGAAGACCGAGCCTGCATCAGCACCTATCGAATCTCTAATCTCTTTAGGAATAAGAATCCTACCCTTTTTGTCTAATACCACTATTGCCAATCATCCCACCAAATATAATATTCCCACCCATTATATAATATAATCTCCAACTTCTATTAATATTTTTGTTTATTGGCTTGTTAGCCCGAAATGCACTGGGTGTGCCAAACTTTGGGTACGAAGAATCGAATAATCAGTTTATGGGAATTCTGCACTAGCACCATAACCCCATATGAGGCAACTGTCATCATGGCTGGACTCGTAGGTGAGTCCCTAAGTAATAAGGATTTTATAGAAAAGATAATCAGCGCATTTAAATCTCTAAAACAACTCGCCTTTATACCTCTAGAGAAAAAAGATATCCTCGAAGTAGCAAGGATCATGGAGGAAACAGGGTTAGATATGGAGGATTCCATACACTATATTGTTGTTGGAAAATCTAGGGCAAAAATGATTATAAGCAATGACAAAGATTTTGATAAGACAGATCTAAAAAGAGTATTCTAGTGAACTCTCCAATCTGACAGAATTCGTCCAGGAATAACTTAGATGCTATTTAGCTCTCCATTTTGGTGGTAATATGCTGATTCAATAATTGTTTCGGGTAACGCAACTATTAGTGTCTTTTTAACCAAAGTTATTATTTTATTGGTGTGTTTGGACTAGAAATTCTGTTATTGGGAATGGCTATGGAGGATCTACTAGATAGGATAGAAATCAATCCTAGGCGTTAGATAATTGGGGTCGAAGAGATATGGTTTCCTTGTGGATGAGTGTGCTGGGAGTTCTAGAGGATAAGAATTTTAATCTGAGACTCGGCGAACCAACAAATCTTATGGATAGAGTTCCAGTTGTTATAGGTATTCAGAATTTAAGGGAGTTATTTAACTCCCTACTAATATGCATATTCACACATTTTAACTCCGAAAAATATCAAAATTTCTTCAATTAGCAACGGGCCGGGATATTACGCCTAAAGAACTCTATGTTATTGATGAGAGGATATTTAATCTTAAGAGAAGCATAAATAACCTGTTTGGAATAACACGTAAGGATGACTATCTACCCAAAATAGCCACAAAACCGTATACTAGTGGGCCCATACGGGGACAAACACCAGGAAATCGGTTGGAGGAAGCTCTAAGAAAGTATTACCAGACGCGTGGATGGAACTGGAAAACAGGAAAACCTACTAGAAAGAAGCTGCATGGAGTAGGTCTCGGTGACGTAGCGAATATTCTTTGGCACCAGGATTTCCTATTTTAAGGATGCTGCTTAAGCAGTAGTAACTCATACATCTCCATTTCATGTTCTATTGCCTCATTGGGTAGTCTCTTTGGTTCCCCAATAAGCCTAGCCAATATGTAGATCCTAGCGATCCTCTCAACACGAAGAAGAACTTCCAGAGCGTCTCTCAAATCTCGTCCACATACCACTACACCGTGATTAGCTAAGATCACAGCTTTTTTATTTCCTAACGCTTTAAGAGTATTCCTTGCCAATTCTTCCGAGCCTGGCAATGCGTACTCCGCCACAGAAATCTCTCCCCCTATATATAAGACCATCTCATCGAGTATTGGTGGTATCGATGTATGTGTCGCCGCTAAAGCAGAGCAAAATATTGTGTGTGCATGAATAATAGCGTTTACGTCTGACCTATTCCTATAAATTGTTAGGTGCATAGGTAGTTCGATCGAAGGATTCCTATCTCCCTCAACAACATTGCCATGAATATCAACAACGATAAGATCTTCAGGAGACATAGCCTCAAAAGAAATACCGCTTGGGGTTACAACAATTTTCTCATCAGAAACCCTGACACTAATATTACCAGAAGAACCCACGGTGAGCTCCCTAGCGATTAGAAATCGGCCAATATTAATAATCTCCCCCCTAACCTTATCAACACTCAAAACAACCACCTCAATACCATATAATAGTTCAAAATAACATTATTAGGAAACACAAAGCATAAAAACGCATAGAAGTACAACTAAAGTGCTTGGTTGACACCAAACAATATAACTCAGAATACAAAAAATGTAGTAAATAAATATAAACTGCCCGACTAAAAATATTGCTATTTAGGATGATGACACACTCGGTTTGGATTGATGAAGAAAGTCTGGTTCGCTGAACCCACTCTGAGACCATCATTTATATTGCCTATAGAATTAATTATATGGTTTTAACTAAGCTTAGGGTTGTTTTCTCGCAACTATGTTGATTGGTGAATTTATTCCTGCTTTCTCTATAGTTCTATGGCTATGTAGAAGGTCGACTATCACCCATCCTGCGTCTTGGAGCATCTTAACAACTTCATGCTTAGTGTATACTCTGAGACGAAGCTCAGCCTGATTGATAAATCGAAGATTTTCTTCTTCCTTCTTATACCACTTCCAAACAGCATTGAGTGTCGCTGTTTTTACATCAAACTCATTAATATCGATGAAAATGTTCTCTCCATAGAATTCCACTATATAGTTTCTATAGTATGTAGCGAGTAGTTCCAAAGAAACTGTGTTGAGTATTAGGAATAATCCGCCGGGTCTAACAATTCTGTATACTCTTTGGAATATTTCTCTATCGGTTTCTTCACCATAGTATCCTATTGATGTCCAAAAGTTTAAAACAACATCGAACTCCTCACCGAAGTACTCATCTACCCTTCTGGCATCACCAACAATGAAATGCACTTTTTCGTCAACACCGAGCTCCTTCGCTCTCCTTTTCGCATCTTCTATAAATCGCTCAGAAAAATCCAATCCAACAACATCAAAGCCTAACTTTGCTAAGTTTATCGATATTCTACCATTCCCACACATCAGATCTAAAACTCTGCTCGCAGATGGGTGATACTTCCTTATGATGTTTGCTACTCCGGTGGCGTCGTCCTGGGCTATCCGCCACATAGCATTCATACGGACGAGGAAAAGGTCGCTCTTGTCAATAAAGAGCTCCTTGGTCCAATCTGCCATGAGACACCACCGCTATACATGTATTAATAGGATTTCTCGAAACAAAATTAGAAGGGAAGAATTAGATATTTATATATCAAAAAATTTTAGTTGCTCCAGTACATAGCTTCTCGTCTGGTCAGGTGATGGCATTTTCTTTATTATTTTTCCGTTCTCCATAAATTTCTCTAGTAGTGGTTCTGCTTTTTCCTCGGGTTTTTCCTCTCTGAGGAGTACTTCGTATTCTATTCTATCTCCCTTCCTGATTCTCCACACTTGTTTCAGACCACTATATTTTCCTCTCTTACTTATGTAAACCCACTTGTCGTCTTTCTTGATCCCAACAAGATCCATTGCAAAGTCTATGAAGGGTGCGTTTGCTACTGCGGATCCTATTCCGAACCCATCGGCTCCTGCCTTTACTAGTTCCTCTATATTATCCTCATTTATCCCGCCTGAAAGGAAGATCTTTATATGTTCATACCCCTTGACTCGAAGCTTCCATTTTACTTCTCTGAGTATATCCGCAAAGTTTCCCTTTCTGCTTCCAGGAGTGTCGAGCCGAACCCCATATATCTTATCTGGCCCCACAAATTCCACAGCTCTTATTGTTTCTTCGACTTCATCGGAGAATGTATCGCAGAGCATTATTCGTGGAACCTCTGGGGGCATATACTCATCGAAGGCTTTCCATCCATAGGCGTGGTCTCCCCTAGCGACTCTGTACACTATCAGCAATGCATGTGGCATTGTTCCCAATGGTTTTTTGCCCAAGAATTTTGCCCCCAAAATATTGGATACAGCATCAAAACCACCAATATATGAGTAGAAATCGCATACGGAGGCTATTGCGGGGTGCGTTCTCCTAGCACCAAAGTTTATTATTGGTACATCCCCCGCCCTTTTTCTAAGTCTTGCCGCCTTCGTGGCGTATCCTGTGGCTGCAGCTAAGAATCCGAGTATTGGTGTTTCATATATAGCAAATTTCGAGTATGGGCCGATAATCATCATTACTGGGACCCTAACACCATTACGGTCTCTTGGTGTGAGTATTGTGCCCTCGGGAACAGCGTATACATCAACGGGAAGTCCCTCTAGTAGGTGGAGAACCTCCCTTATCCCAGCGAACACGAACCACTTATAGTTGTTTGGAAGAGAACTAGCAGTAAACTCAGCCGCAACTACGATGTTTCCTAGGCCATCGCTCTCCAAGATATTTCTCGTCCTTACAAAATAGATATCGGTAACCTTACCATCCTTTATTTCTTCTTCAGTAGCGATAAAGAAAAAACGTTTTCCGTCCACTCCACCGTCACCAGCAAAGTGAGTATGATACTTTAAATATCTTAATGTAGGATTAATTCCTTATAATAACAAGTCATAGACATGCTATGTGAACTTCTGATGAAATCGGATCAAGTAGGTTATTCTCTCAAGTCTTCTAATGCATTAAATCTTACGCCGTGAAAATCATACTTAGAAATTCGTTTACGCGAAGAACATCAAGTTTAAATACATTCTTGGCATTTGTATGCATTCTGGGATTATCTGTTACTAGGATTAGGTTCTTGCTTTTAGCCATATGAACATACGCAATATCGTAGGCGTTTATATAGTGTCTCAATGACATATGCATCCTATCCTTAAGATCCGTCCATTGACCAATGACCCGGATTTTGTTTCCAGAGATCATCTTCTCGAGGAGTTTCGCTCCAATCAATGCCGTTTCTTCACTTATTTGCTTTCTTATCTTTGCGAGTTTCCATAACGCATTACAGAACTCATAGACTGTTAAATCTAAGATACAGCATTTACGCAGGATTCCGACGAGACTTTTAGCTTCTAGGCTTAAGAAAAGTTCTACCAGAGCGCTCGCGTCGAGCAGATATCTAATCTTTCCTCCCTAGATTCCTTGATTACACTAATAATATCCTCCTTACTGACGTTCTCCATGCCCTTCTTAAATTTGTCTAATAAGTCCTGAATTTCCTCTAATTCCCTTTTCCTAATTTCCTCCTCCAAGGCCCTACGCAGTATCTCCGATATCTTGATACCATAATTCTTAGCTTTCATCTTTAATTCTTTGGGTATTCTGACGGATACAACAACCATTGACATATTCATCACAATTATCTAGACATAATACAATTATTGTAATATTTAAAATGTAATACTAAATTCGCAATACTAGGAGAATGAAAACTATTAAAAACACAAAATCAACTAGATTTCATCATTAGAATGATGAGCCCTGCGAAAACTGACTATGTGATGACTAACTCCCCGTTCTGACACACCCAAAATTTGTGTAGTCAATTCTGATAGAAATTCTAATTCTCTCCTGCTGAGAGATACGGAGGCGTTTATTTGCTAGTGGAACATCCTTTTGCACAATCCTTTTGTGCATTTCTTGGCGTTTTCAACTCGCATTTCATTTCTTCTATTCTTTATAAATGAAATTTAGCATAGAATATTAGTCGATGTTATTTCTCTGGTATTGTGACTCTTTGAGTGCTTTAGCTACGTTTAACGAGAAATACTACTAGTGCTTTTCGATGAAGAAGAGTAAAAGTATTTTTATTACTATGTTAATCCTACTATCATCTATAATATATACTATTCCCTATTACATAGATAGGAGACATACTAACCAGATTATCAACATTGTGGTGAAACCCTCCGCATACTATTCGAATCCAGCGAGAGAATACAATAGTGTCACAAAGAAATTTGTTTCCCAGCTATATGCTGAGGGAGATGTTGAGGGGTCTGGCTGGTTTGACCCCTACTTCGATCTTGTAGCATACTGGGCCCCCGTTTTCAGGCAGGATACTGATGATTCCTACTATAAGGGCGACTATATCACCCGCTTCGATTTTGATGGTGATTGGGTCGGAAATAATAACTGGGAGAACCTAGACAACTACGATCTGATATGGGCCTACGCATACTACGCAGTCATAGAGACCGAGACCCACTACTTCATATTCTACATGTTCTACCA
>JAHKKZ010000077.1 GCA_029856685.1 Candidatus Njordarchaeota archaeon
ATATAAATATGAACAAGAAAAGAAAAAATCTTCCCTCATCAGAATTCTTATCAACTATAAGCTTGGCTCTCAAAATTTGTTTTGTTCAACTACTACCTCCAGATATGACCTTCTATTAAACACTCTAACGCTCTACTCTACAAATCTTATAGAAACTTGAACATGTTATAGGCCAAAGTTGAGGTATCAGACATGTGCCAACTGGTTTTTCTATAGAATTGATTTTGTCATATATTTAAGCAAAAATACCGAAGAGACTCTGACTAAGCATCTCTGAGACGAGGTGGTAAGTCCCTTCCGAGGGCATATGTGTATGGTCAGCTAAGACTAATCTTTAAAAAGTGGATATTAGTATTTTTATTTAGTGATGTTCATTATACACAATGTAATAACACTGCGTTTGCTTATTCCGCTATTAATCGAAAAATTTGTTTCGCTTTGACTCTATCCTTACAATGCCTGCTTCTTAGCAGGCATCAAGAACTCTAGGGAGTTGGAATCCATAATGAGTCATACCCCCAATAGGAGAAAAGTTGTTATAGCTGGAGGGCTTTTCCTAATTTTGCGAAACTTGCTAAGACTCAGAAACCTTGCTTATGGAAAGAAGAAGCTTGCTATAAACTATCCGAATAAGGATGTTTTCTCGGAGGTATCATTGGATCTTCTTGCGTTGAGGGGGATACAATATGGGCTTCTCTATGATACACTCCTAAAACTGGAGCAGCTCTCAGTTATTCGGATTCTTTATCGCTCAAGGAGAAAGATTATAGTTGAAGTCCGCGAGGAAGGACGAAGACTCTTCGAGATGCTGGCAAAAATATCTTCTAGGGGCAATGTTCATTGTGATATCACAGTGAATGATGCTAAGTTCCTTTTTATTGTCAACACGTTGGGTTTCTTACCATCGATATCCGAGCTGGCCAGTAGATTGTCGATATCGAAGCATAGTGCAATAAAACTTGTGAATAAGCATAAAGAACTTGGGCTCATAGAACCTAGTACGGGGCTCTTAACATCCGATGGGCAAATATTCCTTGATTTGCTGTTTGAGATTATTGATGAGAAAATATTTGCTGAGCTCCGCAGACATGTTTCTCGACAGATTCATAGTCCATGCACAGTCGGAAAAAACTTCGCCAGGAAAGTATATTCACTTATAAGGGATGTGGAGGAGGTGATTAAGTACAACCTCACCAAGAATATCCTCTCTAGAGAACTAAAAATAGCGATCATAGGCATAGGTGAGGATAGAAGGATTTTGGATGCGGTCAAGGATATAGGCAATACCCTAAGAAAAAGGTTTACTGATATCGTATCCATGGCTTGGATAATGAACAATAAGTTTCTCATATCTGACCTTACTAGGACTGAAAATCAGCCCTATAGCGTTAGACATATTATGAATCTTATTTGGAGCAATGAAGATAACAATTTGATAATCCTAATCGCAAACAGAATGATCATGGAACTTATAGGTAGAAAGATATCTTCCATGGTTTGGAAAGGCCCGAAAATAATAATGGTTACCAAGATCGGGGGCATAGGGATAACATCTGCAAGTGTGGATCGAGTTGAGAAAAGAGGAAGTATTCTTCTAAGGACAATAGTGGATTCCTTTAGGAATAGAAATAGGCTTGTGATTAGCGGCCAAAGATGGGGAAGCATAAGTATTGATACACGCAGGGGGGTTCCAATCGGAGTACTTAAAGACGCATTACTATTAAATACTGCTTCCCTAAGCAAGGGATGGTGTGTGTTGCCTCAAGGCATACTAAGGATGGATATGAACATTATCGGCAAATATGTGAAAACAGATGGTTTTGTGAAGATTATGGGCGAGCCTATATATGGGCTTAAATGCCAGAGTTCCTGTTGGATGCGGGATGTTCTGAGCCATACTATCTGCGAATACAGCATCCATCAAAATAATGACAACATAGCTGTTGACATCAAAATGAGCAAAATTAGATACATCCAGAGGCATCTAGATGGTGGTATTATCAAAAGTATAGCATTTGGCCTGAACACCACCAATGAGAACGAGATGCTAAGAATTCTCCGCGAAAACTACAGTTTAGTCCCATATATGGACAATATGATGAGCATTGAGATTCATAAAAAGGAAGATGATGCCGTGTATAGATATATCCATGTCATCGGAAACACACAAATATCCGCTAACGGCAACAAAATATACTAAACCAAACTAATAATGTCATTAGAGCATAAGCGTTTCACTCTGGGTAGGTATTCCCAAGTTTAGTTATGTTTTGCGAGGAATATCTACCCCTCATCGCACATATTATCCCCTCCCGTGGGCACCCATCGGCGGAGACACTCCGCCTTTGGCGCCCAGCTCATTGGGGCTTCGGCCCGCACGCTACGGGCCACATTCCGCGGGCTTGGCGGCCTCTGGGACATCCCCGTCATCGGTACTTCTTGCTCATCAATATATAATATTTAGGTTCTGCTTAAAAATTTTTCTTGTCTTTTTTCGTCTCCGTTTTTTGGACTACGCATTTTTTCTTGGTGTGTTGGTGATTTTGGGTTCTGCTTCTATCTGCCTCTATCTTCTGCTTTTTCTAGCTGTAGCTAGGAAAAACTATCTAAATCTAACTAACTAGAAAACAGCCTTTCCTACTACCTCCTTTCTATCAGCTTAAGATACGCCATCGTTATAAGAACAACACAGATATCTATTATGATGATACCATATGCTTCAAGAACAGCAGCACTTGGCCACCCCCATAGAATCTCAGCGAGGATAGCTACTGGTACTGCGAGCGATGAGATTATGAGCACCTCTAAGCCATAGATAAGCTTTCTTCTCATCATCCCAGCACTAAGAACTATGAATGCTATATAGATCTGAAGAAAGAACCATGAGGATACAAACGTATGCGGCTTTGTCCCAGAGGGGAATATACCTATGAGAGCCAGGAATACTCCTGCCAACGACAAGTATGATGCTCCCACAACCTCAAGTTTGTCCTCACCAATAAGACATATAGCGGAACCATATAAAACTATCAGAACACCAGTTATTATTAAGCCATAGTTATAAAGCTCGGGGCAGCAGGCCTCCACACCACCGAAATCGCTGAAAGCATCCTCAGTAAAAGCAAACCACGGATTAAGTGCCCAACAGAGCCCTACCACAAACCAAGCAAAAATAATCGCGAAAATACCTACCCAGAGAAATTTCTTTAAGTAACACAATATCCCCACCAGGATCAAAAACTCAGCTTAAAAATATGTTTCAATAACCATTATTTTTCTGTAGATTGTCTCTCAGTTTAAAATATATTTTTGTATATTTAATTGGTGATGTTCTATGCCTAGGGTGCTTATCCTCGCTGGTGATGGTGTCGAAGCCCAAGAGCTATTTTATCCATATTATCGGCTAAAAGAGGAAGGCATCGAAGTAGATGTTGTTGTTCCAGAGAAGAAAAAGAACTTCATCTTCACCGTTGTGCATGATTTCGAACCTGGTTGGGAGACTTACACAGAGAAGTTTGGCTATAGATTTCCATGGGTCGCTAAGAGCTTCGACGAAATCAAACCAGAGGAGTATGATGGTCTGATAATCCCAGGTGGAAGGGCGCCTGAGTGGATCCGCCTTCATCCCAAATGTAAGGAGATAATCAAGCATTTCTTCGAGAAAAATAAACCCATCGCGGCGATATGTCATGGCCCATTAGTCCTAATCGGGACATGCCCTGAATATCTAAAGGGTAGAAGGATGACAGCGTATATCGCTGTTAAACCAGATGTTGAAGGAGTCGGAGCCAGATACGAAGATAAAGAGGTCATTGTTGATGGAAACCTAATAACATCGAGGGCATGGCCTGATCTACCAGCATTTATGAGAGAATTCCTCAATCTCCTCAAAAAATAGGCTTTGGTTAAGCTTTTATAAGGCGGAACCGTAGTGGCTAACACCAATAAAACTCTATGGGGGAGCACTTCTAATCATATGTATCACATACCTCGTCTACTCATATTAGCATTATCGCTAATAAACGCCTATGTCCTCATTCATTTCCGATGAATGAATACCACAAACCTTCTCCATTTATCTTTTTGGATATGCTCCTAGGTTTCTCCAAGAATCTTAATGATTCTAATCGCTTGGTAACTAACTTCTAATTCACGAAAATTATCTATATATCTTGTCTATTAAAGGGGAAAATTTTTATAAAATATAGTCCCCTATAGGGGTACAATATTGTCAAAGTGCTAGTGATAACTATGAGGATTAGGGAGTATCTAGCAACAAAGAAAAGAGATATTGAAGCCATTGATGTAAAACCTAGGCTTGTTGAGTTTAAACTTAACAAGAATTTCATCATGTCTATCGTCGGGCCAAGAAGGTCTGGAAAGACATACTTTCTGTATTATGTGATTAAGAGTAGGGGCCTAAGTGAGAAGGATTTTCTGTTTGTTGACTTTGAGGAGCCTATTGAAATTGTGGATCCACTCCAGCTTCCTTATATTCATCAAGAAATGTATGGGGTGCATCCAGAGTACATATTTTTAGATGAAATACAAGCATTGGATAATTGGGTTAAGGTAGTATACTCACTTCATGCAAAAAAGAGGTATTATATTTTCATTACAGGCTCATCATCGAAACTCTTAGCCAAAGAAATCGCTACGCAGCTAAGGGGGCGCGCGATACCCATCTACATATATCCATTCTCGCTCGCTGAAACACTACTTGCAAAGAACATCAAAATAAAAAAGCCTCTCGACTTATATATGATAAGCACACTAAAGCATACAATACTTACCCATATGGAGATAGGGTTTTTCCCAGACGTCGTACTGGGAAACATAGTGCCATCAACCTTCTTCAGAGAATATCTAGACCTGGTGATCTATAAGGACATAATTGAGAGATACGGTATAAGGAACAGATACGCCCTAGAATTCCTAGTCAAATCGGCTCTATCTTCAAACACAAAGGAGTTTTCAATAAGGAAGGTCTATAGTACATTGAAGTCGAGAGGAGCAAAAGTAAGCAAAAAGATACTCTACAACTTCCAAAAGATACTAGAAGACATAAGGATATTCTTCTTTCTGAGAAAATACGATAAAAGCCTAAGAAGAATAGAGTTGAGCACACCAAAAGTTTACGCGGTAGATACAGGGCTAGCCACATATTACTCGCTAGGAAAAAGTAGGTCGAAACAAATGGAGCATCTAGTACTATTGGAGCTTATAAAAGCCGGGCTGGAGCCTAACAAGAATATCTTCTACTGGAAAGACCCTCAAAAAAGCGAAGTAGACTTTGTCATACTCAAAAACGATGTGGTAGAGCAACTCATACAAGTCACCTACGCATCTAGTCAGGATGAAATCAGACAAAGAGAAATCAAAGCATTAATTAAAGCAAGCAAAAGACTGAACTGTAGAAGCTTAGTATTAATTACTTGGGATTATGAGGAAAAAATGACGATCAACAGAAAAACGGTAGATGCAATCCCCCTATGGAAATGGCTTCTAAAGCGAGCAGACAACAACAAAAAGTATCACGCTGAGAGCCTACAATGAAACCTTTTATGAGTAGCTCCCTATAGCACTAGAAGTATAGCTGGGGAACCTTGGCATCACGGTACATAATCCCAAGCTTGCATTCTTTGATTATGATCGCCATAGCATCTCCCTTATCACCTCCCCAGAGGCTTTTCGAGCAGAACAATGTATCTGTAGGATAGTTCGTTTCTGCTTATTTTGTTCCTAGCAGTTCTTCTTTCTGAATGGGAACCTATATGGCATCTAAGATATTTTCTAACACTCTTTTCATCCTCATTGTACCCTCTAGAGAGAATAGAAGTGATATGTCAAATAATATAAGTAGAAGAATTTATTTTTGCCTTGATTTTCTAATATATTTTGTATAGTAGAGAAAGATTGTTGGTGGCGATATTTATGCTCTTTAGAAAGGATCCAGTAAAGAAACTTCTTGAAAGGATCTCTTTGCTAGATTTGCTTTTGAATCCCAAGATTTACTTTGATGGTGTGGCCTATTTCACAAGCGACACAGCCCTATTTATCCGAGAATTATACTTGGCTGTTAAGAAGGTTTTCGGTTCGTCACCACTACTCCGGGAAATTCAGCATCTCGCGTCCCTGCTGGGGATACTGGTACATATACTTTATGAGGAGAAGTATTCTTATGAAGTGCCTAGCGAACAGACAGTGCATCTGGTGAATGCTATAGCATGCATAGTTATTGGTGAAGAGGCTTGTAAGGCGTACTTGGAGAGCATACCGCTGAGGATATTCCCAGCGTGGAGGACTACAGGAGGGCACGGGAGATCATAGGATTTATGAGAGGACTTCTACTAAAAATATTGGAAGCCCTACCATACGTGATCAAAAAACCAGTTAGACTGGAATTACACGGCGACTATGAGATAAAAAGCAGATACATCACCATGAAGAAGAAAAA
>JAHKKZ010000078.1 GCA_029856685.1 Candidatus Njordarchaeota archaeon
CATATGTGGATATAAGCCTATTTAGCGCTACTAGAACTAATCTAGATGGAAGTTTCTTAATAAGTTCAATCAATAGTACTCTCCCCTCATTCGTCTCTAGAAAGCGTCTGATTATTGCTGGACGCGCCTCAAATGCTATTTTCGTTATCAAATTGAAAACTTGCCTTTCAAATCCTTTTTCACTTAGAAGTTTCTCGCTTACCCTCACAATGAATTCCAATGTCTGTCTTATGTTTTGGATTGATGCGGTTGTGTAGGGTGTATGTAGTAGGAGTTCTATTGCATTCTGAGCTCTCAATTTGCCACTCAATATACCATCTATCACCTTAAAAATCGGGCCGCGATAATATGTTGACACTATCTTATTTAGTATCAGATATACCAGCGATTCGTCTCCAAGAAAAGCTCTTTCATATACTGCTAGCATCTCAGATGAGTCCATAGCCAATGCGGCCAGAAGCGAGCTTATCGATGGTATTGCTGATCCTTTTTGAAGCATATATGAGATCATAGAGTACGCGGCAGAAATTGAGAAACCAAGTAATCCATCAAAATTATTGCTCAGACTTCGGAGCACATCCTCAAAAAAATTGACGCTTACCGATTTAACGTAGAAGAGAGGCCTAACTGAGATTATAGTCTTCTCTACAGTTATCTTGTCGCCTATACGCTTGAGGCAGGAAGAATACATTGGGAGAAACTCTGGGTGATCGAGCATACCTATCTTATTTAGGAAATGCCAAAAGACCTCAGATAGGAATATTGCGTCGCTTAGTGTGGGGCTACTGAGACCTACCAAAGCTTCCTTACGTATGTTTATCTTATGTCGCTCTGCTATCTTATCAAAATCACGTTTAAGGGTTGTAAGAGAAACATTCGGGTCAAGAACGTTACTGATTACCTGTGATATTGTTATGC
Organism: Candidatus Njordarchaeota archaeon; assembly: GCA_029856685.1. Taxonomy (GTDB): domain Archaea; phylum Asgardarchaeota; class Njordarchaeia; order Njordarchaeales; family Panguiarchaeaceae; genus Panguiarchaeum. Next base: position 919 of record JAHKKZ010000078.1, read on the forward strand.
CAAAAGTGCTTATAAACTCCGGCGTTATCGGACTCCCATATGCTAGTAATCTTGCGCGTAGTGTCTGCTTAAATTTTGCAACGTATAACCCACCACAGAACTCAGATAATAACTCAAAAACACGTTCTATTTTCTCATCAAAAAGCTCGCTAACACCTCCAAGCTCCACCAATTGTCTACATGCCTTACGCTTACCAACCTTAGCTATATATTCCTCGAAATTTTTTATGAGTGCATCCAAATCTGGCATTTCATATGACAAACATATCAACTCCAATAACTCTTATAGACAGTGTTCGTTCGTAATAATGAATTTTTCTAATGAGACTTGATAAATAAGTAGATGCGAATTAAAGATGGATAAATCAGCTAGTAAATAAAATATCAAAATAGGGGAATACAAGGAGATTCTATGACGTCGTCTTACCTCTGCTAAAGAAAACAATTCTCTGAAATGCTGAGATTATCGAACCTATAGTCACAATTAAACAAGCTATGGATAGTATCGTTAGCTTAATAGGTACATCGCATACTTTGAAGTCTAAAATAAAGCCTGGATATGCACATTCAATGACGATCCCCCCGAATAGTACGCCGAGTTTCTCTTTTCTTTCAAATATCCCAACACCTCGCGCATATATGCCTAGCTCTGCTTCGCCTCTAGCTCTTATGTAGCTAGGCAGAAACATTGCGAGCAATGTCATCGTCGCTATCCATCCTTCTACATATCCACCTAATATGAAACCTAGCATCAGAATACCCTCAACGATGCGGTCAGCCGTATTATCTATGAGCGTTCCAAAGTTTGATGCTTTTCCAGTAGCACGTGCTATTGAGCCATCAAGAATATCACATATGCCTGAAACTAAGATCGCTAGAAAAGCGATAGGAAGCTCCCTGCGATAGAAGAAGTAGAGAGACACAACAGCAATTACTATTGAGAGTATCGTCATTGATGTAGGTGTAAACCCTATTTTGGCTAGTGCGCGGCCTATAGGTACAGTTAAGCTCTCATACTTCTCTCTAATGGATGTCTCCCTTTTCTTACTCGCCACAATCATCATGTCTTCGTCCCTTTTCTCAGGAGGAGCTCCATCTTTGTTTCTATCCAATTTTTTCCACCATATCTATCAGAATGTCAAACCTTTCATTTAGTTCTGATTTATCAATATTAAAATCTGGGCCCGTAGTCTCGACCATAAAAGAAGCTGTAGCTGACGCAAAAACAGCTGCTTCTATCGGATCCTCATGTTTCAAATAGTAGAAAGCAAATGCACCGCCGTAAACATCGCCGCATCCCGTAGGATCTCTGGCAACCGTTTTGAATGCTGGGATCCTATAGACGCCCTCACTTGTTGCCACTACCGATCCACGTTCTGCCAGGGTTACTATACCTATCCTGGCACCCAAACTTACAATTTTTCTGGCGATCCATACGGGGCTTCTTTCACCGAATATTGTCTCAGCTTCATGCTCATTCGGCTTAAAAACATCGGAGATTCTAATTATCTCTAAGATCCGAGGGTTATTAACCCTTTTGACTATATTCTCCTCGATTTTTCTTACGAATCCTTGCGGATCCACAATTATAAGCCCATCGCTCAGATTAGATATACTTAGTGCCATATCCACGCTTATTTCTCCGAGTATGGGGCCTAGGAGGATACTATCGCCTTGGCTTATCAACTCTCTGAGCTCATTGTTTAACTTAATATCAGCAGCGAGTCCAATTATCTTCAGAATTCTATCATTCATCTTCTCGTCAAGATATATCAAGTGGAATCCCCCGGTCTCTACAGATTCTAAAAATATTGCATCTATTCCATATTTTCTCAGCTTAGATTCTGCCTTATACTTATAATCCTCACCAATGGAACCAATGATCAGAGCCTTGCCCCCCAATTTACCTACAGTTAGAGCGGCGTTGACTGAACATCCCGAAAGAACACGTCCCGTGGTTTTTATGTAGGGGGTCTCAATTATGTCAAATACTGGGTTCCCTATAGCAACAAGTGTATATCTACCCATACTGCACACCTTCTCCATGAGAGCCTCTGAACATTACTTGTTTATTGTGTACTACTTTGCATCGAAGCAATTTTTGGTGTTGAAATTAGGAATTTAAGTATTTATAGTTTGTAGTCATTCCAGAAGGTGGAAAACTTGAGGGAAATATCCGGGATTGTAGCTAGGCTGATAGACACATTCGTAAAAAATTATAACACTAAAGGGAATATCTGGGGCATAGACATTCCTACCTGGCAATTAGAGTATGGAGAGAAACCGAGTGAAAATTCCAGTTCATTGGTTCTAGCTACCAAAGAAATCACGATTAGAGCCATTAAAGAAGCTATTTTCGAATTCTTACTTAAGGAGGAATTAGACATACTAGATAGCGAAATTCTGGCCTCTGATGAGTTCAGAAAGTTTGTTGAGAGTAGACTAGATAGAAATTTAGAACCCTATCTAACAACGATTAGAAATTTAGAAAAACTAGTCAGATTGCATGACCCCCTAGCATTTTCATATGCTAATTTCTCTCTCGCCCCCGAACTTCTATATTTTGATCCGAATATTCATAAATCTTTAATCAAACCTGTTCTAGAGAAGATAAAAGCTCTTCCCAGCAATGAAATATTTGTCTATGACCCCCTGGAATACTATGCGCTTAAACCTTACGAAGAATTCATAGAGAAGAAAGTTGGTTATGCCTTGGAGGTGCTCAGCAACAAAACATCTGTTGCGGAAAAATTTGTTGTGAAGGAACCATGCCTACTTACCAGAAAATTTGGATTCGATCTCCACGGGATCATAGGGCGCCTCCTCGATAATCTGATTTTTCATCCACTATCGGGCAACCTAACAGTCTGTTGTGGCGAGTTTATGTGGTTTGTTGCACCAAAGATCGCCTTTAATAATGCTAGGGAGGTTCTTAGAATGCTCTCCCACTACTCCAGAAGAATACTCATTATATGCCCCAGTGCGGCATTTCTATTCAAAATAGCTAAGCTCTTTGACGATGAACTTAGAGGTATTGAGATAAGAGATCTCTTAGATATCCTCGCTCGGTAGGTGTGTTGGCCTATGAGGTATCCAGAAGTCATAGATAAACTTAAAATATTACTATCCCAGGCAAAACCTGATGTTGCCTTAGCACAGCTTGCCGTTGACCTCGGTTTGGACACCCAAAAAGCACTGTCAGTCATCCAGAAAAGTGTAGAAAGCTATGTTAAATCCCGCCTCCTCCAAGCAATAACACGGGATCTTGAAGAGGCTAAACCACCATTAGAAAAGATAAATGTTACCGACTTGGTGTTTCCGTGTCTCAGACACGCATTTTACTCAAAAAAATTCTTCGAAGAAAAAAGAGGAAGACTCCCAGACCTGCTTGGAATGTGGATTGGGGTAAAGCTCCATGAAACTAGAATATTTAGTAGCCACGAGATAGAATTGGAATACAACGGTATTTTCGGTAGAGTTGATGGCTATGAAGACGAAATACTACTTGAATTGAAGACAACAAGGGCTATACCCCCTGAGCCATATCCACACCACGTTAAGCAAGTAGAGTATTATCGTGTTCTTCTTGAAAAGTCGGGACGACCAGTTAAGTTCGCTGTGATCCTATATGTAAACGTTAATGATCTGACTACAAAGGTATTTCCAATACTCTTTGATAGAAGCGTTGAAGAGGTAGAAGAAGAGTTAATTAAGCGAAAAAAGGAGCTTGAAGAAGCTCTTCAAAAAGATATTCCACCCCCTCCGATACCTGATGAACCATGGGCATGCGATTATTGTAGATTCGCTTATCTCTGTGGATATCAAGCCATCAAAGAAGAGAAAGCTAAGAATTAAATATTAGAAGAGTATGTTTACCTCAAGTCTTCTCGCGATAGCTTTTTTTATCAAATCCTTCACAGTTTTGTTCCAGTATGCCGTATCCTTAGCTTTTTTCCAGAAATCTTTCTTACTTATTCCTATTCTTTCCAATGCTTTGTTTATGGTTATCCAATTCTGAGCCTTAATATTGAGCTTATCCAAGAAAAGCCTTTGTATTCCCACATTACTGATATCATCAATAATTGTGTCTAGTGAGTATTCAGATAAGACTGGCAGAAATGGTGCAAAGAATACATGAACTCTCTTCCCACCGAGGACATTGACTAGTCTTTCAAGGATCCTCAGCCTCTCATCATAACTACTAGCAAAAGGCTCGAAGACTCTCCTAAAATCCTCTGTGACCGAAATAGAGACCCCTACGCGGATATCGCTGATCGTTCTGATAAGATCTAAGTCTCTTAGAATTAAGGTACTTTTCGTTAGTATTTCTACTGGCCAATCATACTTAACTAATATCTCCAGAAGTCTTCTAGTAATCCGATATTCCTTTTCCACAGGCTGATACGGGTCCGTTGCTGAGGATAAATAGACTTTCCCCCTCCTCCGCCATCTTATTTCATCTTTGAGTCTACTCACAGCATTTGATTTTATATACACAACCTTACCCCAGTCCTCTGGGCCATATCCTCTCCGCAGAAGAAGATATCGTGCATAGCAGTAGGCGCATCCATGGGCACATCCAATATATGGATTGAGTGAATACTCAATAGAACTAATACCACACGGTGTAAGGATCTGATTTACTAGGGTGTGCTTTATCAATATTTGTTTCTCAGCCTTTCTCATTGCTATCGCTTAAATCTAGTAGCTAACTGGCATTCTTTATAATGTCTCAAGAAAAATATTTTTATGTTCAAAGTTTTAGGACTGGTGCAAAATCTTGATTAGCGATAAAGAATGGTATGAAGATCAATGGCTCGCCTCTCGTATGCCCCATATATTAAAGGAACTTAAAAACAGGTATCCCGATATGGATATAAGCCTTTTTCTTAGCCGAGCGGAGGAAGGTTTTGTGCCAAACCCAATAAGCCTCGAAAAAACGGGAAAGAAGGAAAATATCATTCTTGCTGGGCTTATACACAGAGAATATGCATTGGTTATACTAGCGGGTATTATTGGTATTGATTTTAGTGAATCTGGCAGGGCGATTATCACACGGGATGATAGAGAGATTGATGTTACAGATGAACTTATGGAGGTTCTGCCTAACTTAGCATCCGCATGTGGGCTGTCAATAAAAAATCTTGCTATCGATGAAGTTTGGGAGAAGGACATAGATGAGCTTATCAATGTGATTTCGCTTGTACTATACATGGGTGTTTTTCTGGGAAACACGGATGTCCTTGAAAATATACTAAGCATAATGATATTCGTCCTCACAGATATTGCTAATAGGAAAATAAAACGAAAGCTTGGAGAGCGAATATATAGCGATCTAAGCGAGCTCGGACTAGAAAAACTTGGCCAACTATTTATAGAGATCGCTAGCCCATCTAGCTAATGTAGCTTCGCCTTATATTTGAATTGTTCCTTATAAATCTCCCTAACTCGACTTATTGTGTCTGCATCCTCTGGGCTCTTATCCCAGCGTATCCTATTTATCCTAGCGAATCGGAGAGCGAATC
>JAHKKZ010000079.1 GCA_029856685.1 Candidatus Njordarchaeota archaeon
ATAAGAAGTGTTGGCGAAAGACCAAAAAGTGCCGTTGGTAGTCTCTTCCGCGTCGTATGGTACGTATGTTTTAACTCGCTTTTTACTTTCTTTTTTCTAGATTGGTAGTGAACCTTTATTTCAACCGATTGCCCATTCTTCTCTCTCTTCTCCTTTCTCAAAAACATCATCTTGTACGATTAATCATATAATAAAAACAACAACCTTAGAAATAATCAAATAAATTAAAATTTATGGGAAACTAATATATTCCTATCCTCGACATAGAGATTGTGGATAGTAGGATATGGTTGTGAGGCCGTGTTTCGCTATACGATGAGTATGTCTATTTCTTTTCTTTTGCGTGGATGCGTATAGAATGTTGCTTGGAGGCTGTGCCATGGTACTCTGTCTCGCCTGTCCTGCCTAATGTATCCGTAGCATAGAAGAAGCTTTATGTGATGTTTTATTTTTTGTTTAGTGTATCGTGTTTTTAGCCTGTTTACTATTTGTCTTAGTGGAACTCTATGTGGTGATCGTCTTATTATTCTAAGTATGTCGATGTCTATCTGCGTTGGCTTAAATGCTTCCTCTCTGTGGCTTCTATAAATCATCTCTCCATCCTTAAATACTATAAGTTCCCCAGGACTGAGAGATGTCCATTGCTCATTTGTAAGTGGGTATGTCGCTACGATATATCCTCTTTGATCATGACTCTTCTCGAGGTTAAGATCTATTTCCCAGTCGAGATCTCTTAGCTTGATCCTGAGGTATGGGGGTTCTCTTCGTATGTAGCAGAGAGTATTATATCCATCAGCATCCGTGTAGCAGAAGAGGTGTTCACCGTCAGACATCATAATATTTAGTGTGCCATACATATCTATCTCCATTAGAAGTCCATGTAACCAATCGAAATCCTCTCTACTCCAGCTTCGGATCCCCCTCTCATAGATTCTGTCTAGTAGATAGCAGAAAATACGCTCAGAATCTGAGTTTCCCATGGGTTTGAATCTACTCGGCTGCGGAATTCGGCCTTCGTTCACAGTTCCATTATGGGCAAACACGTATTCTCTACCGAAGAGCTCCCTTGCAAATGGATGTGTATTCCTATAGCTAAGCCCTCCCTTAGTGGCTCGTCTAACGTGGCAAATAAATATTCGAGACCTAATATTGGGATACCTCGATAGAAACGCGGCGAGTTCACTTTTATGGCCAGGAATAGCCTCTTTCAATATGAATGCTGCGAAGGAATCTGGATTGGGGTAGAAAGCTATTCCCCAACCATGGGGGTTATATCTGGCTCTTCTTCGAAAAGCGACAAAAGATATTTTTGGTCTGATCTGCTTGTTGAAGGATAAGCCTAACAACTCACACATAGTGGATCGCCTCCAAATATACATTAATTAATTTATTTCCTATATGTCACCGTCTGAGAAATACCTTTTCATTGTGCCTAGGGCTTTACTTAGTAGATTAGGATGAACCTCGCAGATACGCCTTAGCAAGGCATAGACTGTGTAAAGAAAGTTAAGATATGCTATTCTGAAATGCGCACGTTCTATCAATGCTAGGTAGGAATCGTCACTTATTTGGTTTCTGGGCCCTGATGGATACATTTTTATGTCTAGGGTTTTGATTATTGCCATTGGGTTGCTTATCTCCATGTTTTCGATGGGTAGCCATAATATGTGGTCTCCAAGTGTTTTTATGTCTTCGGGACCAATAGTGTTCTCCAGCATTTTTCTGACTAGGCTTATTGGGATTCTATTTTGGTATCTAACATATTCTCTCGCTCTGCTTCCTAGTTTCTTTATGGCTTCAAAATAGTTTTCTAACTTTTCTATAATATGTTCCCTATTATGCCCCAGCCTATAGAGAATTTCTATGCAGGCACCCACGGACCATTCACCCCACGATGTCTCACACCTACCAGAACGATATTTCTTGATTTTATCCTCTACTACGTTGGTGCATATTTCCTTCAATCTTCTTAGAGCAACACAGTTAGCATGCTCTGACTTAAGGATCCCAGCTCTATCAAAGATTCTTATGGCTTCTAGCGTTGTACCAGTCGCATCATATCCATGCCCCCAGACCCCTCCACTATTAGCGAATATAGGCCAAGCCTTCTTGAAACTTCTTTCCGCATCTCTATGCCACCTACCTGCATATGTTGCGGAGACACCATAAATTGTGGGCTCAAGGATAAAATCTGAGAAGACGTCGCCATCGGCTTCCATAGCTGCAGGCTCTATGATCCAGTAGCCATATATGCTCTGGCTGAGTAGAATGTATCTGAGCAAATCCCTATATATTGTTGTGTCTCCTAGGTGTGGAAAGAGAATTAGGAATCTGCATGTCTCAATGAAGTTTATTCGGCGTGTCAGAGCGACCCTAATGAATTCCTCATGGCGATTTTGAATGAGCAGCGATAGTTCGCCCAAATTGATGAGCTCATCGTAATACCTAACAACGCAAATCCTATTACTCAGCAGAAAGTCTCCCTCTATCTTCCCTAAGAAAAGTTTGTCTAGCTCTTCGAGGCCCATACGAATCACCAAATATATATCTTTGCGTCGAATAGTTATTGGTCTAAGCCAAAAAAGGTTAGCAATTAAGAATAAGCAATGTGGGGCTATATTTCTCTTCTGAACAGCACTTTTATACCAATTTTCTTCGTAATGCTTATATGTCGAATATATACAATAATCTTTTGAATAATAGGTGTAAGGTGTTGAGAAAGTTTCTGACTCCACTATATGAGAAGATACTTGCCTATCTAACAATTAGTGGTGAAAAGAGGCTAAGTGAGATAGCGGATCATTTCAAGATCAAAAGGCAAAGTCTACTATATCACTTGAGATGCTTATGCAGGGAGGGCTATTTGAATCGAATAGAGAGAAAGGGAGGGCCTAGATATCAGGTGAGTATAGAGAATTTTCTTCAGTATATGATTAGGCTGTACGGCCCTATAAGTGTTAACAATCTTGCTCGTAAACTATTTCTTTTATCTAACCCGGAGAAAGAAGTTACTAATGCAGAGTTAAGACGAGTCGAGGAGAAACTTAGAAGATATCTAAATGATATGGTATCCAAAAAGATGCTGACTAGAGATGCCCATGGGAGATACTGTGTGGTATCTCTGGATGATATAGTGACAAGGATTCTCCGTGAGGAGATGTTGTCATGGAGACGAACTATTATGCATGGTATTGAATTCATAGAGACGTGGCTTGAAGAAGAAAGAGTACTGATTAAGACCTATGAGGGTCTATACAGCCGAGATATTGAGCTTCTATTAAATTTCAGTCCAAAATATGTAGAGAAGATATCGATTATGGACAAACTATCCGCATCCATGTATTCCCAACTCAGACGGATACTGGAGACTTTATCTCTAATTGTGAATGAGAAGCTAGGTCTGCTGAACATAATTAGTTTCGCCAAAGAGAAAAATGAAAAAGTTCTTGTTGTAATCGGGGGCGATGATATCTCAGCGATGCACCCAAACATCGTTTCTGAGGCGAATAGAAAAATTAATATCATAGCAGAAAAACTGAGATCCCTGCCTCCCAATGCTATTAGTAGAAGTCCATTGGCTACTGTGAACACATACTTTCTTTTTGACTCGATAGTGAGATTAAAAGCAATAATAAGACAAGCAAAAACCATACCAAATATTAGATTAGTCTTCGGCAGGTACAACGAAGGGCTCAGAGAAAAGATGAAGAAAGCGCTTATATGCCTTTTAAGGAGCATGTAAAATTTCCCCAAGAAGGATTATAAAAAAACTATCATCCAAAAAGTTTCTTAGAACAAAACACAGCTATAATCGTAGCTAGATTATGTACATACCAAGATTACTTTTATGTTTAAATTTCCATCTTTACGAATCCTGCTGATTGGCGATCCATGTTTAGTATTTTAAATTGGATATTGTATGATTTCTTAGATGTGCTTGGGGATAGGCATGAAGCCTACCTCGATACTGTTAGTTGGGATTCTCATCATCGTGGTTTCAATACCGTTATTGTTGCGGGATGGTTTCTACGAGCTTGGATTCGTAGGTAAGAATAAGATAATTAGTATTCAATTAGCTAATACTAATGGGATACTGGAGGACTCTCAAAAAAGTGCTTTAGAAGCTGCAAAGGGAGGATTGTGCTCAATCTTAAGAAGAGATCCACCATCTTCCTGGTGTATACTGATAGATAGGCCTGGATACTATGAATTAGACTCAGATATAATAAACTGTACATATGAATGCGGGATCTATATAAGTGCTAGCAATGTAGTGTTAGATGGCAAAGGACACATAATGACTGGAGCGGCAAGCGAGAGCAGTAGATATGGGATATATGTGGATGAAGCAACGAATGTAACGATAAGAAACATCAGAATTAGAAGATGGTCATTTGCGGGGATATATCTCTACTTCTCAAGTAGCAATAGGATATACGACACCTCGGTGGAGTCTAGCTACCATGGTATATATCTCTACTTCTCAAATAGCAATGCTATGTGGAATAATACAATAAAAAATAGTGATTGGACGGGGATTTTTCTCCAGAATTCAAGTAGCAACGATATTCATGATAATATTATGGGAGACAATGATTGTGGGATATATCTTTATGGGTCTACCAGTAGTAACAATAGAATACATAATAACATCATACAGAATAGTATCACAGGCGGGATAAGCCTCTATGGGGTGTCGAACAATAAGATATATAACAATACCATAATAAGCTCAGACCAGTTTGGGATGGTTCTTGATTCGTCAGACAACAACAAGATATATGGAAACACGATACAAAATAGTACTCATGGTATACATATTTTCTACTCAGATAGCAATAGTATCTATAATAATATTATACGATATAACGCATGGGGTCTCTATTTCGACACCTCATATAACAACAAGATAGTATTCAATAGCTTCATGAATAATACGTTTCATGTTAGTCTATTTCAGAATAATCTATGGACGACAAGCAACAATATAACGTATATATACGATGGGAAAACCTGGAGTAGTAGGCTGGGAAACTATTGGGATAATTATACGGGTAATGATACCGATGGTGATGGTGTTGGGGACTCTGCCCATGAGGAAGATTTAAAACCACTAATCGAGCCGATGTGGAACTATCGGATACTTGATACTGACAATGATGGTTTAGACGATATAGAGGAGGAAGCATACAATACTAATCCAACGAATAATGATACCGACAAAGATGGTATGCCCGACGGTTGGGAGGTTCAATATGGGCTTGACCCTCTTGATTTCCATGACGCTTATAGAGACCCCGATATTGATGGGCTAACGAATTATGAAGAATACATTCATGCTACAAATCCTTATGACTCTGACACCGACGATGATGGTATGCCCGATGGATGGGAGGTCCGATACAATCTGAACCCCCTTGACGCTAGTGATGCTGGTCAAGATATAGATGATGATGGTCTAACTAATGCTGAGGAGTATGTTTATAATGCGGATCCCACAGATAATGATACTGATAATGATAGTCTCTCTGATGGCGAAGAGGCAAAAATTTATCATACCGACCCCGCAGATGAGGACACCGATGATGATGGTTTGCCAGATGAATGGGAGGTCCGATATGACCTGAATCCTCTAAATCCTGGAGACGCCTATTACGATCCCGATGCCGACGATCTACCGAATTACGAAGAATATACTCATGCTACGAATCCTCGTGACCCAGATACCGACAAAGATGGTATGCCTGATGGATGGGAAGTTCAATACGATCTGAGCCCCCTCGACGCTAGCGATGCCCATCAAGATAAGGATGGTGACGGTTTAGCTAATGTCGCGGAATACATATACAATACAGATCCAACAGACAATGATACGGACAATGATAATCTATTTGATGGTGACGAAGTAAACATATACGATACAGATCCAACAGACAATGATACTGATGATGATGGTATGCCCGATGGATGGGAAGTCCAATATGATTTGAACCCATTGGATCCTAGTGATGCTTATCGAGATTCAGATGGTGATGGCTTAACAAATCGTGATGAGTGTAGACGTGGTACAAATCCTCGCTCAATAGATTCTGATATGGATTTGCTTCCAGACACCATAGATTTCATCTTGGGCCCCCTAGATACTCTCAGCATACTCGCTATAGTCGTTCTGTCACTGCATCTTTTTTGGTTTGTGAGAGTTAGGCATCTATTCGCTACGATGGATATGCCACTAAGTATTAAAGAAGCGTCTAGACGTGTTAAAGCTCCTAGATACCTTATTCGGCGATTAGCTCCGATACTCTCCACAGATGGGCAACTTGTATATTCCTGGAGAGCCCTAAATAATAAGATTTCCGAGATTACTAGGGAG
>JAHKKZ010000008.1 GCA_029856685.1 Candidatus Njordarchaeota archaeon
TAAAGCTGCATGATTTATTGGTTGCGGTGGCACATAGAAATGCTGATTGGGTTCCTAGTGTTTCTAATAGCATTTCTAGCTGCGTTGCTAGGACCGATATTCGGCATCGGCGGGGGGACAATATTCATCCCTCTTCTCGATATCTTCAGCGAACTAGATATAAAGAGGATAATGGCTCTTAGCCCAGTATTAGGTTTGACACTCTCTCTTAGAAGCAATGCTAGATATTTTAAGAGCGGAATAGCAAATGTAAGATTCGGTGTGCTAATGACAAGTTTTGCTATTCTAGGTGCTTTTATCGGAGCATCGGTGATGATATGGGCTCCCCGAAATATTCTACGGGTAGCATTCGGAATTTTACTTCTCTACGTAGGGTTTAGGGTGTTGCGGAGAAAAGCAGTGAAGTGGAAACAAACAGCTAATGGAAACTCCTCCTTTGCGGATCGTTATTATGATGAGGGTGAAGGTCAAGTATTAGAATATAATCCAAGAAATCTTGAGATAGGTATTCCGTTGATGTTCTTTGGAGGCTTCGTAGCAGGCCTACTAGGGATAGGTGGGGGTGCTATTTACACGCCAGTCCTAATATTAGTGTTTATGGTTCCTTCAAGAATAGCTGTTACAATGAGTATGTTTCTGATAAGTTTCAGTTCAACAATTAGCTCAATTGTATACCTATCGGAAGGTCTCATAGAGCTAGACTTAGTTGCATACGTTGTTGTTGGCTCCCTTATAGGCGCAACGATAGGATCGAGACTTGCTCTTAAGATAAAAGATGTAACTCTTAAAAAATTGATCGCAGTCTATTTTCTAGTTGTGGGTGTAAGGATGATAGTGTCAGCGCTCTAAAAAGGTGGTATTTAGACTCATTTTTATATAGCTCTCTTTTTGATTTTCTAATACTTCTTCTTTTCCCTTGGTGGTAGCGGTGATTGATAAAGAAAAGATAAAGAAGGCAGTTAGACTAATCATAGAGGCAATAGGTGAGGATCCAGAGCGCCCTGGGCTTCGTGAAACACCACAGCGAGTAGCTGATATGTATGAGGAAATATTCTCGGGATATACAAACTCAGATGAACTGGTTGGCTTCGAATATTTCTCAAACATGGTAATACTCCGAAACATAAGGTTTTATTCTATGTGCGAACACCACATATTACCTTTCTATGGCACTATTGATATTGCCTACATACCAAATGGCAAGGTCATAGGAATCTCTAAAATAGTGCGGATAGTCCAGAAGTATGCGAGGAGACTTCAAGTCCAAGAAAAGATGACTGCAGAGATAGCTGATGAGATATATAACAGTGAGTACAGACCTAAGGGTGTTCTCGTGGTATGTAGAGCTAGGCATATGTGTATGATTATGAGAGGTGTTAAAAATCCTAGCATAATAGTATCAGTAGTATATAGAGGCATTTTCGAAGAAGATAATACTCTTAAAAGCCAAGCTCTTCTTCTCCTAGCAAGAGGCGTAGGTTACCAAGAGGCAGATATTGTTGGCTGAATCCGATAGGATCTACCCAAAACGTCCAATAGTTGCTGTTGGAGCTCTGATATACGACGAATCAGAGCGAAAAATCCTTCTAATAAAACGGGCAAATCCCCCTGGCAGAGGAAAATTCAGTATTCCTGGGGGCCTGGTGGAGTTGGGAGAGAACATAATTGATGCTGTAAAAAGAGAAGTTAGAGAAGAGGTAAACATTGATTGCGAAGTAATAGGAGTTATAAGTATATCAAATCTTGTTGTGAGAGACCGCGAAGGAAATGTTAGGTGGCATTACGTCATAATAGATTTTCTGGTGAAACCAAAAAGTAAAAGTGTTAAGCCACAGAGCGATGCTTTGGAAGCCGTATGGGTTCCAATAGATGAGGCTATGAACCTCACATTAACATCGGCGACTAGGAGACTACTAGAAAAATTTAGGGCGATGTTAATCAATAAAAATATAGTTAAGGTAGATGTAGAGAATCTCATTTATAGTTAGAACTCAGCGTTTTTCAACATGGTATCCTATATCTTCTATCTTGCTCATTAGAATCTCTAGTGTCTCTGAGATAGGTATCTCAGCAACGATCTCAACCTTGACCTTCTGCGACTCTACATGCGGCGAATACTTATTCTATATCAACATCAACAACGTTTATTCTCGTCTGAGCAAGGATGTCTAGTAGCCTTGATAGTGACCCAGGTATATTAGGCATAACAACGGTAAGTCTAATCAATCTCCTCTGACGAACTAGCCTCTGCTCCCTCAACAACAGTTTTAGCTCTCTCAAGTAGCATGGATATGGCATATACCATTTCATCATCATTTACTGTTACAATATTATTGACGAGATCTCCAATGATGATTGTTGTTAATTTCCTGGGGTTTTTTATGGAGTGCTAGTTTAGCTAGTACTCCTGGATATGCTTCCGTCTGAACACCAATTATCCTTACTCTTTCCTTAAGCTTCTTCTTAAGGGCTATCGAGATGCCAGATAAGACCCCTTCCTCCGACGGGTACTACCACAATGTCGGGCTCCTTGAGATCCTCTAAGATTTCTAATTCTATTGTACCTTGCCCTGCTATTATAAATTTATCATCGTATGGGTGGATAAAAGAATCCTTCCCTCACCCTCAATAATCTCTCTAGCTTTCTCAGCATCATCAAATGTTAATCCGTGAAGAATTACTTAAGCACCGTAGCTTCTAGTCGCTATTATCTTCGAGATTGGCGTGAATATAGGCATAACTTTTTTCGCTGAAACGTTCTGTATTGATGTTGCGTATGCTACTCCCCGAGCATGATTACCCGAACTCACAGCGATAACTCCCCGTGATTTTTCTTCTGGTGACAAGTCATATATCTTATAATAAGCGCCACGTGGTTTAAAAGACCTGTTTTCTGCAAGTTTTTGAGTTTCAAATAAACATTCTTAGCCCCTAGAAATCTTAGTAAAAGTTTCTGAACGGTCTAAAGGTGTTTTATGGACAACATTACGTAAAACTTTTCTTGTCTTCTTATGTGTGCTCATATATCTCATCCGTAAGCGAAGGCATTCTATTCACCATAGTAGAAGAGAAAAATTGTTAAAATCTTCGTGTGTGATGAGAGAGATAGATTTTTGACCATATATTCTGTTTTTTCCTCAACTTTTATTGGTAAAATGCTCCTAGGTGATTTTCATGCTGGATGAGGATGTTGCTATAAGAGCTGTTGATATGGCGCAGGAAAGAGGAGTTGACTATGCCGAAGCACGAATCCAAATAGATGAGGTAGAGGCTATCTATGTTAGAAACGGTATTGTTGAATCATACTCAATAGCGATAAATGGAGGATTAGCTGTGAGGGTTCTTAAGAATGGAGCTTTTGGCTTTGCAGCAACGGATGATCTCTCTGTGGAATCTATTGGAAGAGTTGTTGATGCCGCTGTGAAACTAGCTGAATCTCAGAAGAAGGGTGCTAGCTCCCTGTCTGAGGAACCTAATTTCAGTGTTAGATACGAACTTATTTCACGGAAAAATGTGTTTGAGATACCTCTTGAAGAGAAAATTGGGTTGTTGGTCGAAATAGACAAGCAGCTGCAGAATCTCCAGGACGAGGTGAAAGTACCATTCCGTAACATAGATATCTCAGCCTATCATACATATAAGTTTTTTGTGAACTCTGAGGGGACGAGTATCAGGAGTTTTGTTCCTAGACTCTCTGTAGGGGCCTATTTTGTTCTATCATATAAAGATCGTACAATAACAAGGCATACCTCTGTTGGTGGTGCGGTGGGATGGGAAAAAATCCCTGTCTGGGATCCCATAAAAAGGTTTGTGGATGACGCAAAAGCTCTAAAAAAAGTAATAATGGAAGCTAAGATTCTCAAAACAGATAAATATGATGTAGTTCTAGGGCCTGAGGTAAGTGGTTTAGCTACACATGAATCTTGTGGACACCCATTTGAGCTTGATAGGATAATGGGTCGTGAAGGTGCTCAGGCGGGAGAATCATACGCATCATTAGATTTGCTGGGCAAGAGAATGGCTAAGGAGGTGGTAACGATAATTGATGATCCAACAATACCAGAATCTTATGGTTTCTATCTTTATGATGATGAGGGGGTCCGAGCAAGACCTCGATATTTAATATTCAAAGGTGTTGTGGATGAGTTTCTTATGAATCGGGAATACGCTGCTAAACTGGGCCTTCATAGTAATGCTGCTGCACGTGCTTCAAGCTACAATAGGGAGCCCATAATAAGAATGGCCAACACATATATTGCTCCTGGCGACTACACCTTCGAGGAACTGATAGGAGAGATTAAGAGAGGTATCTACATGAAAACTTTTGGCGAGTGGAACATTGATGATAGACGTTTCAATCAGAGATATATAGGCCAGGAGGCCTACCTAATAGAAAATGGTGAGATTAAAGAGCCTGTTTGGCGCCCAGTACTAGAAATAACAACACCAAGGTACTATGCTAGCATAGATGCTGTTGACAAGAACCTCAAATTCTTACCTGCCACTTGTGGGAAGGGAGACCCAGGCCAGGGAGTTCCAGTATTTGCTGGTGGGCCTAATGTTAGGCTGAGAAAAGTTAGAATAAGTTTTGGGAGGTGATCTCAGTGAGTGAGATAGAAGATTTGCTAGATAAGGTATTTGGTAAAGCCAAAAAAATTGGCGATAGGGTTGCGGTTTTTGCTCAAAAGAAGGTTAGCAGACAAGTGAGGTTCTCAGTGAACAAAATTGATGTAGCTAAGGAGTGGCATGAATATTCCATTGACGTGTTGGTAGAGAAAAACAACAAGACTCATATATTCAGCATAAGCTTTAAAGGTCTAGAGCGTCTTGACGAAGTGCTTAAGAGAATAGAAAAAGCACTCGAACTTACGCCCCCCAAGCCATACTCTGCTCCTCTACCTGAACCAGCTAAAAGCTATCCATCGATACCAGACGTCTTCGATAAGGAGATCTTAGGAGACCCAGATCACTTAATTGAAATAGCCAAAGGGGCTATTGACTCTGCAATAAGTGAAGGTGTGAAAAAAGTTGCAGGTGCAATATATACAAATGCTTACTGGATCGGTCTTAAAACAACATCAGGTTTTGAGATGACGCACAGCTATACAAACACATATCTGGATGTAAGAGCTTTTCACGGGCCGCTAGAAACGGGTCACTCATCCATAGCCTCAAGGGCCCTTAAAAATATCGATCCCAAAAAAGTAGGGGAAACAGCCGCATACTATGCCAATTTATCTAGAAATCCCAAAACTTTGGGAGCTGGGGAATACACAGCTTTATTCACACCCGATGCTGTGGCGTCAATCTCAAATTTTGTAGGCATGATGGCGTCTGGCTTTGCCGTGATCGCGGGATATAGCTCATTCGCTCAGAAATTAGGACAAAAGATAGCGTTTGAAGAACTCAAAATAAGCGATAATCCATTGTTCACTGATAGCTATAACCCAGTAATATTCGACATGGAAGGCGTCCCAACACGGGAAAACATAATTTTGGATGGTGGTGTTCTCAAAACATATCTACATAATAGGATAACCGCAAAGCTTCTCAACGCAGAACATACAGGAAATGCTGGTTGGATTTTCCCGACACCCTGGAACTTAGTTATCGAGCCAGGCGATATGAAGTTCGAAGAGATGATCTCCGAGATAAGCGAAGGTCTGATTATTGGCAACGTAACATACATAAGATTCCAAGACTATGTTAAGGGGGACTTTTCTGGCGTTATCCGTGATGGCGTTATATACGTGAAGAACGGTGAACCAAAATATGGCGTGAAGGGGCTAAGACTTAGTGATAACCTGCTTAGATGGCTACAAAATATTAAGGGTATAGGTAAAGAGCGGAGACAGATATACCATTGGTGGCTCGAAATGGGTATACCAGTAGTGTCAACATATATATTAGTTGAAAAGGCAAGGTTTACAGAGGCTCTATAGCCTCCCTTTTTCCTTTTTTCTTTTATTTCTGACAATGATTTACGCCCTATAGAAAGAATAATCTAAATGCGATGACGAGTATTATTGCTATTAGTCCTAGTAGAGATGCCAAAGCAGGCACTTTGTCTCCCCTATAGAGATATAGGACTGTAAGTGTAGTCAATAAGATAAGCGGTGTGACCTGCATTACGTATAGTCCATAGATTATAAATATGTCTGATGCAAGCGGAGCTCCAAAGAATTTGCTGAGAGTTTCTAGGATTAAGCCAAATATTTGGAATGCTACACCAACGGAAAGACCAGAGATATATACATAGTATGCGACTCTTTTGTCATGTTTCATATAATTCCCCAAGACAACTAACCATGGATGGCATAGATAATTTTTCACAGTTATATTGAGCCAATATGTATCTATTTTTGGTTTAGTGATGAAAACGCCACCGACAGACTAGATGAAGAAGCTCGGAAGTTCTGATCTCAAACAATCTGAGAAATACTCATTTTTTTCAAATTGTTTTTTGATAGCTTACAGCCAAAAAGACTATTGGTGTTATTCTCGGTGATACCTATGGCAAAGGTTATCGTGCCAGGTGGCATATCAGCGATTTTTGAGCCATGTATATATGAGAACCCTCTAATGACTGGAGCGAGAGGAGCAGGGATAGGCTTCAAAGACGCTGTTGAAATCGAACTAAAAGTTTTCTCCTCAGAGGGTCTTAGGGTAGAAAACATGATAAATGGAGAGCGAATAGTTGGGGGGGTCGGGGAAACTGCTGTTAAAACTTTCTTCGAAATTCTAGGGATAGAACCGAACTACAGTATTGAGATTAGACAGAATATACGAATTCCGATAAGCTCTGGATTTGGAACCAGTGCTGCATCAGCATTAGGTATAGTATTGGCTCTTTCAAAAGAACTTGATGTGCCTTTAACGATTATTCAGGCTGGTGATATCGCACATATAGCTGAGATCAGAGCGGGATCGGGTCTTGGTACGGTATCGGGTCTTGCTTATATAGGTGACATAGTAATAATCGCACATCCGGGAGCGCCCTCCGTATGTTTAGTAGATAGAATTCCTCTCCCTGCTTCAGATCTTAGACTAGTTGTAGCATCCAAAGGCCGTATAGAAACTGCAAAAGCGTTAGAAGATAAGGATCTTGTTGATAATGCGATGAGACTTGGAAAAGTTGCTGTTGATATGCTTATGAAGAAGCCAACTATAAATAGCTTCTTCAAACTCGCCCGATGGTTCGCAGAAAGTATTGGATTGCTCACAAAAAGCATATCTGATCTTCTTAATGAGCTAAATGAGTTTGCAATAGGAGCGGCACAAGCTATGATTGGGGACTCGATTTTTGCTCTTGCTTTTAAGGAGGATGTCGATGAGATTACCAGGATAATAAGTGATCGATGGGGAGTAAAAGGAATTGTTGGTCATCCCGTTGTTTCTGGTATATATGAGTCATGATTCGCTGCAGAACTCTCCTTTCGTATTTCAAGGATTTTTTTCCATAGACTAACAGCCGCTTCTCTTAATTCTTCCTCTCTGCATAATCCTCCTAATCTAGCTATTATCCTATCCTTATGATCCATTATTAGAATTTCCAGAATCTCTAGTTCTAACTTCTTAAACCATGGAAATAAAGGCCTTTTAATTATACCTATGCGTCCTATAGTTTCTAGGGGTACCGCGAGAAAGCTTCGGCCCCTAGGAAAATAGTCTGTAAAGATCACCAAACTTGGAAAACCTTTTGGGGGGCTATGTATAAGTATCTTGTGTCTTATCGGGAAGGCCCGTGGTCTTCTGAAGAGAAAGAGACTTATAATCATTAGAAATATATATGATGCTGTAATCATCGCTAAGAAGCCAAGCAGTGGCGATTCAAGTTGTCCAATTATATAAGACGTCACAAGTACTAATGCAACAACGGAAGCCAATATGAGCATATGAAAAAGATATGTTTTTCGCCGTGCCCCTCTAATAAAGCTTCTGATAAGCTCTATTTTTTCACTATCGGGACCCACTGTGAAACTGAAGATAATATTAGATGTTGGAAAACTAATATTTTTTCCCGACATAGAAGTAGTATTTGGCTTCCTTTCCGCACACAACACAGCTCCCTTCTATTTTTTCCCTAGGATTATAGCCTAGGCCCTCAAGCCCCAGTTTTTCCTCGATAGCAAGTCCACATTGATCTTCCCCACACCAAGGTACCCGTACTATTCCGCCGCCTACATCATTATATTTCTTGGCTGCGTCCTCTATAGAAGTAGCTGTGATTATATTCGAGTCTAACCATTCTTTTGCTCGTCTGTATAGCTCATCAGAAATCTCTTTGAAGAGCACTTTAATGGCTTCCTCAAGCTCATCGTCATTGACAACGATTCGCCTCATAAGGTCTCTCCTCGCTATTGTGACCTTTCCTTCCTTTACTTCCTTTTCACCAATCTCTATTCTTAATGGGACCCCTCGGAACTCCCACCAGAAATACTTGCTACCAGGCGTCATATCTGGCCTATCATCAAGTTTTACTCGGAAACCTGAGGCTCTTAGTTTTTCTTCGATTTTCCTGGCTTTGTTCAATATGCTGTCGAACATCGTCTCTGAGGGAATAGGCACTATAACTATCTGTATTGGAGCGACGATGGGTGGCCAAATAATACCTCGGCTGTCTCCGTGTATCGATAATAGGACTCCAATTACGCGTTCAGACACACCATAGCATGTCTGATAAACGTATTTCCATTTTCCATCTTGATCTTGGAATTTTATTTCGAAGGCGCGGGCAAATTTTTGACCTAGATTGATAACGGAGCCTAGCTCGATGGCTTTTCTATCAGGCATAACTGTGAAGAAATCATAATTGTACTCAGCTCCAGCGAAGGTGTCCCATTTTGGTGTTTTGAGAATTATATAGGGTATTAGCAACGAATCGAAAAATTTGCTATAAATCTCTATTGCCTCCTCAATCTGCTTGTTGGCTTCTTCTAATGTCTTATGTACGGTATGTGCCTCATTGAACCTTACAATTTCTCTGACTCTAATTATTGGCTTTGTCTGCTCAGTCTCATACCTAAACACATTAACTGTTTGGTAAAGTTTGATCGGCAGATCCCTATACGACGTAATCCAAATACTGAACATATAGTACATTACAGTTTCGGACGTTGGTCTGAGCAGAAGCTTCCGATTGAGCTTCTTAGATATTGTTCTCTCAACAACAAAGGTTTCTCCACTGAAGCCCTCCAAAAAATCTTTTTCTCGTGCGAAAACCTCCTCGGGAACGAGCATAGGGAAATATGCTTCTTCATGTCCATATTCATCCAAAAGCTTTTCCAAGATCTGCATGGTCAGTTTGAGAGCCTTAAAACCATATGGCTTCCAAACGATCATACCTTTTAGGGGGTATCTCTTATCTATAATATCGGCTTCCTCAATAACGGCGTCATACCAAGCACTGAACTCCCTATGTTTGTCTGGAAGCTTACTCATCCAATAACACCCGCTAACTACATAATCTAAATTCCCACCTTAATTATAAAGAATGGAGAGTTCTTGGAGAATAAATTAAGCTACTTTTCTAGATATCTATACCTAAGTTTTCTGAAGTATTCCTCTACGCGGTAGTGGAGATACTTCATTATATCTCGAAATGAAACCTCGCCTATGAGCCCTCCTGTTCTTCGATCGACAACAGGTATCTCAGGTATCTCGTGTGTCAAGATTTTGTATAGAGCTGTAAGAAGTGAGTTATCTGGATGCACAAACATGAATTTGCATCTCACAATATCATGGATTCTCCTAATGTCCCATTCTTCTGGGGGTATGCTTAGAATATCCTCGAGTGTTACTATTCCTATAAAACGTCCCTCAGCATTTACAACTGGAAGTGCTAGCCGATGGGATTTGATGAATATACCTTCAGCTTCCCTAATCGTAGCATCATCTCTGATTATTGTCACGTCGGGTGTGGCAATCCTCCCAACCTTGAGACTTTCTAAAAGCCCAGCAATGATCTCTCCCTCATGTATCGGTGATATATATCGTGTGTCCAACTGTTCATATATTGATTCCTCCCCAGAAATCAAGTATGCAAGTATAGATGCCAAAAAAGCTGCGGGTAGTACGTTGTAATCTCCTGTCATTTCCGCTACCATAATTATAGATGCCAAAGGAACTTTTGCCGCGGCCGCGAAGAAGCAGCCCATCCCAATCAATATGTAGATTCCTATGGGGCCTATATATTCGATGAGAGGGGGTGGGAGGATAATATAGAGTATGTATGCGAAGGCCCCGCCCAGGAATCCACCTATTACCAAACTAGGGGCGAATAAGCCCCCAGAGCCTCCGCTTCCCACAGTGAGAGATGTCGAGATTATCTTTGCGAAGAGTGCTAGGAAAAGCAACTCAACCGTGATTCTTCCCCAAATTGCGAGTTGGATCCAACCGTAGCCGGTTTCCAAAGCAGGGGGCACGAAAACACCAATAATTCCGACTATAAGTCCTGCCAACGTTGTCTTCAGGAATAGTGGTATTCTCCAACTATTAAATTTGTGTTGAGTGCGACGGTATATTCCTATATAGGCCCGAGCTAGAAGCCCTGCAATGATCCCTAAAATTGTAAAGAAAGCTAGTTGGGAAGGATGAAAGCTATATTGTGGTGTTTCAAATATATTACTCCAACCTAATACTAGGCAATATACTATGTAAGCAACGAAAGTAGAGATAACTGCTGGTACCAGTGCTTCAACTTCATAATCACGCTTATAGAGAACCTCTATTCCAAAAATCGAACCTCCAAGAGGCGATTTAAAGATACTCCCGATGCCCGCCGCAAGACCTGCTATACTGAGAATTTCGCGTTCTCGATCTGAAAGTCTGAATCTCGTAGCTATAAAAGAAGCGATACCCGCACCTATTTGAGAGATAGGTCCCTCTCTACCAGCAGAACCACCCGCACCTATAAGTATTGATGAGGTAATCGCTTTAAGGGGAGGAACGCTAGGGCTTATCCTAGCGGATCTATGATGTATAGCTCTGATCGCAGCATCAGTACCGTCCCCTACAGTTGTAGGTGCTAACTTATATGAGATATAGCCACTTATAAGCCCCCCAAACGCAGGAATAAAGACAAGCAGGAGATCTCGCAGAAATTCATTTTTAGTGAGAGGCTCAGGATGGATAATGCTTATTGCCTCACCAGCAGGATCTGGCGGGGAATATCCAGCAAGCCCCAAGAAGAGTTCGGTTGTGATCTTCAAAAGGTAGAAGAATAACACAGAACCTAGCCCTGCTAATATCCCTATCAAGATGGATATCAGTAAGAGTTTTGTTGTGAAAACAAGCCTTGGAAGCTCTCTCCTATTAGGCATTATAATCACTTTTCTTAGAATTTTCTAAGCAATTAGCTAACGAAAAGCATTAGGATTCGAAGTAGTAGGTTTCTAATTCACATTAAGTTAGACGTTTATATGCACTACTTAATGGTCTCCAAGACATGCGGATGCTTCCGAATATGGTTAGATTCTTAAAAATAACACAATTAAATAGCCTAAGAATTCTTTTATTAAGTATTTATCTTCGGGATGGCTAGATTGTCTATGTTGTTTTGTGATGCTTCGTTTCGACAACCTAATAAAAATAGGGCGTATTTAAATAATGCATAGAGATTTATATCTGAATCTTTCGGGTTTAGTGCTGTAAGGATAGGATGGCGGTCTTTGGGATGCGTAATACATATGTAATTCTTAGCGACGTGCCGGAAATAATATTTAGGAATTCGTGTCCAAACTGTGGAGGGGAAATCGATAGCAAAAGATTAGCTCTCGGTGTTCCCTGTAAACTTTGTTTGCCTCTCAGCACAGAGGAAATAGAACAAGCTAAAGAGAAGATGAGTAAGCTTGAGTTTTTAAAATATATAGCATCGAAGATCCGATTGGAGCGGGGAAGACGATTTAAGGAATATATTGATCTAGAATTAGAAGCAGAGAAAATGAATGAATTATCGCGGCTGATAAGTGGAAATAAACTTTATGATGCCCAGCTAACTTGGGCTAAGAGGCTACTTAAAGGAATTAGCTTCTCAATAACCGCGCCTACTGGTCTCGGTAAAACATACTTTGGGATAATAGCGGCAATATACTACGCTATGAAGGGCAAGAAAACACTTTTTGTTGTTCCAACAGCAGCATTAGTGTCGCATATATTGGGTAGATTCTCTGAGGCATTGAGGAAGATCAAGAATAATAAGATAGCAGTTGTGGGTTATCATGCTAGAATGCCTATAGCTAAGAAGCGGAGTTTCATGGAGTGTATCAAGAATGGAAAATTCGACATTGTGGTTATAACATCTCGTTTTCTCGCAACAAATTTTGATATCCTCAAAAAATATGTTTTTGATCTAATATTTGTTGATGATGTTGACGCATTACTAAAATCGTCAGAGAACATAGATAGAGTGCTCTATTTGATTGGTTTCAAAAAGAAGCATATCGATAAAGCGCTCAGGTTGGTGAAAAGAAAACAGAACTTTGCAGTTCTCAGAACGGGCTCAAGGAAAAAACTTCTAGAAGACACAAGAAAATTCAGAGAAGAAATCACTGAATATAAACGGAAGAATAAGATAGGCCAAATCATAGTTTCGTCAGCAACGGGAACTACTCGCGGATTAAGGGTAAAGATTCTCCGTGAGCTTCTAGATTTCACTATAGGCTCTGTCCGAGGAGGATTAAGAAATATTATCGATGCTTTCTATCTGATTAAGCCTGGTGAAAAGAATGTCGTTGTTAATCTTGTTAGAAAGCTTGGAAGAGGAGGCGTTATCTTCCTTGATAGGATCCGCAGAGGGTTTGTGGATAAACTAATAAAAAGTCTCGAAAAAACTGGTTTTAGGGTTGGGGATGCGACGAAACCAACGAATATAGATAAGCTCATAGAAGCATTCGCTAATGAGGAACTGGATATACTTATCGGCGCAGCATCGTATTATGGAAAACTAGCTCGAGGTCTGGACATACCACAGATGATAAGATACGCAATTTTTGTTGGTGTTCCGCATTTCAAATTTCCGCTAGAAATAACAGATAAGACACATCCTTTTAGAGGATACGTTATTCTTAATGAGATCGTTGAGTTTGTCGAAGATAGAAAGAAGCAGATGGGGATCTTAAGGCTTATCAGCAATTTTAGAAGGAGATTTATGAGACTTAAATTCGCCACAAGACAATTAATCTTAAATTCGATTTTCAATGGGACACCTCTGCCTACTAAGAAGCTGGAAACAATAAAAGAGCTATGCTTGAATATTCTGAGAACGGCCAAAGAATTACTCTCAGACGAAAAAATTGTGAATAGACTCAAGGAAAGTCCATTTGTTGAGGTAAAAGAGATTAAAGGAAGACTATACATATACATCCCAGACGCAAAAACATACATACAAGGATCGGGAAGAACTTCTCGTTTGTACCCTGGTGGGATAACAAAAGGACTCGCAGTGATAGTTACGCATAGACAAAAATTGCTAGATGGTCTTCGGCGTAGGGCCAGAATATATGCTGATATCTCCGAGTGGTATGATTTCAGAGAGCTGGACATAGATAGTGTTTTAAGGGAGATCGATAGGGATAGAGAAAAACTTAGAAAAATTATTAGCGGGGAGATCACACCCGAATTCAAGGAGCTTATGCGTTCCGCGTTGGTAGTAGTTGAATCACCTACAAAAGCCAAGACAATAGCGAGGTTTTTTGGAAGACCAGCAAGGCGGATTATCAGAAACTTTGTTGTGTATGAAGCATCTACTGGTAAATATATTCTAAATATTATGGCGACGAGAGGACATGTTTTTGATCTGATTCTGGAGGATGTTGAGGTCTCAGATATTTCGGCTATGAGAAAATTTTTTGATGTTGACAAGAATCTATATGGTGTCAGAATCATAGGCGCAGATGGCTACGTCAAATATGTCCCAGAATACGACATAATGGGGATATGCAAGGATTGCGGTAAAAGATTTACTGGTCTTCGTCGAAGATGTCCGAGGTGCGGAAGTGAGAATGTTATACTTCAAAGTGACGTTTTGGAGGCTCTATGCGAAATCGCAAGTGAGGTTAATGAAATCCTAATAGCAACGGATCCTGATGCTGAGGGAGAGAAGATAGGATTTGATATAGCTCTTGCCCTCGCACCATATGCCGAGAAAATAAGTAGAATAGAGTACCATGCTGTTACCCCATCTGAGTTCAGAAAAGCTCTTGAAAACCCACGTGGAATAGATCTCAACAGGGTCAAAGCGCAGCTTGTAAGAAGAATTGTTGATAGATGGGTAGGATTCACATTTAGCCATCTACTATGGAAACTTAAACACATAAAGAAGAAGTTTTTCTCCTACTCGGCAGGTAGAGTACAGACACCTGTCCTCGGCTGGATAATAGAGAGGTTCGACGAATATAAGAAGAATAAGATAAATGTGTATTTCATACATTTGTCCAACGGATATTTTGTGAGTCTCGAAGAAAATAGCATTCCCAAAGAAGTATGGCAGTCCCTCGTTGGGAAGAAGGTTAAAGTAAAAATAGTTAAAGCACACGATGAAGTCCTTAATCCGCCACCACCGTATACAACAGCAGATCTCCTAAAAGATATATCTGCTCAGCTTAGAATAAGAAGCACAGAAACAATGAGAATTCTTCAGGAGCTTTTCGAATCTGGTCTGATCACATACCACAGAACGGACTCAACAAGAGTGAGCCCAGAGGGCATAAATGTTGCGAAAGAGTTCATCAGAAACGAGTTTGGAGATATGAGTCTATTCCAACCCAGGGCTTGGGGAGGCCAGGAGGAGGGAGCACATGAATGTATACGTCCAACAATGCCGATAACCGCTAATACTCTTATAAGGATGCTACAGACCGAGGAACTAGTGTTACCAATAAGATTCACTAAGAAGCATTTTGCTGTGTACCAGCAGATATTCAGGAGATTTATTGCTAGTCAAATGAAACCTGCGAAGATCAGAAAGGGGTGTATAGAACTTATCTTTGACAGTAGAATAAAGCATAGGCTAGAGGGAATACTAGACATCTTGGAACCTGGATTTATGGTGATATATCCATATAATACTCTTCCGAAGTTCGACAATGTGAAAGTAGAGCGTGTACAGAGCTTGAAAATAAGTAAGGTTCCTCTCTATAATGAAAGTGAGATAATAGACAAAATGCGTGCAGAGGGTATAGGTCGGCCATCAACATATGCGATAATCCTCGACATATTGTTCAAAAGAGGCTATATCAAAACGAGTCTGTATAGAAACAAAATTTTCCCTCTGAAGAGAGGCATAATGATCTACACATCACTAATAAGGAACATTGAGTCCTATGCTAAGAAGCTCGAAAGACAAAATAAGAAACTTGCAGAACGCTTAAGAAGTTTCATCACAGTTGAAGGTACAAGAGATCTTGAAAGAGAGATGGATAAGGTCGAAAAAGGCAAGGTAGATTATCAGCGTGTTCTAAAGAAAATCCATGAAGTTCTCTCGATGATTCTTAAGGATCTGAGCAAATATTACACTAGGGAGCTAATACCAGCTATAGAGAGGATGGTGAATTCATTCAACAATGAAAACAAAAAACAAGGTGCTGGCTCTATATCTAAAAATGATGAGCAAGGAAGTGTGTTGAATACTGGCAAAACAGACTCTAGGAAAAAGAAGACTAAAAACTCATCCTCTAGAAGAAGAACTTCAAATAAAAGAAAAAAGAAATCATAGTTTCTTTCTTTTAATAATCACGAGATCGCCAGATTTAACGTTTAATATATCTTTGGCGGACGCCATGTTAGCTGCGAGTTCTAGATAGCCATGTGATGTCCTCCTAATAATGACGAGTTCCCCTGGAGGAACATCACCAAAAGTATATCCGACCTTTGCTTCCTTCTTTGTTTCCTTGGTTTTCACTATAACTTCTGCTCCAATAGGTTCCTTGAACATCTCGGTAGGGATATTAAGAAAAATATTTCCAAAGCTATCTGATGTTATGACTTCCGCCTCATATGTATCCTCTGTAATTTTCGGCGGCGCTATTCCAACCCTTACTAAGGTCGAAGAATCGACTACAGGGCCAAACATAGTTATTGGAACTCCCCTAGAGATGTATGCTGAGACTGGAGCAAAAATATCTCTGCCATGAAAAGTAGTGCTTATTTCTGGGAGCATGAACTCTCTGTTCTTAAGCTCAACAGCAACTATAATACCATCATCCAAAGCGGCCATCGAAAGACAACCATTGTCGGGGCCGACAAAGAAATAGTTTCTAGTCTTAATTGCTACTCCCCGGCGTGTGGTTCCGACGCCAGGGTCAACAACACAACAAAAAATAGTTCCTTTGGGGAAATATTTGTAGGATATTTTCAATATGAATGCTGCATGTCTAATATCGAAGCTTGGAAGGTCATGCGCGAGGTCAACAATTCTGACTACTGGATTTATTCCATAGATCACTCCTTTCATAACTCCTATAAATGGGTCTTGTGTCTTGAAATCGGTTAGGAGTGCTATTATGCTGCTCATATGTCTATCCCCAGCACATATCTAGGCATTCTTTGGTTGGTTTGAGCTCCACTATATTAAACTCCATCGAATAGCCATCATAGATAAGCATCTTATTTATTAGGGGCTGGCCAACACCAGTCACAAGCTTTATTACCTCCGTAGCCTCTATAAGACCTATAATCCCAGGCGTCGTGCCTAGGACTGGTATGAATTCCTTCTCTTCCGGTTTACCAATTAGGCATCTAAGACACATGGTTTTGTAGGGCACAATAACAGTCACTTGTCCATATAGCCCCTCAACCCCTCCATGCACCAAAACTTTCTTTTCTTCGCAGATCGCTTTGTCTAGTATAATTCTTGTTCTCCAGTTATCAAGACAATCCACAACTATGTCGATGTCTCGAATGAGCTTACTGGCATTTTCCTCAGTTATTTGTGTATCGATAGCCACAACATCAACTTCAGGATTAAGCCCCCGTAACCGCTCTTTAGCTACAACCACCTTTTTTCTGCCGATATCCCTCCAGCTATAAAGTATCTGCCGATTTAGATCTGAAAGCTTCACAGTGTCGGAGTCAACAATTATGAGTCTTCCAACACCTGCAGCCGCCAAATAAATGCTCACAGCGGAACCAAGCCCTCCAACTCCCGCGATAAGTATTTTTGAGCTTCTAAGTTTTCTTTGTCCGTCGGCTCCAAGTATTGGAAGTTGGCGATTATATCGCCCAGTATTTTCAGCCATAAATCATACCACTTCATATCCTAGATGCTCCCATGAATATATGCGAAAACTCACTTTGCAAAAAAGAAACCCATGCTTCATCATTCGTTGTGATGCCTAATACTCTATGCGGATCCACTACAGTCTCAGGAATCGCACTTACTAGTGCTTCTCTCATATCCGCAACCACACCGAATACTCTGATATTCCTCATGCTTCGTAGCTGCGTTGTGGGGCCCCGCGATCTAAGTCTCTCTAATATTTGCTGGTGTGTTGGGAAAAGCTCAGCTACTATCTGGACACGTACCCTTGGTGCAAGGCTTAGTATGATATCCGCAGGAATATAATCAAATGTTGGAGCCACAATAATCACATAGTTCTGAGTCCTCTTTACTATGTCATATGCCTGTCCCTTAATTTTATCTAAGCCTCTGATGACCTGAATCTCGTATTCACGTCTAACCTCCTTCTCAAAGCCTTTAACGATCAAAGCATCTATAGCACCTATACTAAGCTCGAACAGATTTATTATATCCTCCAATTTGCGTTTAGTTTTCTCCTGGAGCGTCTCTCTAATATGATTAATAAGTTTTTGTGTCGCTAACGTAGTCTGTGTGGAGAGGCGGCGAGTGTTCTCATCCACAGAATTCCTAAAGGTAGAGATTATCGTATTTCTGAGGGCTGCCAACCGCTCGGCTGTATTTTTCTTAGATTCCTCCAGTATCTTACTAAAAACATCTTCAAGGATTCTTGTGACGTTGTCAAGTAAAATTTCCGTGAGTATGTTCTCTAATGCCTCACCAACATTTATAACTGCATTTTCAAAGCTTCTAGATATGTTCTCAGAGAATGCTTTAAGACTCTCTGATAGAACATCTATGCTCTCCCGAACACTTCTTGTAAGATCACTTTCAAATTCCCTAACCGAGTTTATAAGCTCCTCGATTTGAAGTTTCATAAGAGAATATGGTGGAAGGGCTTCATATAGTGTTGGTCTACCAGGTATTTCTCTCGCAAGCTTAGCCACTATCAGCTCTTTCACAGCCCTCTCAGCGGTCATATGATCCAGCCCCGTTAGATTTACGATCTCTCCTAGAGACCTAGGTCTGAGGCCTATTAGCGCACTATAGACAAGCATAGCATTCTCAGAGATATTCGCATACTTAAGAAGATGCTTAAGAGATTCGATATGGCTTGGCAATTTGTGCACCTTAATTGATTTTCTTCTACTTCGATTTAAAAATGTAATAAAGTAGCGATATAATGAACTATGCTACCTTAAATATTAAAACTGTGATGTTCATGTCGCTGAGAATAAGAGTAATCATTTATGGCCCTCCAAAGAGTGGTAAATCTCTTTTTTTGAGGAAAATATATGAACTGTACAGAGATGCTAGTATGCATGAAATAAGACATTTCGGAGGGGGAAGCGCAAGCGGGGTAGACTACTGCACATTTCAAATAGGAGATATCATTTATGAGTTTTATGCGCCTCCAGGGGCATCAACATTAAGGGTTTTTAGGGAGAAACTTATAAAAAATGCAGATGCCGTTATTTTCATAATACCTATGGCTAAGGCCCACTTAGATAGAACAGCATCTTTTCTCCTTGAATTGAAACGTGCCTTATTCACAAAATTTGGTCCAGAGGCAGATAAATTTCCCGTCATATACGCTCCTAACAGCACTCGGAGGATATTTAGCATGGACATAGAGTCGAGCGATCTAGTCGATATTCTTAGACTGCCATCGGATTCGATAATACGTCCCCTAGACCTAGACAACGAGCTTTCAGTTCGCAGGATATTTGGACTCGTAATCCATCTATCGCTTCTATGGCATGTCGATAAAAAACAATATTTTGTTGAATTTGACAGGGAGGTTAACATAACTAAGAATCTGTATTTCAAAGAGGCGGCCATCCCTCCAGAGGAAGCTCTGGCTCAGATCGTAGAACTAATGCGTGCAGAAGCTGGCAAAATAGGGGGAGAAGCCTTCTCAAAGGAGATGCTACTTGGATTCCCAGATGCGCTCAAAAATAAGTTGCTTAGAAACTATGTAAATGAGGTTGTTCTGGTAGGCTTCGATAGGACCATAGGATTTATACCTCTTGGATACGCCTTTGGCCTCGGCAAAGTAATAGACTATATCAAGGATCCCGCTAGGGTGGTTGAGCTTTCAATAATAGTAAAGCACTCTATGGGTTTCCTTCTCTCGGATGGCTTCACATTTCTAGGCCTCATACCCTTCAAGGATCAAGGGTTCCTAATTCTTGAGACAACATCGTCGCACATCAAAAAAATGATAAATCTTGTCAAGTCTCTAAAGAAGAAAATGTCTACTCTCACCACCGGAGACACTAAAAGAATAATGGAGATTCTAGATAGGGTTCTTACATAAATAATTTCTAAGCATATAACTCCTTTCTATCTTTTCTTTAAGAGGGCTTCAATCACCTCGATGATTTCTGCTTCTCTTGTCCTTTCAAACTCCTCATCGTTCCACCTAACAATCTCGAATCTTACTCCCAGCATCCCAAAGATCTCCTCGAAAATCTCTGAGAAAATGGGAAATATCCTATCATAGTCAACCATAAGTATCTTGCTTATCCTCTTAGCCATAGCTAGTCCAATCAGTTTAGATATGCTCCTCCTGCTAATTAAGCCGATATCCGTAACAATCTCGACAATGTTATATCCCTTCTCCTTAGCATAATTCCTAAGAAACTCTATCTGACGATCTAGTAGTCCTCTCTCAGCAAGCGCCTTACTGATGACCCGGGCATATATAGCAACATCCATAGGGTTCTCCACCATAGACTTTAACCTCATAATCTCGGAGAGAGGATACCTCAATCTCCCAGTAGGAGTCCGAATGTATTTTATTTTTCCTCTCTTAGCCCAGCGATACAAAGTTACAGGATGAACACCGAGGAGTCTGGCAGCTTTCTTAGCTGGTAAGTAAACTTCTTCTTCCTGAGACCCCAAAGCCGACACCTAGGAAAAATGTTCCGAATGAGAGCAAGTGATAAACAAAAAACGCTTATATCCCACTTGCCTCATAGTCATAATGCTATAGTTGGTTCTTAAATTTCCTTAAAATATAGTTGAGGAAAACATTTGGGATGAAGGTGATGCCTAATGGCGTCAACCATAGGAACATTTGCGAGGGTCGGAGCGCATTCTCACATAAAGGGTCTCGGTCTTAATGACAAAGGCAAAGCAAAATTTATTGGGGACGGTTTAGTTGGGCAGATAAAAGCTCGGGAAGCGGCGGGACTGATAGTTCGTCTAATAAAAGAGGGAAAAATGGCAGGTAGAGCGATACTGCTAGCAGGTCCTCCAGGAACTGGGAAAACAGCGATAGCTGTTGGCATCGCAAGAGAACTTGGAGAAGATGTACCATTTGTTCAGCTTTCAGGTTCACAAATATACTCAGCAGAGGTTTCCAAAACGGAAGTTCTTATAAGAGCACTTAGAAAAGCTATCGGTGTAAGATTCAGGGAATATAGACGAGTCCTTGAGGGTGAGGTCGTCAAGTTCGAACCTCACTTTGCTCCCCACCCATACAATCCTTACCAGCGCATTGTGCGGGAAGCGAAATTGACTCTGAGAACTAAGAAGGAACGTGTAACACTAACAGTGGGCCCATCAGTAGCCCAAGAGATGATTGCGAAGGGCGTAGAAGAAGGTATGGTCATAATGATTGATAAAGAAGGAGGTCATGTTAGTGTTCTAGGAATAAGTAAGGAAGCATCAGTTCCAAGATATGATGTTGGGAGAATACCAGAAGTAGATGTCCCAGATGGTCCAGTGGAAAAAGAAAAAGAATTTGTATACCTAACAACACTAGATGAGCTAGATGAGCTCTTTCATAAGAGGTACTCTGGGGGTGGGTTCTTTAGCCTGCTATTCGGAGGCCGGGAGGAGAGAAAGGAGATAGATCCCGAAACCCGTATGCAAGTCGATAAATTTGTGAAGGAAGCAGTTGAATCTGGAAAGGCTGAGATTATACCTGGGGTGCTATTCATAGATGAAATCCACATGCTAGACATTGAGAGTTTTAGCTTCTTAAACAGAGCATTAGAATCCGAATTAGCACCAATAGTGATAATGGCGTCGAATAGGGGTTTCACGAAGATTCGTGGAACAGACATAGTTTCGCCACATGGAATGCCCCTGGATATACTAGATAGAGTCCTAATAATTCCAACAGAACCCTACAAACCAGAGGAGATAAAGGAGATACTTAAAATAAGAGCACGCGAAGAAAAGATAAATATATCTGATGAAGCCCTAGAACTCCTAACTAAGTATGGCGCAGAGATAAGCCTTAGATATGCGATACAGCTGATGGCTCCAGCATGGGAGCGCGCAAAGTTTCATGGAAGAGATGCCGTAAGCGTTGAGGATGTAGAAGCAGTTAGAGAGCGCTTCGCAAGTATAGAAGAAAGTGTTAGACATCTCAAAGAGTGGGAGGAACGTTTTCTTAAATAGAATCTAATCCTCTGTTTTTTTCTAATAATCTACTTGGTGGACATGATTGCCAAAAACAACGTTAATAGTAGCGACAGATATCGATGGTACGCTTACAGATAAAAACAGAAAAATAAGCCTAAGGGCAGTAGAACTTCTAAGAGAACTTCAGAAGCTAGGGGCGGTGGTAATTCTTATCTCAAGCCACGCATTCCCGGCCGTAAGTACTCTTGCTGATTATCTAGGAATAGAATTCATGGTCGCAGAGACTGGGGTATGCGGCGGAAGACCTTGGCGACCAATATATGTTAAACCCATTCAAGCAAGAGAAGAAGTGGTCAGAATGGTGGTCGAAAGAGGGTTCATCCCAACGGAATCTAACAATTTTAGGCTTGGTGATATATCGCTATACCCACCTAAGAATATGGGTATCGACGAGGCATTAGAACTGCTACGAGACATATTAAAGTGCTATGACCTCGATTTCACATACTCTGGGTTCGCAATCCATGTTTTCCCACGCGGCGTCAACAAGGGATGGGGGCTTAAGACACTACTCAAATATATAGAAGTAGAGGGAGAAATATTGGCCCTCGGAGACGGCGAAAATGATATCCCTCTTTTTGAAGTCGCTGACCTATCCATAACATCCATTCATAGTCCAGAAAAACTGAGAAGCGCTGCAGATATAGTATTGCCCTACAGCAATATAAGCACTACTTTATATGTGTTAGAATTTATTGAAAAACTTCTTAGACTAAGGGGAGGAATAAGCTTAAGAGATATAAAACGAATTTTGGTATCGTGAACAACATTGTCGAGAGGAATGGAAGTTGTATTGACCTACATCCTAAGCAAACTTGGTGGAAAAGCAACATTAAATGACATTCATAGAGCAACAAGAGTTCCCAAAAACATACTCAAAAAATATCTATGGTATTGCCAACGAAGAAAATTAGTAAAAAGAGATATTGGTACCTACTACATAACAAACGTTGGATGGGAGGTCGTTCGAAACAACAGAATAATAAGCATAAAAGACAAAATCTTTATTGTGAGCCTTGACGATGAAATCCAACTTGTCACCCTAGGCAAAAAAACGAGGAAAAGAGCAGTGAAGAAAGATCTAATACTTAAACTAATAAATAAAGGATGCATAACAAAAAGAGAAATAAAAAATTCTCCAGACAGAAGAGCTTTATCAGCGGCGCTTCGAATACTTCGAATGCTCAAAGTGGCGAAAGCTCGAGGAGAAAATATCTGCATAGCCACAAACAACCTAGCAAAACTTCGGATCCTAGGCATCAACATTGATTAGACTCAACCTGCAAAAGCACAGAAAAGTGTCTCCTCTACATATTTCTATATGTCTTTAAAAATATGCAAATAAAATTTGACCTAATAGTATAACCAGGTTAGGGGGATAACCATGGATAAGTCTGAATCCCGCTTTCTAACCCCAATAACACCTTTTTTTGTCCCAGCAATATTTGCCATCCTAATAGTAGCTCTTGAAGCAGCAGTTGAAGTGATAGTAACCGCATATGAAATGATAATTGTTTTCTTATACATATACCTGTGGCTACTACTTTTCTTAGGATTACCACTATTCTTAGCAGGAA
Organism: Candidatus Njordarchaeota archaeon; assembly: GCA_029856685.1. Taxonomy (GTDB): domain Archaea; phylum Asgardarchaeota; class Njordarchaeia; order Njordarchaeales; family Panguiarchaeaceae; genus Panguiarchaeum. Next base: position 23,311 of record JAHKKZ010000008.1, read on the forward strand.
TAAGGATAATACCAGAGTACGAAAGAGCAGCAGTCCTCAGACTAGGACGATACAAAGGAATGTTAGGCCCAGGAATGATTGTGATGGACCCAATACTTGACAGGTCATATAGATTCGATCTACGTGTACAAACAGTAGACATCCCACAACAAGAAGTCCTAACAAAAGACAACGTGAATATAAAAGTTGACGCTGTCATAATCTATAGAGTCTTTGATCCCGGCAAAGCATTCATAACAGTACAAAATATTAGGCAAGTCCTATACCAATATGGCCAAGCAAACCTAAGGGAAGTATTAGGAGTCCATGACCTCGATGAAATCCTTCAGAAAAGAGAGGAAATGGCAAAAATAATACAGGAAGAAGTCGATAGAGTCGTCGGTGAATGGGGAATAAAAATAATTTCAGTTGCCCTACAACAAATATATCTACCCGAAAATATGGTCAGAGCTATGGCGATGCAAGCTGAGGCAGAAAGAGAGCGGCGTGCAAAGATTATTAGCGCTGAAGGCGAGAGACAAGCAGCACATATAATGGCTGAGGCTGCGGAATACTATGTGAAGAATCCTGTTGCTCTTAGGCTTAGAGAGCTAACCACGTTGGTTGAGATTGCCAAGGAGAAGAATGTTGTTGTGTTGTTCCCTACGACATTCGGTCATCTTGAGCAGACACTTGCTACGGTTCTTGCGGTGGGAAAAGCGGCAGCTAAGAAGGAGAATAGGGGCTAATAGACTCAAAGATTCAATTATGTGGAAATGGCTTTTAGGATGATATTATCACTTAAGGAAGAGAGGTGGGACGGGATATGGATATTGTAGGTCTCTTCTTTTTCATAGTTTTCTGGGCGCTACTTCTCATAGTATTTGTGATTATAAGCAAAGGCATTGCAATCTCCATATTATTCATGGTGTTCCTATCAGCAATTATTCTTCTTATGCTTTATTTACTCATGAGATATTCTGGTAAGGTAACGCCAGAACCCATTACTCCTGCACATGAGCATCCATTACCGCTAATAGGAGGAGTCTGCGAAGTTCTCGATGAGATTTCGCCCATGAGAAGTGGATGGGTGAGGTACAGAGGAGAGCTCTGGAAAGCATTCTCGGTTCGAAGCACATTCAAGAGAGGAGACATAGCATACGTTATTGATGCTAGAGATAGATTCTTGATAATAGAAAGGGAATTCCCGCTTAGAGGCAAATCCTAGCTTTTTAAGATCTTTTCCTACATTTTTATGAGCTAAGATGAATGCGAAAGAGAGGCTCACAGAGTTTCTAACGAGTGAGGATTTAAACCCAATAAAGGTAGTTTCTGCACCTGGAAGAGTGGATTTTTTGAATACACATCAGGACTACAAAGGATTGCCAGTAGTCGCGATAGCGGTCAATAGGAGAATGTATATGGCTGCTGTTGAGGAAACGGGAAGACACTTTGTTATTGAATCATTAGACCTTGAGAGCAGACCTAAAAAAGTTTTTGATGTGACAGATTTTGTCCCGCAGGGAAAGGATTTTGATGATTATATAAAAGCATGCATATACTCACTGATCATGATGACAAAAGTAGCAGTTAATGAAGGCTACAGAATAATAATAAGTTCTGACATACCCATAGGTGGGGGGATGGGTAGTAGTGGTTCTCTAGAAGTAGCCTTTCTAAAACTGATAGCAGAACTTCTGGAAATTCATATCCCAACGATGGTGCTAGCGGAAATAGCATTTAGGGCGGAGAATAGGATTATGAAGATACCATGTGGTAGACTAGACCAATATGCAGCGGCGTATGGAGGTGTTATGTATCTGAAGCCTACTTGGATGCCGACTGTTGAGAAGCTTAGCCCTCCTCCATTTTGTATGATTGTTGTTGATTCTGGGATAGAACATAGAACAGCAAAGATTCATCCTATAAGACAAGAAGAACTTAATAGGGGTATTCAACAACTATTGGATTTAGACCTGCCAGAGGAGCTTAGGGAAAAATTAGGCGATAGTTTTGATAGTACTGCGTGGGATAGGATAAGGGAGGAGGAAATATTACCATTTCTCAGTAGCGTAGAGGAAATCCCGGCGAAGAGAATTCTTTTCACAATAAGGATGAACGATTTAACAAAAATAGCTGTAAGGATTCTGAGAGGAGAAGCACTTAGAGCAAACGATTTGTATAGACTTAGGCAACTAGGAATACGTACTGAGAGACCGAAGGAGGTTCTATGCGGAATAATAAATAAGCAACATGAACTGTTGAGAGATCTCTATGATGTAAGTCTCCCAGAAATAGAGAAAATAATAGAGGCAGCATTCGAAGCGGGAGCTTGTTGTGCCAAGATTAGTGGTGCTGGACTCGGAGGAACGATAATTGTGTTTACTGATATTAAAGATAAAATCAGCAAGATTATAGATGAGGTCTTAGCTGAGGGTGCGAGAAGAGCATGGTATGTTAAGCCCGATGAGGGAGTCAGAGTGGAGGTGTGATTCGTGAGAAAGGAGACCAAGAAATATATCTTATGTTTCGTAGTCTTTGTGGTATGCGGTATTCTTTATGGTCTCCTCTACAGTTTTGATGGGCGTGTCAGGGGGCTTATAGAGCATATAGATATCACCACGTGGCTAACAATATACATTATTTGGCGGTCCATAGAATTTTTCTTTGCCGGGATTTTGGTTGGCTTCTTAGGAATACCAATAATGTTTTTGTTCCATAGATATCTTCTCCTAGGTGAACTTTGGTTTGAATCGAAAGTTTTTAGATCACAGATCGTCGTGTTAGATAGAACCCCGAAGTTATCTATAACTTTTCCGTTTAAAAGTGCCTACATACTGTTCGGCCCAATAGTGATTCTGACAAAGATCTTGCTGACAATAACCAATATTAGTGGGTTCGACGCAGTCCGATATTATTATTTGATAGGAGAACTAGTAACTCAATACTTCTGGTACGTAATACTGATCGTGGTTCCATTCTATATAATTATTGAGGTCTCAAGGATAAGGGAGTTAGACTCTAGAAAACTAATACTAAGGTACCCAAGCAAAATTCTCAATTGGATCCTAATATTCGTCATTGGTGCAGGCTCGATAGCCTCTCTAGTTCCGATGTACTATGACCTACTTGAAATACTCGGCGACCCGCAAATCGTGATGTATCTATTCTTTCTACTAATCTTATACTTCTACTTACCCGCGCTAGGAGGCATATTGGGATTTCTGTTAGTAGTACTTGGCCTTATGGGTAGAGAAACAAGGAGAATTCTTCTGGGTCTTGAGAACTCTCTAATTAGATATGATATAGCCAAACAATCAAAAATAGAGGTCATATAAAGGTGTCCATAACTTGCATAAGATTATCTAAAAATGGTTGCTTAGTACCTCACAGCTTTAACGAATTATTTTTGTTCCTGCTTTTCCCTCAATGACATCTAAGGCCCTCTCTAAATGTCCGATTACAGCTATTTTACCACCAGCCTCAAGAAACTTTATAGCTCCCAAAACTTTGGGCCCCATGCTGCCCAGTGGAAAATGACCTTCCTCATAATATCGTTTTATCTCATCAAGTTTTACTTCTTTGAGAGGCTGTCTTCTGGTTTTATCCTCAAAATTTAGGTATACGTAGTCGACATCGGTGAGTATTACAAGCATATCTGCCTTTATAAGCCTAGCTAATAACGAAGACGCTAAGTCCTTATCTATAACAGCCTCAACGCCTCTATATTGACCATTCTCATAAATAACTGGGATCCCTCCACCTCCAACAGTTATCGGAATAACTCCCTGACCCAACAACCTAACAATGGTTTCCTTCTCCACGATGTCGATTGGTTCAGGCGAGGGTACGACGCGGCGCCACCCTCCCCTTGGATCCCTCTTCATAACCCATCCTTTTTCGCGCATAAGTCTCTTAGCTTCCTCCTCTGTATAGTACGGTCCTATAAATTTGGTTGGATTCTGAAACGCGGGATCATCCTTCCTCACAACAACTTGGGTCACAAGTGCTATGACCTCGCGATGTATTCCTCTCCTAATAAATTCATTTCTGAGGGATTGCTGAAGCATGTATCCTATGAGTGCCTGGGTTTCCGCATTTATTACATCTAATGGCATAGGAGGTATGAGATCCCTAGCGGCATCGTTCTGTACGGCAATTGCTCCTGCTTGGGGCCCATTCCCATGTGTAATTATTAAGTCATATCCTCTCTCAACGATGTCAGCCAGAAACTTGGCTGTTCGTAGAGCATTGTTAAACTGTTCCTCATAAGTTCCTTTTTGGCCCTTTCTAAGAAGAGCGTTTCCGCCCAAAGCAACAACTATGCGCATAGATAAATCACCAAAATTGAACAAGATAAATCCGATATGTTTCAATGCTTATTAGTATGAAGATATTACATTAAGGTAGTCTCAGAATAGCATGGTTATCTGAAAGTTAACGTGCTTAAAATATGGTTTCTATTGAATAATATCTTAGTGGGTGAAAAATTTGTCGATGAGAGCTATAGGCAAAGGATTTGTTCTCGCCAAGAGGTCTAAGAAAACTTGGGTTTTCACGATTCTCTTCACGCTGCTAGTATGGCTAACCATAACAAATATAAACGAAATCCATAAGCTTGATACTGATAACCTACTTAATCTGAGAGGTGTCTCGATATCGTTTAGGGGCGGCAATATTATGACAGAAGAAGAGTTTGATGAAAGTGATTTTGCTAAGAACATACTTAGCGAAGTAGCGGAATATGCGCGTGGTATCTACCTGGTATGTGGATCTGTAATAGATCTTGGATCAACGAGGATAGGCATTGTCTGGATTAAACCCCACAGATATAAACTCTACAGCTCGGAGATGCCTTGGATTGTGCAGGAGATCAAACCAACAAAAATAATTGAGGGCCGCTCTTTAGATATGAGTTCTCAGGACGAAGCAGTGGTTGGAAAAGCTTTCTCTCTCTACTTCCAGATTGGCGGCAGAAACGTTTATGTCTCGGCGAATGTTGGAAGCAAAATTACTTTTGAGTTTGGAAGCGTTGTAGCACCCTTAACAATTGTCGGCGTTTCAATCGATGATTTTAACTTCTTTGCTGAATCACTGAGCGACGCTTTCGGCTATGAGATCAACGCATCATCAATTTTATTCACAACGCAGAACTTTATTGAGAGGCTTGGAGGTGAGCTTATAAGTAGGGCAAATACGTATGTTTTGAGAGTGATTATCACCGCAGGTGGTGAGATTGGGCTTCTAAATATACTCACAGCGGGGGACATGATAGATAGGAATAGAGATAGGATAAAGAACATAATAGTGGATAGCGGATATAGCGATCTGATGGATACAATAACACCAGAAATCTCTGGGCAGGAATATGAGCAGTCAATAACGATAATAGTTGTGTCAACCCTAATAATGCTTCTAATAACAATGATATATGCATTTATTCTTGTAAGCTTTAGGAAGACGGATATTGCGACTCTAAGAGCCATAGGTTGGGGCTCAAAGCATATATTCTCGTTGGCCCTAGGGGAATTTATATTAACGATCCTACTAGGATACTTCTTGGGTGCCCTCTTCAGCACAGTATTCTTCATGTATAACAGAATACCATTTTCTGGTTGGATATATCTAGTGGCATTCGGAATAATCTTCATATCAATATTGGTCGGCCTAACAATAATTCATCGGAGAGTTCTTAGAATCCCTCCGATGGAAGCATTTAGAGCGCGTTGACTCATGGAAACCTTTTAAAGAAAAAGTTAAGTTAATTTTATTTTTTAGTCCTCTTAACAATCTTATTGAGGTAATCATAATGAGGAAGCTTCTTAAGGGTGAAAAAGTTCTAGAGGTTGTGTCGCCGCACCCAATAAGCTTTTGGCCGTACTATGCTTTCTTTCTTTACTACATAGTTATCGGCGGATATATGTACAGCAAATATGACGATCTTCTCCAAAGCCTAATGAACATTGTGGGAAACAGTCTCATAGCAAGCATTCTCCTAGTAGCTTTGTGGTGGCTCATACTCATAATTCCAGCGGTGATATTTGCTCTACTACAGATCTCATCCAAGTGGGTTATTTTGTACACGCTAATCGCCGTGATAGGAACATATGCACTGACAACACATAAGATAGCGCTTGGCCATATATGGCTAATAACAATAGGTCTTGGTGTTCTCGGTGTTATCTTTACGGAACTCTACAGACGAGCCCACAAATATATAATAACAGACAAAAGAATAATCATGGGCACATACTTGGGCTTGTTCGGGACATATGAAAGAGACATACTATACTCAAAAATAGAAGATTTAGTACTCAAACAGGGATTCCTAGGAAAAATATTTAACTATGGAACAATAGTTCCAGCAACAGCAAGCGGTCTTGGAACAGGTATTGATGTTGCCAAGGCGGAAGCAGGCGTAGGTGTCGGTGCAGGAAAGGAGGGCGTGGGAGTCGGAGCTGGTATAGCTGTTGGGGGAGAAAGAGGAGTTGTTATGCCTAGAGGTCGATCCTGGTTCATTCTGTATGGCGTACCCGATCCTCAGCGGATTTATGACTTATTAATAGCGCAGATGCAGGAGAGAGAACCAGCTCAGTATCTACAGAAGCAGGTTGAACTACTGGAAAAACTTGTTGAGAAAAAGGAGGAGGAAGAATAAAGATTTTATTCTTTTTTTATTGTTCTACGTGAACATGCTCTTCTAATGACCGACTTTGATATCCGCTTTTAGGTTCTTAATGTCTCCAATATCGCTATTTCTACGAACATACAGGAATTCTTCTATGAAATTCTTAAATATAGATCAATTAGGGTTATCCTAATAATATTTGGGTGTTCCTAATGGCAGAAAAATTGCTCACCAGGAGAGAGGCTATGGTTCTTAGATACATTTATGGGGAGTTGAAGAATAAACCTATAATTGGTGTAAAAGAAGTTGCGAAGTTTTTAGGAGTCTCATCGGCATCAACATTTGAGATTCTCAATAGGCTTGTTAATAAAAAATTATTGCGGAGGATTGAGAGGCGTGGTTACATACTGACTCCGTGCGGAGCTAAGATTGCTGAGAAGCTGGTATTTACGCATAGAGTTGTTGAGTATGTTTTCTTTAAGGTGTTTGGTATGAGTCCAAGCTGTGCATGTGAGTTAGCAACATATATTGATTACCTCATAGACTTGCGTAGTGCGAATGAGGCATTTAAATTCTTCGATTTTCCAAGGCGCTGTCCATGCAACAAAGAAATTCCTAGGATCCAAATGGTGAATGAAGAATGAATAGTAGACGTATGGTTGTCTTCATTTTGTTTCTTCTGGTAGTGTTTCCCAGAAGCTCCTTAGGTAACCAAATGGCTGGAGATGAGCAAAAAATTTTTATTGTATGTAGTTTAGAGGCTTTCGCAGGTATTGCCCAGCGAATTGGTGGCGATTATGTTGTCACAGATTACATAGTTCCAGAGGGCATGGATCCGCATAGCTACTCTTTATCTCCTGACGATGTTGAGAAAGCTGGTAAGGCTGATATAATAGTTCTTGCTAACAGCAGATTTTTGAGTCTGGAGGCGGATCTTAAGGAAGCGATTCAAGAAATGAATCAGAGTAAGATATTTTTGGATTTTGATGATTATGATTATTATGGCATCACAATACTACCAGCACCAGGTATAGAGGAGAATTATCATGGTTATTGGTTATATCCCGACAATGCTATTGCAATCGCAAAAGCCATAAAAAATGCGTTAGTTATGCTCATGCCTTCCTATGTCGATGTATTTGAAGCAAATCTTAACGAATTCATCCGGGAGGTTGAGGCACTAAAATCGGAAATGCTAAATCTAGCTGAGGAAAAAGGACTTCGACAGAAAGGTGTTTTGTTGGCGGTTCCCGCAACCGCGTATATAGCCCTATCTTTCGGTATGATTCCTAAAGCCATGATACTTAAGGCTCCTGGTAGCTACGCAAGCTCGCAAGAGATCATGAATATCGAAGAGAAAATAAAAAGTGGCGAGATAGTATTAGCTCTCTGTCCAGAGAATATGAGGAATTCAAAGCCAGGGCAGATTCTGAGGGATATTCAGTCTAGAACAAGTGTGCCCATAGCATATGTTCGTGTCTTCGCGTTGAGTGGTCTTAAAGACTATGTAAGTCTACTAGCATACAATCTAGGAGTAATAGGGTCTCTAGACGCGCAAAGTAGAGTGGCGTCTGATGTTAAGGAACTCTGTGCATATCTCGGCATAGCTCTACTATTTGTTGCGATGATCGCTATTGTGGAGGCCTTCATAATTTTTCGTATGAGACGATCAGCTGAGGAGGTGCTCTATGAGTAACAAACTAATAAAAGTCATAAATCTCGCCGCAGGATATGATGGTACCCCCGTAATTATGGATATAACGTTCCATGTTGAGCGTGGGGAGATCGTTGCGATTATGGGTCCAAACGGAGCAGGTAAATCAACACTTCTAAGAGCGATGCTAGGACTAGCTAAGATATTTTCTGGGTCCGTAGAGATCCTTGGTTATTCGCCAGAGAGGGATCTCAGTATTATCAGAAAGCTTGTTGGTTATGTTCCACAAAGGGAGAATATATCGTTAAACATACCAATAAGGGTTAAAGATGTTGTTCTTTCGGGGATACTACTTCGAAGAGGGCCTCTTTCACTTCCTACAAAAAAGGATATGCTGAGAGCTAAGGAAGTTCTCAAAAGTGTGGGTCTGCCCAAAGATCTGTGGTCGAAAAAGTTTAGTGAGCTGTCTGGTGGGCAGCAACAGAAAACTTTGCTGGCAAGAGCCTTAATTTCGCGACCACGAATATTATTACTTGACGAGCCATTCTCAGCAATTGATATAAAGTCTCAGAGGGAGATAATGCGTTTTCTAGATATGCTTAAGAGGGAGGAAGGGATTAGTGTCCTCCTTGTCGTACATGACATAAATGAAATCGCAGATTACATTGACAAGGTTATTCTGATAAACAGAAGAATGATAGCTTGGGGAAAACAAAGTGAGGTTCTCACACCAGAGAACCTAAAAGAAGCCTACGGAGCTGAAGTGGAGGTAATAATCTATAGAGATAAGTGTTTAGCCTTAATAGGCGATAGACATGCTTGACGGGATATTAGCGATACTTCTCAACCCATTATTTTACAGAGCCTTAATATCGGTGATACTAATAAGTATAGTAGCTTCCACGATTGGGAGTGTTATAGTCTTTAGGGGTATGAGTTTTTTGGTCTCAGCCATAGCGCATTCCGCCTTAGCGGGAGCTGCTCTAGCAATAATTCTTGACCAGTACAATATCGTTAAGGACATAAATCCAACGCTTGGAGCTCTCATCTTTGGGATAGCAATGGCTATGTTCATTGGAACTTATGGTAAGGCCGAAATACGAGAACAAATGGAGATTGTCATTGGGATATCATTCGCTCTTTCAATGAGCCTCGCAGTGCTTTTCATATCAATAATGAGAGAGTACTCGACATCTGTCTGGGCACTAATACTAGGCGACATCTTATTGTTGTCAATAGAAGATGTTATTCTTCTTGCCGTAATATCAATATTTGTATCATTTGTCTTTGTA
>JAHKKZ010000080.1 GCA_029856685.1 Candidatus Njordarchaeota archaeon
GTTTGATAGATGCCATATACAAATACACAGCCTATGGCTATGTTTTCTGGGGCTATGAGGGGTACGATGATGATGGTGATGGGAGGCCAAGTGAGGATCCGCCTGGAGGTGTGGATCTTAATAGGAACTATAACTATAGTTGGACGAGTAGCGGAGAATATTCTAACCCAGCATCAGACATATATTCTGGCACAGCACCTCTATCCGAGCCTGAGTCCAGAGCACTAAGCAAACTTATGAGGGAAACTCTCCCTCTAGTTGCTCTCTCGTTGCATAGTGGTGAAGAATCAATATTCTATCCTTGGGGCATGGGATATAGGGTCATCCCAGAAAAGGATCGTATCGAGACATTATCATCTATACTCCAATCCGTTACGGGATTTGCAGCTATGCAATCAGCAGCGATCTATGAGGCATATGGTGTTTGGGATGACTATGCATATGGCTACTTAGGGACAATACCGCTAACGCCAGAGATCTTTAGGAATGAAAGTGGTATGATATGGGAATTCTATGAGGAAAACGGTGAAACCTATTACAGGCTAAGAGGATGCAAATGGCTCTTCAATCCCAGGGAACCATACATAAAGGATGTGAGCATCAAAGTCCTAAAAATGTTCGTAGCAACAGCTCTATGGGCCAAAGAACTTGTACCTGATTCTCGGAGACCATCCGTTGATATATATGCCAAGACATCTGGTAGTAAAGTAAAATTCGTAGTAAACGCAACAGATGATAACTCTGGGATACAGACGGTAATCATCAGAAGATTAGATGGAGGAAAGGATATCTACGTGCCGAGGAACAGCAAGACTGGTCTATGGGAGATCCTAAGAGACCGTGGAGGAACATATAGGATAACGGTGAGGGATAGATCTGGAAAAATAGTCGAATACTACTCGGATGGGAAGTTTGAATTCGTATATCCAAGAAACGACACGGGAACAAATCAGAGCTCAATTAGAATAATATGGTCAGCACCCTACAACACTAAAGTGATGAAATACGAAGTATATGTGAACAATGAATTGATAATAACAACAATGAGTGGAGAAACCGTGGCCGAACATGAATTCTCCTCCCAGGGAACATATATAATAAGAGTAGTAATGTATACAGATACAGACACGCAAGAGATTATAAGCATGCTCACATACGATGTTGAGCCCCCAACAGTAAGGATAACATCGCCAGCAAACGGATCAACACTGAATACGAGTAAGGTGACCATAACTTGGGAAGCAACAGACAATATAGCTTTAAGTGTATTCAGAATATACATCAACGAAACACAAACTAGTGAGACAAAAGAAAATAGCATAGAACTAACATTCAGCAAAAATGGAACATACATAATAACAGTGGAAGCTCTAGACAAAGCCAACAACACAGCAAGATCCTCAATTATAATAGGAATAGCTATCCCTAAGACTCGGAGACCACAAGAATATTGGCTACCGATATTAGCAACAATAATCGTAGCAACAATAATCATAGCGATCATATACATAAAGAAAAGAAGATAATTGATCAATTTTATCTAATAATTTTTTATAATTATGATTATAATAATTTTGATTATAGTGATAATGTTGTTTGTTGATCGAGAGAAAGCATTAAGTATTCTTCAGGAATTCTGGGAGAGCAAAGAGAATTTCCTTGTTATCTATGGTAGACGAAGGATTGGTAAAAGCAGGTTGATAAAGGAGTTTCTGAAAAGAATCACTCCTGATAATTATATTTATTTCTTGGCTAGTAGACGCCCCATTAGATACAACTTAGAAAAGCTAACAGAGAAGATCTCTGCTTTGCTTAATGCGTCTTTTTCTGTGAATGACTTCGTGTCTTTGTTCAGAATGCTCGTTAATATAGTCTCTGGAAAGAGATTTCTGGTGGTTATTGATGAGTTTACATATCTAATAGAGGCTGATAGAGGTATTATCTCTGACTTCCAAGAAATTGTCGATGATATCCTTGAGGGCTCAAATGTTAAGCTGATACTCATAGGTTCTCTTGTTGGCATGATGGAGCAACATGTCTTAGGTGCGAAATCACCTCTATATGGCCGGGCTAATAGGATAATAAAGCTACCGCCATTAGACTTAGAGCATTTAGTTTCATGGTTCGGAAAAGCTGATCTCACAGAGATCTTCAAGATCTATGCCGTAACAAATGGGGTCCCGAAATATTTAGAGTTTTTTAGAGGAGAAAACACTGAGGATGAGATTATTAAAAACTTTTTTGATAACTCTTCCTTTCTTTTCAGAGATGCCATAGAGCTTTTAAAAGAGGAGCTCAGAGAGCCTACAAACTACATATTAATATTAGAAGCGATCGCAAATGGTATGACGAAATTGTCGGAAATAAGCAACTACACATACATAGAGCCGACAAAACTGATGCCGTATATCTCAACACTACGCAGTCTAGGCATAGTCAAAAGAGAGGTACCATTACTAGCACCAAAAAAAGCTAGACGCGGAATATACACAATATCGGATATGTACTTCCAGTTCTGGTTTAGGTTCGTGTCACCGTATTATGAGGAAATAGAAAATGAGGAACCAGAAAACGCAATTGCAAATTTCCAAAAGAACTTTAACACATATCTAGGAATACCCTTCGAAACATACGCAAGAAAAAAACTACGTAGAGTACTTAGAAAAAGAGGATATAGGGTAGATATTCTAGGAAGATGGTGGACAAAAAACATAGACATCGACATAGTAGCAATAGACAACAAAAATAGGAAGATCGTTTTTTGCGAAGTGAAATGGAAAGAGCTCTCCCTCAAAGAAACCTATAGGATCCTAGCAAAACTAGAAGCAAAAGCAGAAATGTTTCCACATAAAAAAGATTATTCAAAAGAATACTGCATAGTCGCAAAGAAGTTCAGAGAAAAACTAACCGAAGCACTACTGATCGATCTAAAGGATCTGACAATATCGGGGAAACAAGATAGAGTGGAACAGAATCTCTAGACCTTTCTATATCGACATTTTTCTAAGGTCTTCCCGAATTTTTGTTTTCACTCCGAGCCGTCCGTCTTTTTCTCAGCACTTGGTGGATTTTACGAGCAATCACTTTTACTCTTAGGTAGAGCCCCCGATCTTGACTTGCAGACTTAAGCACAGAATCTATCAGTGTTTTTTGCTGATGCGACCAATAAGATGGGTCTGTTTCGCGGACTATTTTTGCCCAGAATCTGACAAATTCCAGTCTCTCTTCGTCGATTTTCTCTAGCATCTTAAGAACCTTAGCACATCGCTGTAGTCTATCCCTAGTATTGATAGGTATCTTTTAAGCATATTAAGCTTTATGCTGTCCTTTAAAACACAGAAAATATGGACTGCGTCCTCAATATCTTTTTGAGAACCTAGGTAAAATTTATATGCTATACACATTTCGAGTGAGCACATGTATAGTTTGCATTCCCCGATATGAACAATAAACTTGTTTTCTAGGGTTTCAAAGTCGATCTGCCTCTTTGCACATTTCAGCTTAACATTTGGAATTATCCTATTAACGCGTGCAATTCTTAGGGCTAGACCATTCTTAAGATATTCATATCCAGAGGCATACCTTTGTGCATTAAAACACCAAAACCCCTTTTCCTTAAGCTCCTCATAAAACCCCTTAATCACATCAATAGATACAGTATCGGGGTGTATTAGGCTGTTTTCAGATTTTCTAGCATTTAAATAAATTTAATGATGCTCTGTTATTCTTGTTGACAAATTGTGACAGAAGACGGAGAAACTGCTCACACTAAGACAGACGGCGGAAATACTCAACGTATCAACACGAACACTGCTGAGATGGATAGAAAGCGGAAAGATAAGGGCGGTACGCCTACCAAGCGGAAGAATAAGAATCCCGCAGACCGAAATAGAGAGGATACTGAGAGAAGCAAAAGAGGCACGGAGAGTAGCAATATACGCCAGAGTGAGCGGAGCAGACCAAAAAGAAGACCTAGAGAGACAGATAGAGAAACTCAGAGAATACTGCAGAGCAAAAGGATACGAAATAGTGGCGGAGCTGAAGGACATAGGGAGCGGACTTAAGGCCGACAGAAAAGAGCTCCAAAAGCTGTTCCGGCTCGTAGCAGAAAAGAGGATCGATGTGGTAGTGATAACATATAAGGACAGACTCACCAGGTTCGGCTACCAATACCTAGAATGGTGGTTCATGGAGAACGGAATGCGGATTGAGGTCGCTCTCGGCGAGGAGCCTAAAGACGCCTACCAAGAGCTCATGGAGGATCTAATAGCGATTATCACGAGCTTCGCCGGAAGGCTCTACGGGATAAGAAGCCGTAAAAAGAAGAATTTTATAGAAGAGTTCAGAGCACTCCTCAATAAGTATGGGGCTGGGAGATGACAAGCCTGACATACCAGATACCACTACCAGAAGAGCTCTACGGGCCAGCGGAAAACCTACTGAAGATAGCCAAGACATTCGCAAACCTCCTGATTGCCACCCACTGGACAGAAGAAAACATCGAGGCTCTAGACGCATGGAGAGGGAAGAAATACAAGTTCTTCGGAGACCACAACTTTGCGAATGGCTACTGCTACCTCCCATCCAGAATTAGGAGGGGGGTCTTGGAGCTCGTCGGTGAGGTCATTGCTGGGCACGCAGAGAGAATGCGGACGTATAGGAGGATCCTAGAGAATATTAGGAGCGGAAGGGATCCCTTGGAAGGCGTGGAGAACAAGGAGCTGGGCCAGAACGTCTTGAGGTGGATAAGAAATATGGCGAAGAAGGCCCCACCTCCAGAGAAATACACCCACGCAACAATACCCACGATACAGAGGTCAGTCTTCCTCTATTATCCAGATGACGGCCAAGCCATACAAATTACATATAAAAGTGGCGGGATCGTCGTTCACATAAAGCTTCCAGAGAACACTAAGCCAGGCAGAAAGGACTGGAAGTGGCATACTTTTAGGTATAGACCTAAAGGTAGGCTTAAAGATCTGCTTGATGGCGGAGCGAAGATTAGGAAGCCGAGGCTCAGGATGATTCGTGTTGCTTCTGGAGCCAAAAAGTACGTCCTGGATATAGTCTTGGGGGTTGAGGATAAGCCTACTGCTAGAGAATTGGAGAAGTTGTTGGCGGTGGATCTCGGCGTTAGGAAGCTCGCGACACTAGTCCTCATGGATATCTATGGAAACCAGCTTTCCCGGCCAATATTTATAAAGTCGGGTCTGCTGGGCAAGCTCCTGAGGATAAAAAGGAAGATTTCTGCGATTCAGCGAAAACTAGATAGGCTCAAGCCAATGCTGGGTAAGCTGCCTAGGGAGAAGGCTGAGTATTATAGGCGGTTGGAGGCGGAGCTTGTCCACAACTGGAAGAAGATTAGAAGAATCATCTGGCAGATTCAGCACCACGTATCAACTACAATCGTTCGTTTTGGCTGTGGGGTTCGGTGCGAATATCATTGTGTTTGAGGATCTTAGGAGCTATAAGCCGCCTAGCGATCGAGGTGAGCTTAGCTGGATACTAAGCACGGCATTTATGAGGCTGATAATTGAGCTCACTAGGTATAAGGCGCTGAGACATGGCATTCGCACGGCTCTCGTGGATCCGCGGAATACCTCCCATTTTTGTCCTCGTTGCGGTGGTCGTGGATTCACAGTTAGGTCGCCCAGAGACCTGATTCCCTATGATTCTGGCGGATTCTTCTTTTGTCCCTCCTGCGGTTTTATGGGCGATAGGGATTATGTCGGGGCCTTGAATGTTGGGAGGGCTTTTGTTTTGGGTGGCCGCCTAGTTTTAGGCGGTAAGGGGAGCCGCTATATGCCGCTCCCCAATCCCACGGGTGGCCGTTCCCTCGTGGGTGCCCTCTCAGTGGTGGTTTCGGCCCCGATTTCCCTATCGCCTGTTGGTGGTTGGGAGGGTTGGGGCCGATTGGGTGATTGTCAGTATTTGGCATCAGATGGCACTAAGGTTACATAAATGCTTGCAAAAAATGGAACGGTATCTATATCCTCTGTTGTTCGTGTTCTACCGAGGAGTATCGCCACGTATCCTCCGACGATAACATAGTCAAAGAACTTCTCAATTATCGGAAATACCCCACATGCAAACTCATCAAGGACGTTCAATACCTTATTCTTTAGGATTATTTCCTTATCTCTAAGCTCTATCATTAGAATCATCTTCATAGCTGAATGATGTCTATGGTTGATTTAACAGTTGGAAGTGAAATACGAATTCTAATCAAAATAAATAAGGTAAAAAAGTGACAACAAAATTCCTAGAAATGTACTACCAGAGAAATCTACTCAAGGACTTTATGAAGTTTAGGACTGACTATTCTTAGTCTAAGCATCATGTGTGGGCGGA
>JAHKKZ010000081.1 GCA_029856685.1 Candidatus Njordarchaeota archaeon
ATTGGGACTTGGAGTGTTATGCGGCAGTTTGGGCAGTAGTATCTTTTGACTGTGACGCCGTCCGATTTTCTCCTGTATGACCCGTGACTCCTCATGGTTCTGCCGCATTTCCTGCACCTGGGCCTTTCCGGCTTCTCTAGTCGTGGGGATGCTATGGTCTTCCCGCAGTTCGGGCAGTAGTATCGCTGTACCCATCTCTTATCCTTCTTTCTCCAGTATCTTCCGTTTTTCCTCATCCGTCTTCCGCAGTTTGGGCATCGGGGCCTGCGGCTTGTCCTAATCGCCAGAAGTATGATTAGTATGGCTAGGATTGCGGCGGGCAACATGGATAATATATAAAATCTGAGTCTTATCCAACACTTCTAATCACATGTTGCTTTCCGTTTTGGGTCTGGAGAAGCGTCCTATCAACCCTAGCTAAGGGATGCCCTCGGGGCTGACTTTGGATTATATAAAAAAGAACTTTAGGGAGATATTGGGGAGTGGGGATAGGGAGTTGGTGAGGAGGGTAGCCTACAAGATTTTGATAGATGGTCTTAATCTATTGCCAAGTCCAGGAAAAAAAGCAAGTTTAAGAAGTATGTATTGCTCGCTTTAGGAGTGATTGCTGGAATTATTGCTGGATATGCTTTGGGAAATTATGCTGGAGGGATACCAAACAGAACTGTGACTGATGATGTCGGAGCAAGAGTTAATTTATATGATTTTGCTAATGGCGAAGCCTACAATAATGGCTGGGATTCCTCCACTTCTGAAAGAAATTGGCCATATTATGGGGGTAAAACCCTCCCATCTCTTCTCAAAACTGCAGGAATTCTTATTGGGCTCTATGTGGGAGGAATTATAGCAGCGGTGGTTTTTGGAGGAGTATCTGTTGCTTCCTGGTATCCGAAGAGAAGGAAAATAAAGAAATGGGTGAGAGTAGCGAAGAAGTTCTTCAGTCATTATGGAAACAAAGAAGTTATGGAGCATTTAGAGAACGTAGAGAAATCATTGAATAACAAGAAAACTGCAATGATTTCTTTGGCAAGCTTCTTTGGAGGACTGGCATTATCAATAATCCCAGGATATGCCCCAGCTACCGAACTGTTCAAGGGACTGACAGAAGTATTGAAGCTCGATGGAATCCATACATACAAAGACTTTGTCGAATACGCAACAAAAACCCGCCAGGATCCGAAAACTCCATCTACAACGTCCTCGTAAGAGCCGGAGACTACGCGAAAAGAGGAATAAGAAAAGCCTACAAGATCATTGTGGGCTTCCTCGGAGGCCTAACCAGAGGAATAATTACTAGACTCGGAATAAGGAAATCCGAGGAAAAAATCAACAGGCAACTATCAAATGGCCTGTATACAGGAGCAAAAGAACTCCACAACAGAGGCCTCATAGATAGAGAACTCGCCGAAAGAACCAAAGCAAAAGCATCCACACTATAAAATTCTACATATTTCCTCCAAATATTCCCCCAGCGTTTTTTGGCAAGACCCCTCCCATCCACTCTATAAGCCCCTACCTAATCCGAAGATTAGTCAGAAAAAATGTATTGATTAACAAAGCAATACATATAGAACAAAATATGGGGCAAACAAATTTCCATAACAAACAATGAGCAAAGAAAGCACGCATGTAGGCTGAGAACTCAAACACCCGATGTTAATGTCCCTACGCCACCAAATATGAAAAGTTGTGGGACACTCATGAGATAGCAAGCATATTTTTCATCACTATTGTTTATAGGCATATAAGCTACATGCAACATAACTGATGATGCTGATTGTTTTAGGCCTGTCCCATATGGGACACCCACCTGAGGCCTTAGGTGGAAAGCGCTTCAGACGCATAACACAAATCTTGTTGTTGAGGATTAGGTTGAATAGGGACGCCATCTTCGATACGTCTGTTTTTAATCATATGCTATGATTAGTGTGCGTTATTATCATTCGCCCATTGTCGTGGTTTTTCGTTGAATGGGACGGTGGATAATCATGGAACAGACAAAACAAATAACATCGAAGCCTAGATTAGACAGGGACAGCCTCCACGAAAAATCAAATTTTCTGTCTGACATAGTTACTGCTGTTGTGGTCTACTACATTAGGAAGTATAGAAGAGCACTATCATCCCGAAAAATACAAAGAACATGACAATAACATGCATAACACCCTATTTTGTTCAAGATTTCATAGAACATATATACCAAATTTAAAAAAGAGGCGGCATGATTGTATTATAACATAGATTAAAATGGCACTACGTCTCGGTGCTAGCTATGAAAAGCTATTTTTATTTCTCTTTTTATTATTAATTTCATATTCAATACTTCCTATCAATGTATTCTCCAACGGTAAGCACTATCGAAAAATTAAGGATATTGTTCCACAGCAACTAATTAATGATGGATCCTTCCCACCACCCAGCGATCCTCCCGATGGGAAACTAGAAAAATATGCTGTATGCATAGGGGTGACGGAATACGCGGGTTCTAGCCTTAGTTTCTCTGACGATGATGCTCTCTCTTGGAGAGACTATCTGGAGGAACACGGATATGAGGTCATATATTTGATAGGGTATGTCACGTCGTATGATGTTGACATGACTCTTCGAACGTTGTTGAGCAAAGAAGATGGAGATGATTGGGTTGCAATAATATATGCTGGGCATGGATATTATGATGTAGACTCAGGAGTATCGGCAATCGTATTATCAGATAATGTCTGTTTGACGGAGGAATACTTTGATGATTTTGATGATAGTTTGGACTCTGACCATGTGTTCTATTTCTTTGATGCCTGCTACATGGGAGGGATGAGGATTCTTGGGGATAAAACAACTAGGTATGTAGCCCTAGCCTCCGATGAGTATCACCTAGCATATGAAGATCCAGAGTTGGGACATGGTGTCTTTACACATTATTTTCTTATAGATGGCATTATCAGAAGAGGGTATGTTTATATGGAGGATGCGTTTAACAATGCTTTTTATTGGTGTACAACGTCCCAATGGAGTATGTATCCAGTTGAAGCTGATGGGAATCCATCAACATACTTTACGCTGTATGAGATTAGTGGTGGTGAGCACGGCTACCCAGAGATAGATGCGTTAGCATTTGGTGAGTTGAATGATTAGGAGGGTATTACTTGGCATAATGATGTTATTGATTTTGCTATCCGCTTTTATTGTAGTTACTCAGAATAATGAGAATCGTACTAAAACATCTGAAAGTGTTCTATCAGTACTATGGAAATTTAAGGTAAAAGAGATTGTAAGATACTTGGCAGGTGATGTCGATGGAGATCATAAACCAGAAATCATTGTTGTGGATTCTGGGAGAGCACTGTATGTATTAAATGGGGAGAATGGAAGAATCCAATGGAAAAGAGAAGGAGAATTCTATGACTCCCTAGCCTTAGGCGATGTTGATCTGGATGGCAAACCAGAGATCATAGTTTCGAGAGGCATAAGTGTATGTGCCATAAATGGTGAGGATGGCTCTGAAATTTGGAGATTCCGTGTAATGGGCCGTATACCTGACATCTCCCTCGGAGATGTTGATGGTGACGGCGAGCTTGAAGTTACTCTCAGTACCTCTGGTGGTTACATATATGTTCTAGATGGGGAAGATGGATCGCTGATTTGGAGACGATATTTCGATGCTATTGTTGGGAACACCATAGCGCAAGGCGATGTAGATGGTGATGGGAAATTAGAGCTAGTTTTTGGAGATTTCCATGGTTATGTCTATGCTTATAATGGTGAGGACGGCTCATTACTATGGAAATTTGATACCCAAAGGCGCTGGGTATGTGGCTGTATTGCTATGGGCGATCTTAACGGAGATGGAGATCTAGAGGTGATAGCTGGAACTTTTGGCGATAAGGAGAATTCAACAATATTTTGCCTAGATGGTTCTACCGGCTCCGTTATATGGCGTTATGTAACCGATCTCGGCCCAGACTTCTTTGTTCCTGCCATTGGAGATCTGGATGGCGATGGGCTATCTGAGGTGGTTGTGAGTGGTGCTGAGGGGGTTTTTCCCTATTATTATATTAGTATTATTTACTGTTTGGATGGTACTGATGGTTCTTTGATATGGAGATTCGACGAGGACTATGATGCTATTTCAAATCCTCCAGCGCTCGGAGATATTGATGGTGATAATCGCTTAGATATTATTCTTACTTCCTTCGCAGATGGTTATCTATTTGCTCTGAATGGTGAGAATGGCTCATTACTTTGGCGCTACTGGATAAATACCTCAGTTTCTCCCCCCATACTTGCAGATCTTGACGACAATTTGGATCTAGAAATAGTTGTCGGAAATGTTTATGGCGAGCTATATGCTCTTGATGTTAAGAATAGTGGTTTCCGAATTTATTGGCAAGGTGAAAGCGGGGACTTCTCATTCGAAAAACAGCGCAACCAGTTTGCGATTGATAGCGATATGGACTTCTTATCAGATTACTCCGAGGCTAAAATTGGAACTGATCCCACAAATAGTGATACTGATGGCGATGGTATCCCCGATGGCGTGGAGGTCTTCTGGGGTCTTGACCCGGGAGGCAACTTATCACATAGTCAAAGTACTGGAGAGAACAATGAGGTAGCCCAGGGAGATGCTTTAATGAGGGCATCATTGGTGGTATCCATAACCACACTATTAGGAGCCATATACGTAATCCTTAGGAAGAAAAGTAAAAGATTTTAGATATGTTAATATCTCCTTGTTCATACCATTTTAGTTTAAATTCTTTTCGTTTTTAGAGGCCTGAAAATATTCTATAAATCTATAATTGCGTCTTATCAACGATATATATTTGGTGTTTTTTTGATCCATACAAACCATAATACTCCTGTCTTTTCCAAAAACTTTCAAGTTATCAGTCTTTGGGGCTCTCAATAGCAATTTAATCAAGAACATAAAGACGGATTTGGCTTCTTCCCTAAATTCGTTTTATGGTAGATGTTGATAGGGCCCGGCCCAATATAGACAGTATTACGCATATATTACTGACCCCATAGCTGCCAGAGGGCCAGGCCCCATGAAGATATATGATATTCCACTTAAAAGGCTTATACTCAAACTGAAGCGAACGGCAAGAAAGATGCTAGGTAAGAAGGATAGAATAGGGCAGAGGGGGCGACACGGCACACCACTCTACATAAGATCACAGTCATAGCATACATGGTGCTCGCAGGGCTATCCCTCATAAGGATGGAGCAGAGCCTGAGGAAAAGCCCAGAACTGAGAAAGCTCCTAGGCCTAAAATGGCCAGTCTCAAAGACAACACTCAGCAGGTGGCGAAAAAACCTCGGCCCTCTCGTCCGAGAACTCATCGAGTACACATATAGGCTTATTGCCAAGCTCAGGGGGAGTTCCTAAGAGCATTGCTATCATCGACACTACCGGCTTCAAGCGAAGCCGTGCGAGTAGCCACTATGAGGATCGAATTGGCCGTAAGAAGAAAATGTATGCGAAGGTGATTGCCGTTTACAGTCCAGACGTGGATGCCATATTCACGGTTGGCGTAGATTATGACGCGATGCACGATGTCAGAATGGCTGAAGGGATTCTGGATAGAATTGCTGATTCTGGGCTTTTTGATAGGCTTGTTGGTGACAAGGGATTTGACTCTTCGGAGCTCATGTTGCGTGCGGCCAAACGTCATCTAGTGCTATGTATCGACGTGCGTGGAGGTAAGCTTAGGCCTAGGTCTGGTATTCGTTTATTGTCTAAGAGGAACTATGATGCTTTGAGGGCTGAGAGGGGCAATGTTAGGTCTTTGGTTGAGTCTCTTTTCTGCTCTATTAAGGCTCTTGGCTGCGGCTTTGTTCGTTCGCCTGTTCTTGAGGGTTTTGCGACCGAGATTGCGGTGATGTTCCTAGCATATAACATCGCTGTCTTGGTGAGGCTAGAACAGCGAAATTCGAAGATTTAAAATAGGGAAAAAGCCTTAGCGGAATTTTAATTTTCACTTCGGCGATTGATGAGTCAACACCGATAAATAAATTTGTCTCCTAACTATTGTATGGGAAGAATTCCGGTTGGGAGGATAGCCTAAATATCTGCTGGGGGACAAGATAGAAAAAAAGAGGTAGTGGTACAATGGTGCAATACAGTTAGGAATCTATTTGGAGATTGAGATCTCACCAGTTCTCTTGAGGATGATCTCTATTGTGGATACTCTGTTCATTTTTC
>JAHKKZ010000082.1 GCA_029856685.1 Candidatus Njordarchaeota archaeon
CGCATAATAAACATAGAGGCCTACCTATATAGGAAGGGAGGATCAGAACCTATCCTCTCCAACATACACATAGCGACAATAACAATACGTAGCACGATGGTTGAAAGTCTAATAGGCGCTATCCCAGCACCAAACGGAACCTGGACAAACGGCTCATATATCCTCCAACTCGTAGCATTATCTGGCGATGTTGTGATGGAGAATGTCTCCACGGAAATAGAAGTGGTGGTAATCCTTCAGGGCATAGTTATTGAGAGAGAATATGTCCCTCTGATACCGCTTCTAGCAGTAGCACTAATCGCTGGACTAATAGGTTATTTCTTGGCTAGGGGAACAACAAGAGCTGTTAAGCCTGTTAGTAAAGCACCATTCCGTATTCGGCGCATAGGGATAATAGCCAGAGGAACACTACTTGGGATGTATGATTTCACGAGAAAAAGAAGTCTGACGATGAGCGAAATAGACAGGGTATATCCATCGCTACTAGCACTCATAAAGAACATAGAGTCACTACATCCAACAAGTTGGGTTCTCAAAGAAAAACTCCCACTAGCCTGGAGCATAGCCACAGAGAAATTCCTGATATATCCAATAGACAACGAATTTGCGATGTTCATATCCACGAATCCAAGAGTCAATGAGAGGGATCCCAAGGTCATTAGAAGCATAAGAACAGTGGCTGAATATACTAAGCGTCTCCACACAGAGGCAGGGTTAAATTACAGCTACATAATGAAGCATCAAAGCGAATACAGATACTACCTAAGAAAAATAGCTGAGTTTATCCAAAGCCTAAGACTATCAATCGCAGGCTGATGAGAACCAAAAAATAATGTGACTATGCTTATAATTTATAATTAACAAATTTAATCTGAATTTGATGTGAGTCGTAAGGTGATTCTATTGAGGATTGGTGGGATATCAGCAGAAGCAATAAAGCTTGCGTTAAAAGGAATACTACTTGCAAACAAAGGAGAATTAGAAGGAGCAATAAGAAACCTCGAGGAGGCAATAAGAATAGAACCAACATACTATGAAGCAGGATATCATCTCAGCCGTCTCTACGCGGAAACCAATAGATTTGACCAAGCAACAGATCTCCTAAACAGAATAGTCAATGAACACCCCAACTTCTCGAGAGCATGGGCTCTCCTAGGAGACATACAGGAGAGAATCGGGAACCGCGAAAAAGGTACTGAGCTCACAATAAAAGCGAGAGAAATGTCAAGAAGAGCGGACGACCTAGTTAGGGTCGGTGGAGAACTAGAAGCAAAAGGGGAATTCGAGAAAGCAAAACAGAAATTCATAGAGGCCGTGGAAGCTGATGAGTCATTCCCATCGGGCTGGTACTCATTAGCCCACATATATGAGAGACTAGGCGAATATGATAAGGCATTAGAAGCATTCGACAAAATCATAAGATTATCCCCAGATGATGTATTCGCATGGAACAAGAGAGTGAGCGTCCTAAAGCATCTAAATAGGTATGATGAGGCTATTGCCTCATATGACATAATAATCGAGATAGATCCCCGCAGAAAACTGTTCTGGTTCTGGAAGGCTAGGACTGCGGAGGAAGCTGGGAAAATAGACCTAGCGCTTAAATGTTGCGATAAAGTATTGGAGATGGATCCAAAGGATACGTATGCCATGAAGTATAAGGCTAAGCTCCTAGAGACACAGAATAAATATGAGGAATCTGTTGAGATATACAAAAAGATACTCGAAATAGAGCCAGAAAACAAAGAAGCATTCTCAAGATACATAGAGATATCCGCAGGGAAACTAGATAAAATGGACGAAGCAATGAACATACTCAACAAAGCGATTGAGGGAGACCCAGAAGAACCACTATACCAATACCTCAAAGCAGAACTCCTACTGAAACAGGGAAACGAAGACGAAGCCCTACAACTACTCGAGAAAGTAGTCCAGATAGACATGACATACATAGATGCGTGGCAGAAACTAGCTGAGATCTATGAGAAGCGAGGAGACATAGCAATGGCATCACAATGCTACGAAATGCTCACAAAGATAAGGTCAAATGACCCCAACGCCTGGTACTTAAGAGCAAGCTTCATGGCTAGAATAGGAAAGAAGAAAGAAGCCATGAAGTTCGTTGAGAGAGCACTAAGGATAGACCCAGAGTTTAAGCCTGCCATAGAGCTTAAAAATAAGCTTTCCAGCTAGCCATTACTAACTTTTTTCTCCTCACCAGTAAGCATATTTGGAATAACAACACCAACACAGATCCCAAGCCCCAGAGCAGCCTCTCTACTCGCAGATAGTATCTCCTTTAAATCATCAACCTTCTTACGGAGAGCTCTCAACGGATCTATATACACTACCACGGGTCTGCCCTTACCCCTATTTATCCTCCAATACCTCTTAAGATCCCTCTCACAGAAATTCTTTCTGTGCTGAAGCTCAGCGTCAAGCCTCCCCCCAATAATAGCATCCCTAGCACGCATGATAAGGTCGTAGAAATTATCCTTCATAGAATACTCAGATATGCGTAGATGAAGCTTAACCATCCTATCCTTAACCCTAACATCAGACCTAACACTAGAAACAATAAGCCTCCTCCTCACAAGCTCATCCAAAGCCTCAATATCCAAAATGACTAGAGGAACAACATATGTCGACGAGAGAACAAGAGCCTCAGCAAGCTCCCCACAAAGCCCAGCCCCCTCAAGAAGAGACGAAATATCCCTATGACTCTGAAAAGCATAAACAAGACTAAGCACAGACTTAGAACTAAACCCAGACCTCCTAAGAACCTTCCTAGTCCTACCACCAACACCAACAGGCCTCCAACGAATAGCCCTCCTCAACCAATTCTTAACATCATCACCCACAGCAGACTTCGCGAGAAGAACACCACGAACCAGCTTAAGCAGATACACATACTCCACAAAATCAACTGAAGACATTCTTAAACCCACCTAACAAGCAACAGGACTAGTATCTGATAAAATATTTTAATTAACCTAAATAGTACTCAGCCAAAAGAAAAACGTTAGCATTTAACTAGTTTTGTTTCTTTTAGCTATCTGCGCTATTTTTCTTGCAATATCTAGAATTTTTTGTCCTACTCTAGTCAATTTATACTCTGAATACTGAGGGCTTCGTCTCACAAATCTATGCTGAATAAGCCCAACATTATTAAGTATACCCAGATGATAAGCCAGCTGAGGCTTAGATATCACCATACCACATTCAACTAGCTTTTGATGAATCTCCGTAAATGAGAGACGCCCCCCATTTCTCTCCAAAATAAGCATTATCATTATCCTAACTTTGTTTGAAAGAGGAGCTAGATAATAATATATGTCCTCTGCAACCTCCTGACCATCTTCTCTATTAGCATATTTAGGTGGCATTTGAATTCGCCTCAAAATGAATTTAATTTTTTTATAATTATTAAAATAAATCTTAATAGTTCAAAAGAATACTACCTCATTCTCTCCGCAGAAATTCTTTTCTTCTCAGCCTCAACAATTCTCCTAACCAAAAGCGGTAACTCTTCATATGAATCAAACACAAATAAATAACCAACACGACCTAAAAATGTTAGATATCTTGCGCTGGCATAACCCATTTTGTCATCCTCAATATACAAGGGATTATATTTCCTATGCACGATTAGTCTTATTCTATCCTTAAGCTCCGAGCAGAAAAATACATTAAACTCTGTGAGCGGTCCTATGCCCCCCTCCTCGGGTATTATTATGATAATTAGCATACGATCTCTCTCCCGCTGATTAATTATGGCGTCCTCCAGCAGATCAATAAATGCTCCATGTTGCAATAAGTTTGCCTTGGCGAATTCCAATTCCATAACTAATGGTGTCCCATATTTTCTTTCCATGAGTTTCTCGGCGATTTTAAGACGCCAATATAACCCACATATATCCCTAGATTCGCATCCAGATTCACATTGCTCAAGGACATCCTTAATATTCCCCCTAGCTAAACATGTTTTCAAATCCCTACCCTTAGGAACACTACTCCCACAAATAATAATACTAAGGAATGATAGCTCCCTCAACTTTTCGTAGATATTATCTGGCTCAGAATAAAACTCAGTACCCTCCATTCTTATCCCCGATAGCTACAAAGCTACTTTTCTTTTGGTAGATCCAAATAGCAAATTGAGTAAACATATCTCAGCCAATACCTTTCAAGAAGACCAAAAACAATAAAACCTATAGTCTACAAAGGGACCGTCCACTGAGTCAAAATGGTTTATCTCTGAGACACATTTTTCTTACTTTGATTTAGAACAGCCGATTCGCTTATCCCTCAGTAGACGGTCTTGTCTACAGATAATAGGGGATGGACCTACTTTATGGGTCCGACGTCTGGATATCCTTGTCGAAGACCTTTTCCCGCCCACTTTGTCAAATATTTGGGATCCCTAAGTATATAAACAAGATTCCTAGCATGCTTTCTCGCCCTATCGATAGCTATTTCCCTTAGTTTTTTTGGATCATCACTCTCATCTTCGTGAACAGTAACATCTATTATTGGCTTTCCAGTAAAAATACCAACAAGCATTATCCCTACACTATAAGCAACATAGCTCAGCTTATCCACAAACTCCCTACCAACCCAACCAAGAACAATAAGACCATCACAACCATGAGCATCGATCATACGCTTCGCGGCCCCAGGAATATCCTTGATTCCGGGAACGGTCCACCGAATAATCTCCGCCGTGGGCTCCAGCTTCTTTATCTCCTCGACAGCAACACTACCCATATCCACCCTAGCAAATGTAGTATCAATAACACCTATCTTCATCCTAGCCACGGGAGAAACGCCTCTTATACGCTTCAACAATCTCCTTTCCAGTCAAGAAAACTAAGTCGTGCTCCTCAGCATATCTCCTCGCATCCTTAGGTCCGAGGGAGTATCCATCATCACCAAGCATCTCCGCTATAACAGTACATGGAGTCAGACCTCCAAGCAATGCCAGCGCTAAGGACAACTCCGTGTGTCCAGTCCTATCAAAAATAAGATTCTTCGCGGCGCGGAGAAGGAATACATGTCCTGGAGAACGAAACTCATTTATGAAGCGGTCTCTAAGAGTCTCCGCATCTATCCGCTTAGACCAAAAATCTCTACATAGCTGGCCAAACCTCGAGATGGTAAGAGCCCTATCCCTATCGGTGATCCCAGTAAAAGTATCCACATGGTTTATGGTTATCGAGAAGGAGGATCTCTCATCATATGGGAGAGGCTTAGTATATATGCATTCAAGATTCCCCGAGTGGAGCTTAAGGAGCTCACGGAGAAATGGTAGCCGCAAAACATCAGCAATGTCATTATGAACGGCGATGCAGATAAGCCCACCAGCATCCCTCCTAAGCACCTGGACACTCCTATAATCTACGGTTTCAGCCAAAAAAACAATATCAGTCTCACGCTCACGATCCTCAAAATCAAAGATAAGGACAGGACGACCCCTCCTAAGATCCCCAACAGCACGAAGAATATTATCATCCATCTTAATCAGCATCACAACGAATAGAAGATCATAAAGAAAAAAGAAGGAGATATACGGACTATTCCTCAACTGTGATTGCGGTCGCAGGGCAGTTGTCAGCAGCGGTCCTAGCACAATCAACAAGATCCGCAGGTATTTCGCCCTCAGCCTTGTTTCCTCCAACCCTGAAGTTCTCAACCACGCTGCTCTTCCCAGTTTCAGGATCCATGACGAAGACATCTGGGCACATGGATGCGCATACGCCACACGAAATGCATGCATCTACATCAATCTTCACTTTGGGCATAGGAAAGCACCTGTTTAAATTCCAAATATGTAAATGCAAAATAAGTCAAATTAGTATGATGCTATATATACCACAATGTTTGGTCTTATGAGCAGATGATAGGATATAAACACCATAACAATACAGATTAATGATAGCTAAAATCCAAATATAGATAGCCTCTGGTGTCAAAAATCGTCAAGAAACTAATAAACCTAAAAGCAATAGTCCTCGGAGAAGCGGCTGTCGGAAAAACAACACTGATAAAAAGCTTCATAGAAGCTAGATTCGAAGCAAGCTACAAAGCAACAATAGGAGCAGACATATTCGTGGCACACCTAGAAATACTACCAGACATAGAAGCAAGAATAACAATATGGGACATGGCGGGCCAATACCAATACAGA
>JAHKKZ010000083.1 GCA_029856685.1 Candidatus Njordarchaeota archaeon
ATAGGGCCCAGAGAGAACTTTTTTATAAGTTGGGAATTGTAGGATGTTCATTAAAACTTTTGGCTAGATAAGGAGATATGTTTCACATAAAGGGTGGTTTTATAGAAGTCTTCATTTACCATTGTAGTGAAATTTGATAACAGATATTTTATCTTTCGAAAGCTTCTATCGCTTGCACTATATCGGTATATCCCTCATCAATTATGTATTTTCTAGCACGTATCTCCGAGAAAAACCTTAATTTTTTTCCTACTATAGCCAATATAGGAACCCATTTCATTTTTTTGGCTTCCAGTAGTATATTCCTGGAATCTTCATCAGACAGATATATCACCCCACTCGACGTATACCTAACCTGTATTCCAACATCAATATCCTCGATCCTAACATATATGTCAAACGCTCCGCGGCTATCATGCGAATAATATGGGAGAAATCCTCTCCTCAGCAAATAGTTTCCAACAATACGTTCCGCCCAATGACCATCTACTATCACTTCCGACGGTTCTAGATTGTTAATAACTTGCTCCATATATCTCCTAAACAGAGGATCCACAAAATCAAATCTTGCATTTCTAGGTCTAAGTATGCCCATTCTCACCAGATTAGCGAGAGCGATTCTATCCTCCACACTTAGCGGCTCATCATTTATCAGTCTTGCTATAGCCTCAATATACTCTCTACCCATCCTACGTATTTTTTCTAAATAGCTAAGGAATATTGGTGATAGGAACTCATAGAGCCTTCGCTTTGCGGATCTTATTGTTCTTCTATTTATTTCTCCCATTACGTATATCTGATGTCCCATATATTGTATGTAGAATGGGTGATAACCGGCAGACTCAGCAATTATTTTTGCGTACTCATCACTTATTTCCGTGCCGCCCTCAGCAAAAAGTTTCTTTATCATATAAATAGCATCCTCTTCACCAAATGGACCAAGATATATTATTTGGAACCTGCCACCCCATACATCTAAAGCACGCATTAATGGCTCTACAGCGGAACCACAAACAATATAGCTTATTCTTCGGCCTTCAGCAAATCCTCTGAAAAATGTGTAGATTATATCATCAGACATATTCTTAAAAATTCCCTCATTTCTAACCAATTCAGGGAGTAAATGGAATTCATCAAACAATATGAACAACCATCGATCATCCTTCTCCAGAATACTATTTAGTGCATCGAATAATTTGAAGAGTTCACCCCCCCTTAGGGCTTCCTCATAATAATTTCTAAGGTCTATCCCAAAATCGTATAGCTTCTCCACAATAAATCTCAGCGGCCTCTTAACCTCATTGAGGTTAACATATATGGGTATTATATCTTCCCTATTCCTAAGAATCTCAAAATACCTCATCATCAGACTGCTCTTCCCATACTTTAAAGGTGCAACAATACATAGAAGCATCTTCCTTTTAACACGAAGATTACGAACAAAAAACTCAATTTCCTCCTCTCTATCAAAAAATTTTTCCTTTGGAACAGCATCCTCAAAAACAAAGGGGGATTCACGCACTGAAAACACACCGTACAAGCTAAATATTAAATGAAAATAAAATTAAAAGCTATATAGGAGAATCTCGGATACTAATTTATTTCCAGTTTTCATCAAAAAATTTAGAATATACAACACCTCTCAGATCTACACCTAGAAATCTTGAGTCATAAATCAGTATGTCTGGGATCAGAGTTGGGTCTAGTCTTTCTAAAGCTTCTATTGATAAGGCACTATTTGAGCCAAGAATCGCTATGTACTTAGCTTTGTTTAGAGGATTGGGGTATATGAGGGCGACTCCAAATTCCTCCCCTTTAAATGTGAGATCATCGATGGATATAGTATTGCCTTCAATTCGGATTGGGATGGTATCTATCACATGACTCACGACTCTATTAACCTCGGGGCCACCTATACACAAAATGTTATAGTTATTAAAGTACTTGTTTTCTAGTACTTCATAGTCATAGAATATTTTCAGGAAACCGTTTGCGAAGTCGACCCACCAATGCTGAAGATGTCTTGCTATTTTCATATTTAGCTCTGCAAATTTGGCAGATCCCGGTACTAGTATCGTAGGAGAGTTAAAAATATCCATAAATGGGCCGCAAACCGGAGGAGCTTTTCTAAGTTCTGGTTGTTTGGAGGCAGATACGATCTCTGTGGTGATACTACACTTCTCCTGACAATACTTCATACGTATGTTCTCATCCAGCTTAACCAAGATATTTTTGTTCTCATCGAATGCTATACTGAGTCTATTAATACTTTTTGATAGTTTGTCTAAAATTATGTTGGTGTTCAGATCAGCAAATCTTATTACTATATTTTCTGTTGGATCTATAAGTCCGAAGGAGACCAGGTCTCTTATTCTAATAGAGAATTCATTGATACCCATAACTCGCCTTATAATAATTTTGTTTTGCTCTACGATCTCAGCTTCAATCAATGCTTGTTTAGAACTCATACGGTTTATCTCTATCCACCAAAAAAGATTGAAGCGAGGATCAAGAGTTTTTGCAATTATTTTCGTTGGGATTTTTCTTTTCTTTTGGATTAAGAATCGCTCAATGGATTCACGATCGACGGCCTCAAGACCATAGCGACTTCTAGGTCTAACTTCACCCCAGACATGAGGCTTATTGGCTACTTCCTCATATATATGTTCGATACCAAGTTTAGTGAGTACCTTTGCCATTTTTCTTGACTCATCCACAGGAACTATCGGGTCTTCAGATCCATGAGAAATAAAGACTGGTGTTGCTATCAAGTTTTCAACGAAGTTTATCGGGTTGTACCGCTCAATAAGCTCCACAACACCCGCCCAACTGGGAAGGTTCCTTATTTTCTCCAACTTGTAGGATAGATCCCCTCTGGATGATAGAGGTACAATAGCAGCGAATTTATGTGGAAAAAGAGAGCCTATGAGCCATGTGCCATATCCGCCCATTGAGTGGCCTAATAGGAATATCCTATCCTCATCAATATTAAATCTCTTTTTGGCTTCTTGAATTACCTCCAAAACTTCTATTAATCCTATCTCTTGGTATGGAACCTCGCCTCTAGCTGTAGGGGATATTATGATGCACCAGTCTTTATCTCCGAATACCT
The DNA here is from genome assembly GCA_029856685.1 of Candidatus Njordarchaeota archaeon. Classification (GTDB taxonomy): domain Archaea; phylum Asgardarchaeota; class Njordarchaeia; order Njordarchaeales; family Panguiarchaeaceae; genus Panguiarchaeum. Next base: position 3,113 of record JAHKKZ010000083.1, read on the forward strand.
GCGAGAGAGTGGGGATGCCCTTGAAACCATGTAGAGCAACAATCATCGCAAATTTCTTATTTGTATCGTCCGTTGGAAGTTTACAGCCATACATCTGCACGGAGTTATCAGCCTTAGATCTATATGTAAGAACTATGTGGGCTCCTTTCTTTAGGGGAGTAACTTCTAATGGTAGGATAAGCTCATCCATGAACTCGTCTGCACATATAGTTATTCTAACGTTTATTGGTTTATCCATCTCCACCTTCCTTTTAGACACTATTAACAAAGGAATATTTAGTATCTCAAACTCCTTTATGTCGTTAAGAATTGTAGTTGATTCACAGAACACATCGTCCTCTTCACATGTTATTTTCAAGCGCTTAATGTTATCTAGAGCTAAAATTTGGATACCCACCCATATCTTGGCTCTCTCACCTTTTATTATCTGCGGTGCTACGATCCTATTAGTATTTACATATATTGGTTTTGTTGTTGGAATAATCTCTAATGAGAATAGCCATCTCCCAGCGTATCTCCCTATCTTTAACAGTATGTGGTTGACGCCCTTTCTTAGATATGCTCCGAATGCGTGGAACCCATGTTTGTATTTCTTAGCTACGTGAGTGGTAAAAATCCTTTTACCATTTAGATAGACAGTCGCATAGTCCTCTGCTCCGAGTAGAAACACCGCTTTGCAGGGTTTTTCAACGTAAAATTGAGTATAAGCATACGCGACTCCAAATCTGAGCTTCCAGTACTTCTTAAATTCCTCCCCAAAAAGCTCAGCAAGATCAACAACCCCATCGTCTGTGCTTATTCTAAAGCACTTTGCTCCCTCAATTTTCATATCTTCTTTGAATATAGCCTTATGTTCCCCCCCAAGTTCTAATAAAAAATCCTTATAGAAGGATTCCGCCCCATCAAATAAAAGGATTTCTCTTGGGAAAGGCCCACATATGATATAGTCTTTTATTATCGTTCCGATTTTGCGTTCATCCCGCATTTTCTCTTCCCCAAGGCTTAAGTTGGCTTACAAGTTTGTTATACTCAGCCAATAATTTGTTGTTTTCGACGAGCCTTATAGCACTCTTAAGATGTTCACTTTCCAGTTCCTTAACAGCATCTTCTAATCTTCCCAATTCCATAAGTATTCTAATTTTAGTTAATGCGCAAGGTAAATATTCTTGATAATATCTAATCTTTACATACGCATCACAAGCTTTATCAATCCATTTGAGGGCCTCCTCAAGATTATTAAGTGCTTTATGGATACTAGCTAATCGACTATACGCAGTTCCAAGTAGAATCCTAATATTGTATTTCTCAGCCAATTTAGCAGCTTCTTGAGCATGATACATCGCCTTTGAGAAGTCGCTAATACTAATGTAGTTTATGCATATCCTTAGATGAGCCGCTATTAGGAGCTGGATTATTGATAGGTCTTTAGGATAGATCTCTATGAGCTTCTCCACGGTTTTTAGAAACCTGCTTTTTAGCTCAAATCCGAGGTTTCTATCATATCTATTCACATATTGTGCTACTTGATTATGTATTAGTAGATAAATGAAACGTATTATTGGGTCAGGGATACGTCTCGCGGTTTCAAATTTGGCTACTGGAATCAATTTGTCACCAAAATGAATATAATCGAAGCTATAGCCCACCTTCTCAAGACACTGCGAAGCTTTAAAGTATGCTTTTATTGCTTCATCTGGTTTTCCCATAGCATCCAAACTTATACCTTCATTATAGTTAATAATCGCTAGTATGCTCCATATTTCTGGTGGAATCTCTTTCGCTGTAGAAATAGTTTTCTTGAGATTCTCAGCAACTTCTAGTGCTTTGCTATATTGGCCAATATAGTTATATGCTGGGAGAAGTCTAGAGCTCATTCTTAGCCATAAACTTATGGGTATTCTCTCTGGGGTACAGTACGTCTTGACGGAATTTTCGAGAATATTGATTAGAGTTTCCTGATCGCCCATCTTAAGTAGAAGCTCTGCAAGCATATTAACAAATTTGCAGTAGTGTGTTGTAAGTGTTAGCAGACCTTTTGAGATTAACGTAGTATAAATGCGATATAGGTTTAGTAGCAGTTCTACTAGGTTTGTGAGTGACAGAATATCGTCTAAGAGTGTAGCCCTATAAATCCTTACTAGGAGTTTGAACCAGAAATCAAAATCTTCGATGAGTAGAGATAGTATCAGAGCTTCTCTAGGCCTCCTTCTCCAAATTTTTCTCACAATTATATGGATCTGATCTCGTGGAAGTATCATTTCTATTTGTGGAAGTATCTTCTGTAGGATCACCTCGAGGAAAAGTGGGTGGGAAAATTCTACGGATGAGTTTTTCATCTTTATAAAGAACTTTATGCGACTATCAAGAAATATTGCTCTGCTGATTCTGATCTCCAGACTACGTGCTAATCTAAATATAAAACGAATATTAGCAGCACCACCACAAAGCGATAATAGTACTAGGAAATACATTATATCATATCTATTCTCTCTTCTTAGATCAATTAGTAGTTCTTCGATCTCGCTCTGTATTATATTTAGAAAATTCTCCAAACTTCCTTTACCCAATGATATTCGCTGCGCTGGTTCTCTACACAAAACCCTATTAAGAAGTGTTAGAAATGTTAGTGGATGCCCCTTGCTAAATTCGTAGATTCTCTTAGAAATCTCCAAAATTCTCCTATCATCGAGATTATATCCTAATTGCTTCACTACCACGCTTTTTGCTAGGAAATGGCAGCCATCAAAAGATAGATTAGATAGCACAACAGGATCGCTCATGGAGACCATACGGTTTTGTACAAACTCCCTAACATCTAACAGATTGGATAGTTCGTTAATAAGTCTATTTATGTTTCGCTTAAGAATAAGATACTCATCAGCCCAAGAGGAGCGAAAAGCAACAACAATAACTCCTCTCTTAGAAGCAAGTAGTAGGGCGATAGGAAGAAGAAGGAATATCTCAATTCTATATGAGGTAATCTTGCGGTCAATCTCATCAAATATGAATACTAGAAAATCGTTTTTATGTTGAGAAAGTATATTTCTTAGATTAGATAGATA
>JAHKKZ010000084.1 GCA_029856685.1 Candidatus Njordarchaeota archaeon
AGAGTGAATGCACTATTTGGTGCTAATCCCTCGATAGTATAGTCTATTTTCCATGGAACAATAGCCATGCCCCAGTAGCTACTATATTCCCAGAGGTCATAGAATTTGTCGTAGTCAATAAATATGTTAGGCCCAGCATACGGCATTTTTGAGTACCAAGGATCGTGAAGAATTATCCTCTTATTCTGATCGTCGTATCCCTTAACAACTCTGAAATGCCCATAACGCCCATAATCATAGCTTGTAAGAACCAAAATAGGTATGCCTTCATCCACTAGGTGTTTGAGATCCTCAATTGTCATGTACCAAGCTTGAAATGCTGGAAAACCAATCTTTCTATGCGGATATCCACGCAGACTGGAGTTCTGGATAGCTGTGCTCAGAAAACTGAAATGCGCCGCTCTTAGCAGATCCGTATTGTATGTTCCGTACTCGGGATCCCAATTTGCTACGGCTCCTATGAGCTCCTCTGATACGTATAGACCCCAATAAGCGAAGAGCATTCTAAGAGATGCTTCGCCGCAGGAATACGATCTTTCCTGATAGTAATGCGGAACATAAAATAGGCTATAGTTTTGATGCTCTCTCAGTGAGCCCATTGGCCTATAAGTTGTGTCCGCATCCGCCTCGCCATAGCTTTGTACCATAGATATGTTGTGTTCACCAGGCACTATATTCGAATGGTAATCCGAGACTCCATAATCGCAGCATAGAATGGGAATAACTAGAATTATGAGGATAATATACGCATTTCTTCTCATGAAGTATGCACCTGGACAATATTTTCTGAAGCTAAAAACTCAAAATAAAAATTTAATAATAGTTATACGTCAATATTGTATTTTTTAGGGGATTATATTGACTTATGGGTGTTTTTATGAGAGATCTCTACCGCTCTGTTAAGGCGGTTATATTTATTTCGAGTTTGATTCTTTTTCTTATTGGCTACTTTGCCGTGCATATTTATATCCACGCCGTCTATTATGATAAAGAGGATCCCTACAGAGATATTCGTGAAGACGTATCTTACTATGTGGAGAACTACACTGTTGACGTTTATTGCTACAGGAACTGTGACCTCTCATTTCAACTAATAATTGTGTATAAGGTCTGGCAGGGGACAAAAAGGTATGGTTTTAAGCAGTTTCTAATGCCTAGCTTTAAATCCTTTATATGTGATGTTGAGGCATACGATAATACCTCAATGCTCCACACCCATGTGGTTGAGGATGGAGCCTATGTCGAAGTTGGTTGGCGCTTTGATAATCCTATGCATGACGGTGAGGCGAGAATCGTAGTGGTCAGATTTAGAATGGTGAATGGTATAACGAGATCCCTAAATAGGGATATTCTAAAGCTCCTAAACATAGGGTATTTTAGGATTCCAGTTAAGAAAAAACTTCTTAGGGTTTGGGTTCCTAGAGATGTGAAGATTTATTCAGATGTGAACTACCATGTCCTAGGAAGCTATAAGGTGATAGCAATTGAAAACTTTGATAGGGATGTTGTATTGGAATTCTCAAGCTTCACGAATAACATGAATGACCAATTAGTACTAGTAATATGCATTGTGGGATTGGCGATAATCGCAGCTACAAGCCTATTAGGCCGTACAACTACTAGGGATTTTATGGGTGTACAATCTTATCCATCATCATACTACGTTGCGATGATGAAAGGGCTACAAAAAGCGGCAGTACAAGCGTTCTTTGTTTCAAGACTAAGATCGATGAAACTTATTAAGTTATCTAGAGAAATAAGAAAGCATGAGAGACTGGCCAGCGGCAAGATCCGCAATATGCGACAGATCAAACTATGTACGGATCAACTTATAATGGATCTGAGAGAGGAGGGATTTATACGAAACTTCAGAAAAACAAATTATCTTCTTTCTGTTCTAGGCTTGTTTTCAGGCATACTCATAGTAAATTATGCTTTACAATTCTTATTTGTTTGGCTAGTAACCCTAATAATCTTTCTCGTTTTTGTCAGCAGAACATATACAAGATTAGCAATGATCTATGCTAAGGAAGTTGAAAATCTCCCCATAGATGCTATAGTCAAAAGCGATTATTTACTCGAATATTTGTCAGCGAAGGGTCTTGACACTCCAGATGATATAGGGATACTGGAAAAACGGAATAAAAAATTGTATTCCAGGGTAGCAGGTGTTATGAAGCAGATTATAGATGAAATAAAGAGTGTCTTCGACTTAGAGGAGTGTCATGGCCTATTTTCGGGATGGATCCCTAAATCTTCTGGAGAAACAGGATCTATCGGATGCTTTGGTTGCGGAGGCTGTGGTAGCTGTGGAGGCTGTGGTGGCTGTGGAGGTTGCGGAGGCTAAACTATTATCCCCTTGCTGATGTGCCTTTTCCATTAGTATTCTCTTTGAACTATCCCTTTTATTTTCAGATTCAGGTGACAGAAAGATGTAACCTTAGATGTAAACATTGTTATGTTGAAACAAAAGCTGTTGATATGGATTTTTCGTTATTTGTAGAGGCCATAGATAACTTCAGGGAGCTGCTGGACCTACTTAGGGTCAGAGGGACTGTTTATCTTAGTGGTGGGGAACCATTGTTGTGGCCATGGATCTGGGATGCTATAAGATTAGTTCGCAGAAAGAAGATTGTTCCACGAATATTAACAAATGGAACCCTAATCACACCGAGTATCGCCAAGAAGATAAAGAAAATGGGTGTCAAATATGTGCAGGTAAGCTTAGATGGTCTAAGAGAAAACCATGAGTACATAAGAGGAAAAGGCACTTTCAGACTAGCAGTAATGGGTATTAAGAACTTAGTTCGCGCTGGGATTGAAGTAACGGTAATGGTCACCCTAACAAAAAGAAATATAGGTGATATCGAAGCATTAGTAAAACTTGCAGAAATACTTGGGGTTAAAAGAATATCATTCCAAAGGCTCGTCCCAATAGGCCATGGCGAAGAGCTTCGCAACCTAATGCTGTCATCAAAAGAAATAGCGAATATCATGAAAAGATTACTGAGAATAGAGACCAAGGTAAATATTGTGAAGCGCGAACCATTCTGGGGTATAATCTACAAGATCCCGGGAGGATGCTCGGCAGGCCACATAGGCTTCGCACTACTACCCGATGGAACAATTTTGCCTTGCAGAAGACTTCCAATACCTCTAGGAAATATCAAAGAAAACTCTCTAATCGAAATCTATTTTGATCATCCAATAATGAAACAACTAAGAAATAGGAACCTCTCTGAGTGCTCCAAATGTGAATACGTTATGTATTGTTATGGATGCAGAGGAATAGTATATGCGTTAACTGGAAAACTAAGCGGGAGAGATCCGCAGTGCCCCAAAGATTTTCTAGCTCACCACTAAAATATATAAAGGAGACGCACATTCAAGAGCATTTATTGGAGGATTAGGGAAATTTAAGAATGCTTTAGTTATTATGGGAAGTAACGAATAATTGAGGAAATTATTAATGAAAAATCGCTATGGTGTCATAATTTGTTGGAAAAATACAGTTAGCTAGACTACTTCCGAAAATACCAAAGATGAGTATTATTAATATAGTCGCGAAACTGGTTTTGTTAGCCAATTTGGTGGCTCCTGGTATATGGTGATTGGCACTAGAGAGATCAAACTAACGATCAACACCAAAAGAAGGAGAAACAGAAACAAAACAACTAAAAACTCACTAGTGCTCAGAACAACGGAAGGATGATGGAGACGATAATGAAGGTCATGTCACAAACTTGCAAAGTCGCTCTCTATCCCAACAATTCATGATACTATCCAAATGATGAGTTTTCGATAGGTTTGATTTCTAAATCGTCAGGAAATTTAGGGTTATTAGATAGCTGGCAAATAGCACCACTACGAAACTTATTATGTGTATTAAAACCCGAATTATGAGGTTTCTATCGCCTCCTCCATACTTAACATAGATAACCTTGTTTATTATACCTGCTGTTAGTGCGGCTATCAGCAATAATAAACCTGTTTCTGTCGAGATTTTTTCTGCTAGGAGAAGAGATATTACTGCGAGTTCAACACCGCTGACAGAGTAGAAGCCACTTGCAAAAGCGACCAACAATGAGTATTGGGGGCTAAGAGTTTCTATGAGGATTAGTGCTATGCTAACTATGAATAGTATCAAGGAGAATTTTGTTGCTTCTCTATACGATAGTGGGTTCTTAATAATCTCTATTTTCCCCTCAGTAGGAATATTATATCTACGTAGTCTGAAAAATAGGTATATGGTTCCTATCATTATGCTTGGCGCTACTACTATTGCGTAGAGATATATTATTGTTGGCATCATAAATGCAAGCACTATTAAATAGAGCAGGGTTCTAAGTATAAGAGTCATTATTATTGCGATTATAGCTGTGGTTGTAAAAGCTACGGAGATTTTAGATTTAAACTTATTGTATATCCTTGTCACTTCGACCGTTGTTGCTTCACTATGAACCAAAGCACCTATACTAGCAAACATAACGAAGCCCTTCCTCATACCAAGATATTTGATTATCATGTAGCCTGAGAACTGTATCATTAAAATGAAGATTAGGAATATGAAGTAGAGCTGAAGATCCAATATACCGAGTATCCTCACCGGAGGTATTATTGGGAGTATCACAAGAGCTAAGAGACCGATTGTTAGTGCTGAGGTTATCTCCTTATACTCCAGCGAGGCCAAGATGCCCTTCACAACATGCTTGGATGACAGTATAGCTGTTATGAACACCGACAGAATAATAGCCCAGTAGAACATACCGATACCAACGAAGATACCCAACATATAAGCAAGAAAAACTGCGATGGCTGTGGTCTCATAAATCTCCTTCCTAACAAAGATATCGTAAAGTAGGAACAGCATAGTCCACAATAACACAGCTAGAAATGACACAATTATAACGTATGGAATACCAAACTCAAACTCAATTATGGTTGCAGCGGCGCCTAGAAGACTAATCAAGCCAAAAGTTCTGACACCCGGAATATCGCTTTCCGTCTCACGGGTTTTTGTGAACTGCCTTTCTAACCCAATAATACTCCCCACAATAAAAGCAACTATCAGCTTAAACTGAATAGTCTCAAAAATGGATGCCCATATATCAGATATCTCCAAGACAACACCACCTTATAACGAATATATAAATCCAGAAACATAAAAATTAAAGGATAGTTATTTTGGAGCCTAGCCCTCAAGGATCTCCTTGACCTCCTCTCTTCCCTTTGCTAGTTCCTCTTCCTGCTCCTTATCAAGGAGGAGTAATAGTGCTAAGAATTCGCCGACATGAGTCTTTTCTTCCTTAGCTATGTCGAGAAGAACCTTCTTGATTCTCTCATCAGAAACCATCTCAGCCAACTGTTCATATAGGTTTACTGCATCGAGCTCAGCTATTATTGCGGTCCTGAGAGCTTGTTTGTTTACATTCTCCTTTGAAATTTTGTCGACGAGAATCGGTATTTCGGAGAGCAATATCGACACCTCCAAGATTTTTATTGAGTTAAGATAAAATTTATTATATAAATCCAATGTGAATATGCTCTCTAGTCGCACCAATAACAAAACCTTTGTCTCTCAATACCTCAAACTTCTGCCGAAGATAGATTCTAGGGAGAAGCACCGAAGCCCAGCCGCGGAAGAACTAATATATACCTCTTTCTCTTATTACCAATAAAAGTATTTGTTAGCGTTTGCCCCTAAAATGTATGGGGGTCAGGGTTGAGGGTCTTTGGAAGAAGATTCGTGTTTCTTTCTGTTCTGATGTTTTCTCTGCTTGCCACAGGTTTTGTTTCCGCACAGAGCCAATCAATTTATGTTATTGGTACAAGCGAGACTAATAGCTGGAGTTTGTATGATGATTTCAATGTTCTGAATACAAGCATATGGGATTATAGATCTAATGAGGAGAGCTATCCATATGTAAGCTCTTCTAGTGTTGTTTTCACGGGATATATCGAATTTATGTATTCGCAGTTATTACTGAAGAAGGACATACAATCCGATTTCAGCGCTGAGTTTAGGTTCTATATAGA
>JAHKKZ010000085.1 GCA_029856685.1 Candidatus Njordarchaeota archaeon
AAGTGCTTGACCCACAAGCACACCATTGAATATGTCTATCATATTGCATGCATCCGCAAATACGCTGAAGAAGATTAAGATTACGAGAGGGTATAATATTGTCATCCGTGTACGTCCGATTAGCGGAACATATGGTCTGGGAAGATATATGTGTAGCAATACTATTGGGATTCCAGCAAATGCTACGAGCCCAGCCTTAATCAGACCAAGATCCCGTATATCATCCATAAGACCGACGATAAGACCTATCAAAGTAGATAAGACTAATGCTAGATAGGTATCATAAGCAAGATAAGCGGTGTCTATGAGAAGTATAGGTAGTGCTAGTATTGGAATAGAAAACAGTACTATTCCCCCCAAATTCGCAACCAAGCTTCCTGCCGGCTTATGCACATCCTCAGCTAAGATTCTCTTTTTCCATGCAAGCTTTATGTAGAAATATAAGAGGGAGAAAGAGATAAGGAAAGCCCAAATGAAAGCTATGATAGCTACTTGATAAATCTCCATTCGATACACACTCATAAGCAATCCAATATTAGCATAAATTTTGAAATAAGAAAATCTCTCCACTACTCAACCACAAGTTCTATTTCTATATCAAATTCTTCTGTCCCCAGAAGCTCCGAAAGTATTTTGTCCGTAGCCTCAGGAATCTGCTCCTTCGGCAATTCCATAATTAGCTGTAGTGAGTCTCCTCCAAGACTTTCCACAATCTCTTTAGCCTTGGCTATTTGCTCATCTGTAAGCTCTCCCTGCACACTCACAACAGCCTTACCAGGCTTACTGGAATTCTCTATAACAATCATTATCTTCCCAGTTTTCTTCTCAGAAACATTACAGAAAGCCCCTATGTCCGCGGAGAGAACTTTTGATACAGCATCTCTAATCTTTGATTTCCTTGTTTCTGAATCCAAAAGATTCACCTCAAAACTCCGCTGACCACAAATATAGCAAAATTTTGTTACTAAACGAAATCTGATAAAAACAACCAAAATCCAAGTTATAATTATTATATTGCTGACACATGTATATGCCTCAAAATGCTTTCAAAAGTAAAAGCAATGTTGTTGTATATATCTTCATGTATTCCCAAGCACATAGCTACGAAGTATTTTGACCACTTCTGTGATTCTTATCTTGGCTGGGCAACGAACATCACAATTTCCACAGAGATTGCATATGAATATTAGATCTTTGAGAAACTTAGGGATCTCACCACCACGTAGATATGATTCTCTTGTCAGCAAGATTATTGCCCTAGGAGAATAATGGTCGTATCGAGTTCCCATGAACATCGGACAGCCAAGAATGCATAGATTGCACTGAGTGCATCTTAGCGTCTCTTTGAAAATATCCTTCCATCCAGACATTTTAGACACTAAGATAACTTAGACAATCACCAATAATAAAGCTAATCTGCTGAAAAACCGAATTATCTCGACGAATTATTGAGATAAAAGCTTTTCTCCTCTCCTTTGGAGCCTCATTAATTATGTTGATCAAGGAGGAACGAAGTTTGTTGATCGCCCATTTTAGAAAATCAGCGTCTATTTTATTGAGTGTCAACAACAACCACGCAACTTTTGCTGGATCTTTAGTATGTTCTATGAAGATACCAATCAAACCATCAAAAATTTGCCACGCAAGACGTTTATATCCTAGCCTATTTATATGCCAAACAACTGTGCCTAGATGCGTTATTCCTTCTCCTCTGCTCAGCTCCCTAAGAACATACAGGTACTCTCTAACGAAGATGATTCCTAGAGCTTCCCTTACTCGTGCGATCTCTATTACCAGCAGTATAATATCGTTGAAGTGTTTTTGAAGAAGCCTCCTGCTCAATGGTTCCTTAAATTCTAATATGAAATACACAAAGCATTTAGGGCATATGTAGGCAAGATGAATCAGCAAAAGTTTAAGCTTGTTGTAGTTTGATCGGAGTATGATTTCGAGGATTTCCTTACGAAGTTGTTTTATGAATATAGCAAACTTTCCAGCGTCGAGCGAGGCTATCTCAAATATTAATTCGAGCTTGCTATCAATTAAGATAAGACGACGCATAATTCTGCGAAGCACAATCGATAACTTGTGGATAGGCAGATCCCTTAAATGTATTCTATGAAACACATCGAGTAGGAGGGCAGAGCCTTCAGCATATGCTTTGTTTGACATAGTTTTATTACCTATTTTTATCTTTATCATCTAACAAAAATATCAAAAATCACATACCCACATTTTTATGTTGAAATAAATGAAAATATAGCTATACAATTATCACTGGGGGGCATTCTTGAGTCATGAGATAAAACTTGCAATAAAAGTAGTGATAATCGGCGACGGTGCTGTAGGGAAAACATCTCTGTGTAGGAGATTTCTATGGAAAACATTCACACATGGATATAAGCAGACCATAGGGGCAGATTTCTATGTGTATCTATGGGACACATATCTCGAGGAACTGAACGTAAGGGTCGATGTGAAATGGATATTATATGATCTCGCGGGGCAATTTGTCACCTTCCAGGAAATACGGCCCCAATTCTATATGGGGGCGCGGGCAGCCCTAGTCGTTTTCGATATTTCACGGCCAGAAACCTTTAGGTCTATCCCAATATGGATCTATGAATATTGGAAGAATGTGTCTGGAAGAAATATGATTGAGAAAAGACCTCTCGTTCTTGTCGGCAACAAGATAGACCTCAGAGAGAAAGTTACAAATTCTGTTCCTCCAGAATGGGGAAAGAGCTATGCCGAGAAACTCACAAAAAGTCTTGGCTTTGAAGTTCCCTATGTGGAGACATCAGCCTTGTATGGATGGGGTGTGAATGAAGCTTTTAAGAAGCTTTTAGTAGCAGTTTTAAAGTATTATGGGCTTATGGATAGGCTCATCAAGATAGTAGAGGAAAAATAAGATGACAATTGTGAGTATTCCATATGGAAATCACATCTTACGATTGGAAATCCCCGACGATAATTTCCTTATGGTAGCACTTCCAAAGGAAGTTCCAGGAGTATCCGATCCAGCACTTGTGGTTGAGAGAGTCCTTCAAAAACCAATGAATACTCCGCCCCTCCAAGAGTTGGCACAAGGAAAAAGAAGAGTTGCTATAGTTGTTGATGACGCTACTAGACCACTCCCATCATATGTAATCCTCCCCCCAATTTTAAAGAAGTTACATGAAGCAGGAATACACCGAGAAGACATAACGATAATATTTGCAACTGGCCTTCACAGACCAGTTACTGAAGATGAGGCAATACAACTTCTCGGTGAGAACATAGCGAAAAACTACAGATGGGTAAGTCATGATGCAGATTCTGACGACCTTGTGTATGTGGGAAAAACAACGAGAGGGACTCCGATCTACATAAATAGGCTATACATGGAGGCCGATCTGAAAATTCTGATCGGAGATATCATGCTTCACTACTATGCTGGATTTGGAGGGGGAGGTAAATCGATTCTACCTGGAATAGCTGGACGCGAAACAATAATCAGAAATCATTCGATGCTGTTTCACCCAGATGCGAAACCTGGTATTTGCTCGGGGAACCCAGTATGTGAGGATATCATGGAGGCCGCTGAAATTGTTGGTGCGGATTTCGTTGTGAATGTGGTCCTCAATTCTAGGAGGGAAATAGTTAAAATATATGCTGGTAAGCTAAAGGATGTTTTTTTGGCAGGAATAGAGTTCGCACGAAAAATGTATATTGTGGACATACCACAAAGAGCTGACATCACAGTAGTAAGCCCTGGGGGCTATCCCTTCGACATAAATCTCTACCAGTCTCATAAAGCCCTCTTCTTTGCTGAGCAAGCAACAAAAATTGGAGGCTCAATAATACTACTAGCAGCATGCCCAGAGGGGGCTGGAAATAAGCTGTTTGAAGAATGGATGCAGAAGACAAAGAATATGCCAGCAGAAGAAGCGGTGAGGATAATTAGGGAAAAACTTAACGAAGACTTTGTTTTAGGTCCGCACAAAGCATACTATATTATCCGAGCTACAAGCCAATATAGGATATTTATTAAGACAGAGATCGATCCCAGGGAGATATCCGAAATATATCGGATGCAGCCAATAGAAGACCCCCAACAAACACTAGATATGTTGCTGACAGAACAACCAGATGCAAAAGTATTAGTGCTACCATATGGAAATGAAACTTTGCCGATGCTTAGAAAAAAGGCTTGACAATAACATTATCTACACATAGTCTTCACGACGAACTATGTTTTTAGGTCTTTCTCCCCTTAGATACCTAACAATATTCTCAACTGCTCTCTTTATAACGGCTGGCCTTATTTCTGGTGCGAACCCCGCTATGTGTGGTGTCATTATAACGTTTGGGAGTTCATGAAATGGATATTCTTGATATGCCTTATCTGAGCCTCGGGGCGGATATTCCCACCATACATCTAGACATGCCACAAAACTAGGATTTTTCTTTAGATGTTCATATAGAGCTTTTTGATCGATTATTGGCCCTCTACTTATGTTAACTAGAATAGCATTTGGCTTCATCATACTGAGTTCGTTCTCACCTATCATGCCTCTCGTATATTTTGTTAGGGGGAGCGATATTACCAGAATGTCTGAGTTTCTAAGCAGATATTCGATGTCCCTAGGAGTACCAATAAAATCAACATCCATGTCTGTTCTCCCCGATCTGTTTATTGCTAGAATACGCATACCAAACGCCTTAGCAATCCTAGCTATGCTCCTTCCTATATTCCCAAAACCCAAAATGCCTATTGTCTTGCCTTGTAGGAGAATTCCATATTCCCTACGCTTCCACAGCCCCTTTCTCATGTTGGTATCATGATAAATAATCTTTTTCGCCGCAGCTAATATTAGAGCCCAGGCATGCTCGGCTACAGCAATGGCATTAGCGCCAGCATTTGAACAAATAATCGTATTCTCAGGCAGCTCAGAGAATGGCACGTATTCTACACCCGCAGAGAGGGTCTGAATAAGCTCAATACTTCTAAGATTTGCGAGTATTTCAGGTGTTAGATCTAGTCCGCTTCCAGTAAGGATAATGTTTATTTTTGGCAGTACCTCCATCAATTCCTTTGCTTCCATAGTATCAATAAAATATGTTTCCGCTAGGCCTTCTAGATGGGATTCTATTATTTTCTTATCATCATTGCGAGTCTTAAATGTGACAAGAACTTTTTTCATCATAACCCCCACGCTAAAAGACACCTAAAAATCTTAAAAATTCTCTCGATGGGTTTTACCATCCTATACCAAATTTATATCAATGTTTGATAAGAAGACATAAGCTGAATGATCGAACTGCTAAGATTCTGCTTTAAAGGATTCATCTGTACACACTCCTACTTTTATGTGTCTACCTAATTATATGCATGCTTGACTAGATATGTAGCCAAATATCACAATATGTGGATTTCGCATTTATGTTTCTCATCTTAGTCGCAGATTTCTCTTAGACAATAGTCTATCTTCCTAAGCATTGTCCATAAGCGTTCTAGATACTCAATAATGCATCTACATTAGAGCTTAATCTCAATTTTATATTTTGCATAAACAATTGTAAATTTGAGGATGCTTGGGAGAGCGAATTGAACGCAATTTACAGAAAAGCGAAGTTATACCTTGAGGATGTAAAGAAGCTAGCAACGAAAGTTCTTAGAGATAACCTAGTCAGCATAGTCATATTTGGTTCTTTGGTCAGAAATGAATTATCTAGAGCATCAGATGTTGATATCTTAATTGTTGTCCGGAAATATGATTCAAATGTACGCAGACTTATAGATAGACTACGAATTCTTGAGTTTAAATACGGGTTCTCATTCATCCCCAGGGGCTTCTTTGGTAAGCTTTTCTATGCATTGAGCAGAGTCACAGGGGTCTTCAGATCTACATTTGTGGCTGAGCTTAATGCGATTAGAAAATGGGATTTTGTAGGAATATTTGGGACAAGCAGATTTATGACGCGTCTTTTAGCTCCTACAGAAGCCGTTAAGTTCACAATTCTAAGCTCATACAAGATAATT
>JAHKKZ010000086.1 GCA_029856685.1 Candidatus Njordarchaeota archaeon
ATTACAAATCGTGAGGCTTTTATTCTATTTAGAATTAAGCGGGAGACAACATTACGAGAAATGCTTAATTCGTTTATCTTTGAGCGTCAAAAAATATCGAGCATCCTGGGAATCCCCATGAGTGATCCATTGTTCAAGATTTCGGATAATGTGGCGGAAGTAGTATCTGTGGATCCTTCTCACTATTATTGGTTTGTTTCGGGAGATGATTCTTTGCAGAGCAATATCTTCTTCTTCAATCCAATACCCTACGAATCCATAACAAAGATTGTAAAGATGAATTCAGTAGGGCTCTCCATAACCTACGCAATTCCCCTTGGAAAATTTGACTCATATTTACATGCTTTGAGGAGCATTGCAGAGTCTATTCGATTTAAGAAACCAGAAGTGAAAAGCAGGGCTGTGAATATTATGAGCAATTATGGGCAGTTCGCATCCATGCAGATCCCTGCGAATTGGAATATTAGATATTCCATATCAACAGTTAGTTCATCACCAATGTATATCATTAGAGTTTTCGATTCAGCGGATCTGCCGGCCATGGAATTAAATTATGTGACCTTCCAACAAATGCTTGTAGGAATGGGGTTCAGTGTTATGGGTCAGGGATCTATAATCTACGATAATATATCAATGACGCTCAATTATATTCAGGATATATCGCCACAAAAAATCCTCGACACAATACTACCGCTATATTGGACAAATCAGGGCTTCTCATGCAACCCAATAAAAATTGAGGCCATTAAACATTCGGAGCTATATGATAGATTGAAGAAAATCTTTGCTAGGACAATAATGCAGATGACTACTGGAATGCCAGTAATGGTTGATGCAGGAGATCTGGTGGCAACATATAGATGCGATACTCTAACGATGAAGGCAACCTTCAACTATGTATGGTCTAGAATGCAACTACCAAACACGATTAGTGATTCAATAGCAGGTTCCATACTGATCAAGAGATTACCCCTAGGCAAGGAAATGATCTATGATAGGATTACTAATAGTATTATTTCTACAGTATCAGTAAGCATTTCCTGGATCTATAGGGCATATCAAAATCTAATGCAACAAGTAATGAAGACTAGGAGACAAATCACAAAACTCATTCTAGACGATATAAGGAGTGAAATTAGACATAGAAGGAAATTGTGGGAAATGGCTAGACAAACACTTCGCGAGATCCATGAAATGCACATGGATAGTATGAGAAAAGAATGGGAATTCCAAAGAGCCATGGCTAACGCATGGACCAACTTACTGGGCGATACAGTATATGTAAAGGATGAGTCCACAGGAGAAATATACCACATCTGGGATCTAGGGGACGAGTATTGGATCGACGAAACTGGACAACATATACTAGCCCTAAACGAGACGGATTCCTTACTACTAGATCAAGACCTGATAGCCAACGGATGGAGAAAACTGAGCAAAAGCTACGAAGGATTTAAAGAACAGCTTGAAGCTCCATTTTAAAGCCCTACCAAAAAAAGAATCCCGAAGTAGTAATTTTTGTTGTTTTACTTAAATAGTGTCACTTTTGTGTCAAAGCAATTATTGATGTGGTAATAAGCTAGCTAAAATCTGTTTTTGTTTACTGTTTTTTGTGAATGATGTGTCCTGGTTTATCTGTGGTTTCTGGTATAATTGGCTCCACAATTTTCAGCATATCTTCTAATGCTTCTCTGCTTATTCTGTTGCTTGCTCCCATTTGCTTTTTCTATTTTGGATAGCAAATATAATAGTGCCAGCTATGATATGTTTAAGGCTGTGTGATTCGTAATTCTTCTCAGGCGCATCGGCTTATCTACGATCTCAGTAGTCAATAAGAAATTAAACAATGTAAAGCACATTGTTTTGCCCTTAATGAGACATATAGTGCTATTTCTAATTCATAATTTAGATTTCGATGTATTGCGACGAGGATTTCTTCGAAGCTCATTATATACTTCTAAGTACGGAAAATGAGGAGAAGGGTTTATAAGCTACATGTTTCATATTATAGATAAATGGAAATACATTTTTCCCTATGGGTGGAATCCCATGGGGAGATCGCCCTCAAGAATTCTCATAATTTTACTTACATTATCTCTGTTTGTAGGTTTTGCCTCATATATTTTACCTTATAACTATGTGAGGGAACAAATAAGAATTACAAATGTTGAAGGGGCTACAAACTGTGGATTCTCTCCAAAGCTCAAGGTGTTGTACAAGGAGAAGAGTGCTCCGTCATATTATATACTTATTAATGAATCTGGGTACTATCAACTCACAGAAGATATAATAAACTGTACAGCTGAGATAGGGATCTACATAAATGCGAGCAATGTTACTTTGGACGGAAAAGGACATATGCTAGGTGGTGTATCCAATTCAAGTAGTAAGTGGGCTATATACGTAGAAAATGCAGAAAATATAACTATTAGGAACCTAATAATACGGGGATGGTATTGCTGTGGGATCTTCATTGTGGGGTCTATAGGGGGTAACATTTACAATAATATAATATTTAACAATAGCGATGGGGCCGTCATCTGTTATTCCTCGGAGTTCTATATATACAACAACATATTTATGGCGAACGACCACTATGGGCTACACATAAGCCATTCGGATAGAAATAGTATATGTGGCAACCAAATACAGAATAATAGCTATGGACTATCAGTATCTAATTCGACAGATAACATATTGTTTGACAATATATTATTGGGAAATACTCAATCTGGAATCTACATTGAGGGGTCCCAGAGAAACGTTATTTGCAACAACGCAATAAAAAATAATATGGAGGGAATGTACATTGTGAATTCTTCAGAAAATACTGTATGTAACAACACCATATGTAATAACAATTTTGGAATTTATCTCACAAATTCTTCTGATAACAAGATCTTTTTCAATAACTTCATAAACAATACACAGCACACAAATACGTATGATAATAACACATGGATAACAGCATTTAGTATCCCCTATACATATGATGGGGCCTTATGGACAAACCAGTTGGGAAACTATTGGGATGACTATACTGGGACGGATACAAACAGTGATGGTATTGGAGAAGCACCACAGGGAAATGATACGAAACCGCTAATTAAGCCTACATACCACTACAAAGTAGATGATACTGATGAAGACGAATTAAACAATGTATATGAAGAGGCATACGGCACAGATCCAAATAATGCTGATACTGATGGCGATTATATGCCTGATGGCTGGGAATCATATCATTACCTAAACCCACGCCTAAATGACTCGATGGAGGATCTAGATGACGACGGTTTACTAAATGTAGAGGAATATGATAACAACGCAGATCCTACGGATCCTGATACTGATGATGATGGCCTAAGCGACTTCATAGAAGTGATATTTGGTTCATACCCATGGAGCATAGATTCTGATGGCGATGGTCTAAGCGACGGCGATGAAGTCTTAATATATGGTACCAGCCCCGTGAAAAGCGACACCGATGGCGATACTCTGAGCGACTACGATGAGATAGTAATATATGGTACTGATCCTATCGATCGTGATACTGATGACGATGATTTGTATGATGATGAAGAAATTTTTGTATATGGCACAGACCCCTGCAATATCGACACTGATGATGATGCCTTAACAGATGGTAAGGAAATATTATATGGCACAGATCCTTGTGACCCCGACACCGACGACGACGGTCTAACCGATTTCGAAGAGATATATTCACTTGGCATATACCAAACAGATCCTTGTGACCCCGACACCGACGACGACGGTATACCTGACGGTTGGGAGGTTTGGAATGGTCTAAATCCCACCGAAGATGATGCATCAGAAGATCCAGATTATGACGGTCTTACTAACTTAGAAGAATATTATCATAAAACCGATCCTTTTGATAGCGATACCGATGACGATGGCTTCAGTGATGGTGAAGAAGTACGACATGGAACGGATCCTCTAGATCCATATAGCTATCCCTCTGCTTCAACCACTGAGCAAGAAGGAGCCCTTTACCGCCCAACTACCAGCTTTTCAATATGGCTACTAATAGCAATTATAGTTATTGCTGCCGTAGTAATAGGTATAATCATATGTATTATATTACTCAAACCCAAAGCACAGTGATTTTGAAGTCCACATAAACCTAACCTAACATACCCACTTTTTATTTCCTGGAGATAGCAAGATAGACTGTTATGATACCTTGCAGACAACATTTAAAGGAGATCTACTAGAACACCAAAACCTAATAAGACCAATCAGAATACTACCATGGAACCCAATATTATTTATCATTTCATTTCAAGGCGTTGTGGCACACATTGTATGTTTTTTCCTCATATTATCCTTTATTGTTATTTCTTCGATAAGCTTAGCTCAACCTGCTTTTTAATAAACTCTCTTATATCAATAGACATATATCCTACCTAAAAAACAAGAGAAAAAGAGGTATTAAGAGCACATATCTTAACATCCTATAAAGCTAGACTTCCCATTACTTCTGAAGACTTTCATATTGCCACTGGCCACGATAAACATCTGAAGTCTTAGCCCTCAGAAAAATTAGTTGTCCAATACGTGTACCTCTCTTAAGTCTTATACCCTTAGGATTAAGCACCGCTAACAGACCAACACCCCGTCCTTCATATCCAGAGTCCCAGACTGCCGTGAACAGGGTACATCCCATCCTCAGCAATGAGGATCTTGGGAGAACCAAGCCCACAACACCCTTAGGCACACTAACTATTTCTCCATAGCGTATTAGATATGCTCCTGGGCCAAGATCCCAATAACCATCGCTATCTGGGAATATCTCCTCTACAGGCATCTCTTTCAATTTACCAGCAAATTCTACTTGGGAAACAAAGACATATATGTTCTCTACGGTTAGGTCAATGCCGTTTGGCTGTATTTGCTCGTCTCTACAAGGCCTAACAAACTTAGCGACTTCTCTTCCACTAAGAATCAACGCTATTACCCTCACAAACCATATGCTCCAATAGATATTATAAGATTATAATAATGTATATTGTTATGGCCTACGGATTGTCTGGTGTTAGTCATGGTTATTAGAAAGATTGTTGAGAATGTTTTCTATATAGGTTTAGATGATGATATCACCGAGTTCTTCGAGGGGATTTGGCCTCTTCCATGGGGTGTTACCTACAACACATATCTGGTACTTGACGAAAAAATTGCATTGATAGAGCCTGGTGTGAGAGAAGAGCTTGCTATGAGATATATCAGTGAGCTTGAATCCGTTGTAGATCTTTCAGAAATAGACTACATTGTTGTGAACCACAGCGAGCCTGACCACTCTGGTTCCCTACCTTTGTTGTGTCGACTGACCAAAGCTAAGATTGTAGCATCCAAATTTGGGGTCAACCTCCTAAGAGGCTTCTATAATATAGCGGGGGAGCGATTAGTCGGTGTGAGTTCTGGGGACTCGATAAGTCTCGGAGAGACTAAGCTCAGATTTATTTCCATTGCGGGGGTTCACTGGCCAGATAGCATGGTTACATATGAGACAAAAAACAAGATTTTGTTTAGTAGTGATGCGTTTGGTGCTTTTGGTTCTCTCAGAGGAGCGATATTTGACGATGAGATTGACAAAACATTTTACTTAGAGGAAGCTAAGAGATACTTTGTGAATATTATAGGTAAGTTCGCAGGAAATGCTGGGAAGGCTATAGATAGTCTCAGTAGTGTTGATATAAGGATAATAGCTCCAGCACATGGACCTGTATGGAGAACGGATATCGATCTTATTGTTAATCTATATAGAGATCTGAGTAATAGGATGGTTCGAGACAAGGTTACATTGATCTATGGGTCTATGTACGGTTTTACCGAAAATCTCGCAATATACATTGCAGGTAGGATTGCCGAGAAAGGTGTTGAGATTGAGGTTTTTAATGTTACCCACACCCACCCCAGCTTCACGATGGCGTCTGCTTGGGACTCTAAGGTTGTCGTGTTTGGTGGGCCAACATACGATAATGATATCTTTCCGCC
>JAHKKZ010000087.1 GCA_029856685.1 Candidatus Njordarchaeota archaeon
AGTATTGAGCTAGAAGATCAAGCATTGTCTGTGATAGAACTTAGACCAGTAGCTGCGATACCCGTAAAAGTATATTCTTCGAAAATAATGATCTATGTTGACTCTAAACCACCCACAATAGAGATAGTTGCTCCTCAAAACAACACAAATCTAACAGATAATACTACGAGTCTAAAGTTGATCGTGAGAGACAACACATCCGTGACGCTTACTATATATGTAAATGATACTAAGATCTATGAGGCATCTGTTCCATGCGATGAGCTTATACAGCTTAACATAAGTTTAAGCTGCGGGCTAAATAAGATCAGGATAGTAGTACGAGACTCCGCAGGGAATGAAGCAGCAAGCACTTTGTACATATACGTAGCTATTTCCTCCTCAACAACGGGTGGGCCCTCCTTAGCTACGGATTTGACAAGAATCCTCCCTGGTTTAGTTATAATATTATCTCTGCTAATAGTGGCGACTATAATCATATGGAAGAAAAAATCTCAGCAGATTTTTATTTTTAGCATAACAGAATTTATTCTATGTTAGCTTTTGCATGTTTTAGCTAGCATAATATGATGAGGATTAAATTTGAAAATAGAGACGCTGAGGAAGATAGTCCTGTTTCAGTTAGCCCTTATAACAATTATTCAGACATCGAATATGTACATAATAATACCTAACTATAACCTCATAAGAGAGGATCTAGGTGTATCCGATTTTTTCCTTGGTAGCATGACTGGGGCTTATATATTCCTTTCTGGAATATCAAGTGCGGTATGGTCATATCTAACTGAGCATCTAAGGCTTCGAAGAAAATGGCTTTTAACACTATCCCTCTTGATGGCTGGGGGGTTCACATATCTTGCGTCCTTAGCGACAAACCCAGTTATACTCTTCCTACTAAGAATCTTGACTGGGGTGTTTCTAGGTGCGGTGTTTCCTCTGAGCTATGAGATCATAGCAGATTTCTATGAAAACGATAGGAGAACATTGGCATACATGGTATGGTACATTGTAAGTGGTATTGGTATGGCACTAGGTTTTGGTATGAGTGTTATTCTAGCATTTCTCTTTAGTTGGAGGTACCCAATATATGTAAACTCAATGATGCTAATCTTTATAGGATCCCCTATAGCGGCGCTCTTAGTGGAGCCTAAAAGAGCGTTGGGAGATATCCTCTCTATATATGGTTCACATGAAGGCTTAGAATACATGTATAGGTTCAGACTATCCGACCTAAAATTAGTATTGACGAATAAGACGAATATCTATGTCGCTGTTGAAGAGTTCGTGTCGACGCTTCCACAAGGGGTTCTGATCGCTTGGCTAACACAGTATGTTGTTAGGGAGTTAGGGTCACCAGAAATTGTTGCAATGATATTTCTGGGACTTGGAATGCTGGGAGGGCTATTTGGTGTTTTTATAGCAAAGCTTGCAGATTTCCTCTACTCTCGCAATCCTAGGTTTAGGCCTCTAATAGCAGCTATAAGCGCATCCATACAAACAATATTTCTTATAATATTTCTCAGCCTACCAATTAAACTCAACATTGTAGGGGAGGACCCCATAGTAGCAGTCCTTAGATTTTTTTCTCTTATGAAAGAAAATATGTTAATTCTTTTTGCAGTAATAGTTTTCTTCCTAGGAATGGTGTTTAACAGTTCTATAGAACCAATAAAAAATAGTGTTTTGTCAGATGTTAATCTTCCCGAACAGAGAGCTATAGTAGTATCAGCTATAAGTACGATGGAATTGCTCTTTAGATCTGCTGGAATAGCGGTGGCTGGGCTAATCTCAGATGTTACTGGAAGCATTAGACTAACGCTAATGATATTTGTTATGCTATATGTTTTCTCGGGATTTCTATGGGTTAGAGTAGCAGAAACATATTCAAGAGACTTGCTGAGAATACGATCGATAGTGAAAAGCAAGATACGGAATGTCAACGATAATATAGATAATTAAAACTAACTTCTATGAGTAGAATAAAAGGTTTTGTGAGATGATCTTGAGTATAAGAGATCTTGCCGTCAGATATAGAGTTGATAAGTATATTGTAGCCTACCTGAGGGATCAAATCAATGTAGCTGAGCTAAAGAGATATCTCACATTGTCTCAAGGTGGGCACATAGAAATCTCAACAAGTGACAAGAGGTTTCTGGATAGAGTATCTAAGCAGGTGAGGGAGGAAGTAGAGAAATTTAGGAAGAAAGGTACGATACATATCTATGCTCTTAACGGAGTGAATCTTGATGTTGCTGATGGAACTGTTATGGCTATTGTCGGAGAATCGGGATGCGGAAAATCAACATTAGCCCTATCAATACTAAGAGTTCTCCCCGCGAACTCCGAAATATCTGGTGAGATTATATTCGATGGGGAAAACCTATTAGCCTTAGATGAGGAAGCAATGAGAGCCCGAAGAGCGAAAAAATTGGGATACATCGGGCAGGGTAGCTATACATATTTGAACCCATTGATGGATAACGCATTTCAGATACTTGAATCTGCACTCGTAGCTGCTGATGATCCAGATAAAGCAGTAAATTTCTTTATGAATGCTATTAAAGCGGCGAAATTGGATATGAGAGCTCTATTTACATTTCCATCTAGGCTTAGTGGTGGCGAGATACGCAGAGTTGCATTCGCATTGGCATTAGCAAAGAACCCAAGGCTACTAGTATGTGATGAGCCCTTCCGAAACCTAGACATCTACCTAGCGAAGCAATTAGCCCATTTCCTAAGAGAGCTCAGAGACAAACTGAAAACGACAATGCTTATATTCACACACAACCTAGCTCTAATGGCTGAGATAGCTGATGAAATCGCGGTGATGTACCATGGCATGATAGTTGAGAAAGGTCCAACAGAAAAAATATTTTTAGAACCAGTTCATCCCTATACCAAAGGACTCATAGGCGCACTACCAGATCCGAGAAATCCCGGCAAAAAACTTATTTACATACCTGGTGAACCCCTGCCTAGGATGATTAAATATGATTTCTGTCCATTCTACAATCGTTGCCCCATAGCGGAGGAGGAATGTCTCAG
Source organism: Candidatus Njordarchaeota archaeon (assembly GCA_029856685.1). Lineage (GTDB taxonomy): Archaea > Asgardarchaeota > Njordarchaeia > Njordarchaeales > Panguiarchaeaceae > Panguiarchaeum. Next base: position 3,046 of record JAHKKZ010000087.1, read on the forward strand.
AAAAATTCCCAATCAGAGGGAGATAGATGGGAGATTTGTTGCATGCACAAAAGCTGAAGAACTCATAGAAGTCTCCCCCATTGAATTTTGGGAGCCTTATCTCGAACTATAGAGAGAACACCCTCACGACCCTCAATTAATAAATGCCTCAAGGCTTTAACAGTAGCCGTGTGGGGGTTAAACACACCTAATATATATTTGATTCCTTATATACCACCCTGACACCATTTTTCTGGAGAGTATGAGGGAGAGAGTATATGAAAAGTAAAAATCAAGATATAGCTACTTTTCTGATAATGCTACTGGCATTAATAAGAGTTTCAGAGATCTGGAAGAACATTCGAAACAATGTTGCAAGCGCACTAGAGAGCGTTATTGATAGGCTAAGCCCGGAGGCTGCAGACAGAATATTATCACTAACAGAAATACTCGATCAACTTCTTCTAATATTCGAAAATAAAGTCGAAATGATAGATGGTTAATATTTGTTTCTACACACATGAAAAACCAATTGCTGAGATATACTCCTGGAGCTCGTCTATTGTCTTTGAGATGTAGGCTCTTAAAGCCTCCGGACTCATATTCAAGGCCCTCCTCATATACTTCAAGGCAAGGCATAGGGCTTCTTCAGATTTTCTGTTTCCCAAACCATATAGAAGTGTCCCAATATCACTCAGCGCTAGACTCATGTTGAACAATGTTGCACCATTTCTATAGCTTTGTTCTTCTAAGGCTCTTCTATAAGCAATTACCGCTAGCATCATAAATCTTATAGCAGACTCTCTGTTTCTGGACATAGCTATTTCTCCAAGAGACTGAAATACCAATCCCAAACTATGCCAAGCATTCGGGTTGATCCCACTAGAACTCTTAATGCTCATCTTAAAAGAAAATACAGCCTCACTAAAAGCTCCCAGAGCATTTGCGAAATCTCCTTGTCGAATAAAAATTTCGCCCAATGATTGATATGCAAGACCTCTATAATACCAGGATAGAGGGTCAGGGTCTTTCCTCTCCTTCAATATTTTTTCATGGATATGTATTGCCGATGCTATGTTTTCTATGGCTCCCTCCTCATCACCCATCTCTGATAAAGCCTCACCAAGGAGTCTGAGTGATGTTGCTTTATCATTTAATATGTTTAGATCCCTACTCTTCGCAAATCTTAAGATTTCATTGTAAATATGCACAGAGCTACTAAGAGCTCTTAAAGCCTCATGGTAATGACCACTCTCCACCAAGATTTCCCCAAGATCGCGTAAGACGAGGCCCTTATTTCGGAGAGAAATAATATCTCTTCTCCTACTTTGTCTTATTACTCTGTCATATATTCTAACAGCTTTTCGAAGCTTTTCTATCGCATGTCTTGTTTTTCCCTTCTCGGCATATATCAGTCCGAGCAGATGAAGTGTGTAGCCCTGCAACCTTAATGATTCAGGATCGTCCTTGGCATTTATCTGATTCGCTTCGTTTAAGTATCTAATAGCATCCTCTATATTCCCCCTCTCCATGCATAGTTTTGCCTGTAGAATCTTTTTTAGAATAATATTTCTCCTCTCCTTCGGTTTGAACATCCTTAGAAGCTTCGAACATAGATCAGGCTTATTATTTTTTAAGCAATCCTCAAAGACTAACCATAAAATATCTGCGTCTTCATCACCAAGCTCATCTATCTGCGATAGAAAATCACTAAACATCTCCTCGTAAAAATTTCTCAGCCGGAATGGTCTCTCCTCATTGTTTTGTCTTCTCATTTAGGAATCCTCCGAAACTATGTATCAAAAAGAGCTTTTGCTTAATATAAAGCAAATGAACTTTTATTTCTTTGCGTTTGTTCTACAGGTGCTCGTATGGGGGCATCTTCCTCAAATATATTGAAAGTCTCAAATAAATGTTTACTAGCGACAGGACTGATAATTCTCGTACTATCGGTTATCGGAATACTCAAATTCTTTATATATGTTCTTGTCTTCCTACTGTCTCTGATATATTCACTGTCAGTCTGTACAATGGGGGAACTAATGATTCTCTCAAGCCTAAGCTTCTATATCTATGCCCGCAAATATGGTGGGGCACCCAGCTATGCGTGTGCTGTTCTAATATCTTTTGTGGGGGTAGGATACTTTTTGTTAGGATGCTACACGTTTATATACCTATATATACCCTCTGAAACAAACCTATTTGGAATAGGCATAGCAACAACGATAGTGAAATCATCTTTATTCTTCTATGGCTTTGTGTCAATCTTTCTATTCTTTGAATCTAGAAATGGACAGATAGGAGGCTATGGGGGGCTCCTAATATTACTCTTCAGCTCAGCAACTTTTATGTATGTGTTCTCCGTAGAGCTTATTAGAACATTGCCAGGTGCTATAATAACATCTTTGTCGGGTATAGGATATATACTACAGGGCATAGCGTTGGATAGAATCTTTGAGCCTCCACGGTTTAGGTATCCACCACCAGTAAGAAAGAGATATATTAAACTATTTTAGCCAACGTTCTAATGATGGTAATGAAAGTTGCTTAAGTAACCAAGACTTCTCTTTTATTCCTATACTACCTAGGATAGGCTCCCTAGAGATTATATATTGAAGGCATTCATCGACATTACCTACGAACAGAGGCTTAGAATTCAACGCTAATCTGATAGATTCTCTTATCTGCCAGTTGCCAACTGGTGCAATATATTGTGGTGTTATTATCCTTATAGCTAAGATCGCAGCTATGCGGTTGTTTCTCCTAAGCCACTCCAAAACAGAAGTTCTTATCGCATAGTAACCACCATCAAGCTTGGATGGTTTGCCATCATGACTTTCATGGATTGCTATTACTACTGGCCGACCAACGCTTCTAACCCACACGCTATTGGGAAGCCAGATCTCGAACATCTCCATAGCCCAATAATCGTTGGGGATTATAAGAATATAATATTTGTTGCCTAGGTATTCCCAATGATACACATATGC
>JAHKKZ010000088.1 GCA_029856685.1 Candidatus Njordarchaeota archaeon
CATAGGGATACTGAATACTGATGTGGCGAAGATGATATTGAGCGGGATATACCAGCTTATCATGGCTGGGGCAAGCACGATAGAGATTATTGGGGCGGGCGTAGCGTGGCTAATAATGAAGGCAATAGAAAAGTTTGCGTGGCTGCTAGGGAACATAGTGTGCTGGGTTCTCGAACTTTTCTCATTTGGGGGATACGCAGTAAGCGTGATTAAGGGGATTCTTGAGGGAACATACAGCAGTATTTGTGAGTGGGCTGGGGATCAGGCAATATACTTGCAGAGTACTATCGTTAGTGCTTTAGAAGGCCTGAGTGGTGCTATTCTTGGTTTTCTTGGTCCATTGTTTGGTCCAACATTAATGATTATTGATGCTGTCAGGGAAATATTTGGCGGGTTCCTCTTGAATCTGTATCTCATGTGTGCGATCCCGATGATAGAAAACGCGTATGATAACAAGACATTGGCTCTTCATGATCTTTTCTTCAATAGGGAGGAGTTTGATAGAAGAATGGGTATTGGATGGAGTGTTGTACGTGCATTAGGGAAGGCAGCATTTATTACCATGCCGGTGAGTGATAAGGGTGATGTTGTTGGTACGTATCTTGCTTGTTTGTCTGCGTTGTCTCTTCTTGCGTCTGGTTCCGATGGGTCGTGGGAGGTTGGAGAGGCGGCGTCTGCGGAGAATATTGCGAAGTCTGCGATTCTTTCTCCAACGGATCTTGAGGTAAGGATACGTGATCTTTGGGCTTATGTTAGGACTGGGAATATGGATGAGCGTGCGTTTCCCCTTAGTGGATTTGTGGAGTGGATTGGGCCGGGGGATGGTGTTGTCTGGAGATATGTCTTTGGTGTGCCGGAGGACTGGGCCGGGGAGGGAGAGTGTTGGGATCCTGGGAGTGTTGGGGATTGGTTGTTTGTTGGAGGGCCTATTGGTACTATTCGTGATTGGTTGTGTTCTTTGTTTGGTACGCCCATTGAGAATATTATTATGCTACTTCGGGGAGGGATTGATGGAATAAGGTCTGGGGAATATGATGTGTTGGGTGTATTGGTTGAATATACTAGGGCTCTCCTTAACTATCTGGCCTATATGGTGGAGTTTTCTATTGGTGATTGTCAGGAGGGATCAGATGTTTCGTATATATTAAATAGACTTGAGGATGAACTGTATGGCAATTGGGTAGGGACAGATAGTCCCCTGTATTGGGACTGGGTCAATGGTGTTTTGGGCGACATCACAGAGTTAAGGGGCATCATCGAGTCTAGTGTTCAGGGGCGGATGAAGAGTCATCTGATAAAAGTCACCAAGATACTAGAACTCTTCGTGTCTAGGTATTATGAGTATCTATCGAGGGCCCAGTGGGCAATAAATATACTTGGCGGAAAACCGCTACATAGCATGGGGGAGAAGGAAAAGGTCGCGCTTGCTGCAGCGATCGTCGCGGCAGAGACTGCTAAAAGCTATATCAGGATGCTGGACTACTTGATTGTGGGTGGGGAAGCTGTGAGTATGGGGGAGATCCTAGAAAAACTCGGTGATGAGTCGCAGAGGGAAGAGATGATCATGAGGATCGAGGAGTCTCTCACCGATAAGGGCATGTGGAGGGTAAACATGGATGAGTGTAGGGATAAGGAGTGCGTACTGTATGGTCTTAGGAGAGCCTTTGTCGCACCAGATCCGTCTCTGAAGGTAATAAGGGACATGTTCATGTCGGGAGAGACCTATGTTGGGTTTGAGGATTTATCCAAAGCAATTGGCGATGCTGGGGAGAGTATGACGATTCTTTACGGGGGAGGAAAGCCAAAATTCCTACTGTTTATGGATAGGAGGGGAGACGCGACAGAGCTTCTGCTGTTCAATGGTAATGGGCTTATGGCTCTAGAAGTGGCGTTCAGTATAGATGGTGATGGACGGAGAGTGGTATGGCCTGTGTTCCTAGTTGTGGATCTCTTCGGTGTTGGGAGGGAGGTTAGGGGGCAGACAGCGTTTCCGGCGAGGGAGATATCGATAGATCTAAGGGATGCAAGAATTGTTCAGGTTTATGTGCCGTCATTTCAGTTTGGACAGGAAGAGCTATCTATAAGAAGGGATAGTGAAGGCAAGCTTCAGCTTAGGGTTGGGAACACGCCGATAAGGTATTTTAGGAATTTCTCTACTGGGGCTGGCATGGAGGAATTGAGGAAGGCCATAGAGCAGCTGATAGCGTTGGGAATACTAAATACTGATGGCTGCGGGCAGATAAATAAAGAGGAAATGGAGGATCTTGCCGCAAGATACGCGGGAACAAATGATATTGCGAGGACAATACATGGAATATCCACGCTACTCAGGCCATTCGGAAAGAACAAAGAACTGCTAGAAAAAACTAGGGAAAAAATATTCACCAAAGACGCAGACAAAATTAGGGTAAAGGAATGGCTGGTCAACATCATAAAAGAAATATTTACACCAGAACAGAATAACGAGAAGAAACTAATCGACATGCTATCAGAAACACCAGGACTCTACCAGAAGGAGGGAGAAAAGAGCGGCATGCTGGCCATATTCGTATCGGATGACGCGATTGGAGGATACTCAAGCCTGCTCTCAGCACTGGCCACAACTGGAAAGAACATAAAGATCGGGAAAAAACGCGTGTTCAACTCCGCGTGGTTCCTCAAGAGATTCCTGCCAGAAAGCATCATTAAGGACATCAAGGATAGATATAGAGACACAGTATCAGAATTCCTCAACATACTCCTATCTGGAGACAACTACAAAAAAATCTACGACTATCTGGGGGGAAGAATAGGAATAGATGAGTTGGCGCCACGGCAACTACTGCTGGCAAGGATAGCGAGAGAACTCGGCCTTGACACTCTTGCAACAAAGGAGATAAATGCAGAATCCTTCAGAAATGCCATCGAGAGACAAAGAAGAAGCCTTATGAACGGTCTCGAGAAAATATTTGAGGACAAACCGGGCGCAATCAGCAACATATTGCTCGGGCAAACACTAGGCATCGTGATAAGATCTAAATATTCTCCCGCAATCACATTCCTAGCATCACACGCATACACAGATGCACACACAGCAAAGATGGCCGAGTGCCTGTTGACATTACTCAGAACAACCAATAGCGAGACAATAAGGGAACTTATCACGGAGAAAGAACCAAACATAGACTTGGAGAACCTCAGGGATGCCCTCAATGATATAGTCGCCGCCGGCGGTGCGGGAGATGAGGCCCTAGACAGAATGAACGCCGCACAACGCATCCTAAACCTGATCAACGAGCCGAACGGAGTGGAAAAATTAGAGCATGCTAGACTGCTTGCAAGAGCAGCATATATGCTTGAGGAGGAGATAGTGAGGCGTGCCGCATCCAATGACCAGCTCCCCCTAAACGCCCTAGAAGCCGTGGAGGATGCTCTCTCAGCGGTAATGTTGGGAGATATAGAGATAGAGTATGACTCCAAAAACAGCAGATGTATCATCAAGGCCCGCAGGGGGAAGAATGTGGTGAGGTTGGTGGAGGTAAAGAAGTATTCCGAGGGAGGGGAGGAATATGTGGCGCTATACTACACAACTCCCCAGTCACGACTGGCCACGCAGATGATGATAAATGCTGCAGGGGAGACACCAAGCATAGGGGAGTATGAGTGGGTATCGAGAAACATACTTCCAATATTCGGCGGCGAGTTAATAAAAATTGTTGGTGGGGAACCAAGCTTTAAGACCTCGGAGAGGGCTGGACGTGGGAAGGAGGTGAGGAGGACAATAACATATCACAGCTTATGTACACTGGCAAACTATTATGATTCAATATCGCACGGAAAAGAAGAATATGCGTTCGGAATAGTGGAGGAGGCATTGGGAAGCATAATGAGGATACTCGAGGTAGGAACAATCACTGAGAAGGAGAAAACGGAAATGATGGAAACCATAAAAGACGTCATAAGAGACGTCAAAAACGAGAAAACAAAGACTCTGTTCACGGATTTGGAGGGGCTTGCGGCCCTGGATCCCCACTACAGGGAAGGCCTTGTGGCGAAGCTCGAAAAAATAAAAGAACTGATTAAGGAGGGAAAATACCAGGCGGCGAAGAACGAGATAACAAGGATGCTGTCCGCAGCAAGAACACTCAAAGCAAAAATAGGAAAAAGAAACAGAGACAAATTCAGAGAACTCATGGGAGAAGCACTAACCACAAAAAACAAGAAGGAAGCAAGAGAGAAAATCGAGGAACTCGCCAAGCTAATAGACGACCCGGGAACAGAGGAAACAGAAGAAACAAGCGAAATCAAAAACACGATTGAGGAAGCAGTAACATACAAACAACTGTTGGAGGAGATGCATCCAGAAATACTGCGGACACAAAAACCAACATTTGGTGGCGACATAAAACAGCAGCTCAGGACGGGGCTGATCGTGGGCCTAATGTCGACACTTGGAAGCATAATAGCATACATAATAATGACGGGGCTCCTCGCAAGAGGAAGCACAGCAATACTGGACATGCTAAACTTTAGGCTCCCAACCATAGTATGGATAATTATTGGGGCGGCAATAACAATACTCACGATATGCCTGCTAAAGAGGGGATTCATAGGGAAGGGCAAGGCAATAGCGCTCTCAGTATCTATGGGAATAGGCCTGTGGAGCTACGCCAAGGGCGAGAAAAAGGGAATACTCGGCAACATAGAGTTCTTCGCACCGCTAAGCGCGATATTGTGGGTGTGGGACGAGTTCGACGACTTCCAGGACGGATACAACAGGCTCAAAAACAAGCAGGAAAAACCAGACATAACAGACACACTAGAACTATGGCTCCTACCAATGATCCTCGGAATGTTTGGGACATGGATGGGGATAGACCAAATGCTCATCGCGACGAGGATACCGGGGAGGTGGGGCTTCGCCAAGTATGCTGCGGAGGCAAACATACCTTCGCCATGGGACGTTGTTGTGAGCGCGATCTATGAGATCATAGCGTTTGTACTCGCAAACGTCATTGCGAGTGGGGCTAGGGGCGTTGGATGGATAATATATACGGCTGGAAGCGTCTTGGGAAGCATAGTTATGTCCTCAGTGCTCAACAATGTTCTCGGCGTTGTTTTTTCCTAGATCCATGCGGTCCACCAGACCACTGGGTTGTCTGGGTCGAGCTCCCAGACACCCACCTCCCTGATTTTTTTCATTTTCCAGTCTGTGGCGAAGAGGTAGAACTCCGCCCTCCCCTTCTTCCACACGTAGTCCTCGTCGCTAACCTCTATGGGGACGAGTAGCCTATCCCCGTCTAGGCTTGGTACCACCGCTCTCTTCACTGGCAATGTCCACCAGAGCTCCCTCTTTGCCTCTGCTAGGTCCTCTATACCGAACATTTTTGCTATTCCATATGTCTCAAGGAACCACTCCTGGAATTCCTCCACTTCTATCATTTCTTGAGGCTTGAGGTCCATCGATAGCTTGACCACTCCGGCAAGATCTTTAAGCTCTGGGTCGTAGGGCTTAAGGAGTGCGTGTAGTGTTATGTAGTTGTCCCAGCACTGTACCTTGGATATCTCATCGTTTACCCAGAATACATATTCGCCGTCTCCCCGCGCCATCTTGCATAGGTATTTCTCAACCTCTAGCTTTTCGTTGAGCCTCAGTATTATTGTCCATGGATCGGTGGTGTATGGTAGTCCGAGTTTTTTTGCCACCTCGCCGAATTTTCCGCTTCTCCACGGTCTCGTGAGATTGAAGAGATTTATCCCTATTGTGTATATTGCCGATCCTGGGTATGTTCCCTGTATGTGTCCGTCTACTGCCGGATCCGTTAGTTTGCCTAGGTATTCTGTGTCGTATAGTCTCTCCTTGTTGAAGTATTTTGCGGCCTTGTATTCTTCGTCTATTCCTTCGCTCCATATTATTTCTAGTGGGTTTTTTGGGCCGGCCACGACCTCTTCTTCGTCCCTATCGTATATGAATACTGCCACTGGTATTCTTGGGAATCCTATGGCGTACTTCGCTACGAACCATATTC
>JAHKKZ010000089.1 GCA_029856685.1 Candidatus Njordarchaeota archaeon
AATCGCCAAGAAGCCCCCTAACAGCATCCATAATCATGACCACTGGGCCAAAAACCGGACCCAAAAACGTGGCCACAGCCTCAAGCAAATGTTGTAGGCGCTCAGCAACAATATGCTCCATGTATAGTGCTTGCTGACCGGCCCAATTAGCAACCCGTTGCAACGTACCGCAAAGAACATCCTTAATAATGCTCCTAGCGGGATCGGGAACACCAAGAAAATCGATGACAACGCTAATGATATTTCCGAGGAGCCAAGCCAGGAACTCAATAGCCTTCATGATGAGCCATGCGAGGCCCGCGGCGACGATCTGTATGATGTCCGCACCCATCTGGATGAGCATGTAGACTCCGCTAAGTATCATCTTGCCGACATCGCTTCTGATGATGAATACGAACTGTGCTATTGGTGCGGCGACCACTGCGAGGATTGCGTTTACTAGTGGGTCGTGGAATGGCCATGGTACCCACGAGAAGAATTCGTCTAGTCTCTGCTTTACCCACATTACGAAGTCTGTTGCTCCTTTGGCGATTTTGTTTACTAGTTCGTCTATGAATGTGAATGCTCCCAGCGTGCTCTTAGCTCCAGCCTCCATCTCGGATGGGTCTCTAAGCTCTATGTCCCTAAGCAGATCTGACCTATGTTTCAGTGCTTCCTTCGCATATGTGTACCACAATGATAGTGCTTCTTTCTTCTCCTCTAAGGATCCATAGTGCCCGTTCAATATCCGATCTACCTCCTCTATTCCCATCGTCTCTCTGGGTATTTCTGTCTCCTCATACAGCATGACAAGGTATTCGAGCTCCTCTAGGATTTCCCCAGTCGTTTGTGGGTCTAGGAACTCTACTGCGTCCGCATCCATACTCAGCAGCTCTCCGTATCCCGCTCTGAGCAGTTTTTCTGGTGGCTCCTTTATCGGCAAAATTCTTACTAGTCTCCACCCAGCCTCCTCGCTGCGTACCGCTCTATAGTAAGCTATCTCTCCGTCCTCGCCTACTTCCTCCTCCACGAATACTATGTTTTTCCATGCCGCCACGATTCTATGCACCACATCAATGATTCTGCTTCTGGATAGTTTTTCTGCCTCCTCATGTATTCCCATAGAGTGTACGGCTATCTCTGCGAGTAGCGGCGAGCTGTTCAGTATCCTTATCTCTCTATGCATTAGTATCAGCTTTCTGAGCTTCTCATACGCATACTCTACCGTCCCTACACTCCATGTGTCTGGCTCCTCGGCGAGTATGCTTTTTACCTCCTCGTATAGTGTTTCTTCCAGTCTGTGGTATAGTGTCGCTGTTAGTGTCTTCTCTATGCACTTGGCGATTTCGTCGGAGTGCTCCAAGTTCTCCAGGATTTGTGATGTTATCGTGTTGTATTCGGGCTTCGCTGTGGGCTCCACAAAATTGTAGATTATGCCTAGGTATTCTCTGGTTGCTAGGAGTATGTTTGATGCAGTGAGTGTTGTTGTGCTCTCCGCGATGTAGAACAGGGATTTGTATCCCATCGCTGTCGTGTTTAGTGCTAGGTGTGTCTCGTGTTTCGAGTTGTATATCTGTGTGTAGGTTTTGCTTATCTTCTGTAGAAGCATGATTATTGGGGATGCCGCCTCGACATATCGCTTCTCCCAGCGCTCCCCACCCCAACTAATGTTTATTTTGTCCTCCCACGCGAGGTAGTCGTACTTCCCCAAAAGTATTGAAAGCGTAACATTCTCCACATATCCCAGGGTTGCGTTCTCCACGGAGACAGCTTCGGCTATGGTCTCATTTGCTTCGAGCAGATATCCTATGAGGTCCCTAACCCTCGTGTAGATGTTGTAGACCCAGTTGGTGACCATGAGCATTTCGTAGAGCTCATATCTCCAGGAGAGGTAATCATTGACCTCCTCCTCGTAGTCCTCCCCTCTAGCCTCGGCAAGCACAGCGTTTATGTCCTCGTTCACAGCGAGGATCTGCGAAGTGAGGTTGTCAGCAAACCCTATCCAGTACTCAGCATTGTCTAGGGTTAGGTTCTTGGGCTGGTGTATTGCGAGGATCCAGGTCTGGTTGAACGCTGGGACGATATTAAATACAAATTTATTATACAGTAGAGCGGCCCTGAGCAGAGTGTTGAGCCTGCTGTACTGCATGTGGTACCAGTCTGCGAGTCTTGATGCGTACTCCTTCGTTTCTTTTGCCTTCTCCCTTATGAGTTCTCCGTATCCGTAGCTCGGCGTGTATGTGAGTGGTGTTAGGCTGGACCTTATGTTTATCATTGCTCCCTGTATCCTTATTATCTCGCTGATGCCCTCCCTTATCTCATCCTCGAGACCCTCAACCTTCTTCTGTGCTTCGGTCAGGTTGTATGTGTCGAAGTCTGCGAGTTCGTCTAGGGCTTCCCTTGCTCTGTTTACGGCTTGTATTCCCTGCGTGTGTTTTTCTGCGAGCTCTATTTGGATCGATGCTAGTTCTATTAGGTCGTCGGCCGTGGATACGTACTCCGTGAGGGTTCCGAGCATCGTTGCGTTGAGATCTATATCTACTCTCTGCACTACTAAATATCTCTGGAATGGCCTTAGCATGTACCTCAGCGCAACAATGTCGTTGTACATGTTTATTGCTACTGTTAGTTTTCTCTCCATGAGCTCAGCATAGTCCATCATCTCCTCTATGATCTCCGTGGAGTTCCCACTACACATTATTTCTACTGGTGGCTCCGAGGGATCTGTTGTGTTTGTCTCAACAAAAGTTATGTTTAGCCTGTTATACAAGTCTATGAGCCTCGTCCTGTTTATGTTGCCTATGAGTTCTAAGAACTCTTGGTTTTCCTCCATGATTTTCTGGATCGCCTCCGCGGCCCTAAGGATATTCTCCGCATGCCTCATATATCCCAGAAACTCAAAGTATTTCGACGCGTAGCCCCTAGCCTCCTCGTATAGATCCCTGTATGATGGGTAGAACCCCCTAAGAATTGCGATCCTATATGTGAGCGTGTAAAGCAACCTAAGAGTTCCGATAATCTCCTCGGCCCTCCTAACATCCTCCCCAACAATCCTACTCACATCAAGCGAAGCATTGTAGTCCCCAGTCCTTATCCTCTCAAACAATGCAACAGTTTCATTCCAAGTCCCCCTGAGGTTCTCAACTATTAATTTTATGAGGTTTAGAGCTCCTAGGCTGCTTTGGAGAAACCTAGCCCTTATCATTAGGCCGAAGGAGGACCTCAGTCTGGCCAGCTCATCCAACGCAGATAGGTATTTCTCTAGGTATTCCTTTAGCCCTGGAATCATGGCTGATATTATCCTTGCCTTCACATAGTACTGTAGCGCCTTAATGCTTATTCTGAAGCCAAGGCCGAGTAGCCTTATGTCCCTCGCCAAGAGCTGTGGATCTGTGTAGTTTCCGTTTCTCAGCCTCCTGACGGCGCTCAGGATATCGTTTTTATCTCTGAGTATGAATTCTATCTGCTTTATGAGATCCTCCGCAGCATCCAAGTAGTTTCTTACCCTCAGTACTCTGGATATCCACATCCTATACCTGATTATGATATCCATGGCGTTTCTGATAATATAGTTTATCTCCCTCTTCTCGTCCCCATCAGCGAGATCCCTATACTTGAACAGCAACTCCATTTTTCTTTTGGACTTCTCGAAGAAGGATACCGCTTCCCTTATTTCATCTACCGTATGGTCTCCAGGCCGCATCACGGTCCCAAAGTACCTCTCCGCCTCGACAAGGTTTCTCTGTAGCCAACCAACTATCCTAGCGGAATCCCCGCCGAGATCAACATCGTATATCAGGTCACCGAGTATCCTCACGATTCCAAATGCGAATGGTTTGTGGATCCACACAATAGGGCCAGGAACATAAACCTGCAACGTTTCCTTTTCATCGCTCAGGGTGTCTACAAACTCTATCTGGTCATATGCGGTACCATAATTAATGGTGATGTTCTTTGATGAATCCACAAGATAGATTTTCTCCCTCCTCTCAACCTTAAACAGTCTGACACTCTGGTTGTTACCAATGGGTAGGCTGATGTTCGTTGGGACATCCTCCATCTCGTAGACCATAATAAAGTCTTTGCCATCGAGTATGACGCTCCTAACCTCTCTTTTCCTCTCAAGGATCCAGTAGCCTCCGAATAGTATATCTATCAGGGAGTTGAGCACCTCAGGACCACTACTTGTTTCCTCCGCTGGGTAGACATCAGTGTATTTCGAGAGGATATTTGTTATTGGGTGTGTCGGGGCGTCGCAGTATATCGCGATTACATCCGCTTTTATCTCACCGTAGATACGTGTTGTCTCCCATATTAGGTGTTCAAGAACTGTGGAGTTCAGCAAGAACCCGCCAGCATCCTTGGTAAGTATTCCATCGTCTGTAGCATGCGTGATTATCACGACGTACTCGGCTTCAGCCAATGCATACATAAGGTTTCTCGCGGTTGCGAAGTCTCCGAATAAAAATGTTGAGTATTCAAAGGTCGTGGATGCAAACTGATACAATATATCTAAAATGTACTTAGCAGAACTATCATTCGATACCCTAATACCTGGGCTCCAGACCACAAGGCCACTACGTGATATATGGTGTTTTGCTTTGAGGGATATTGGGTGTAGAAGTGATGGGTCCGTGGGATAATCCTCTTTGTCCCCCAGCTTCAGCCTGCCCATTATTCCTGGTGCGCTACCGACTTTTACCACTTCTCCGCTTGAGCTGAGAATTGTTAGTGTGCCGTTCTTCTCCACGGCCTCTGCGATGCTTCTCTCGTCTTGGTTCTCTCCGCTTGTTATGCTCCACGTCATGAACATATGTATTCCTGTGGCTATGCCCAGTGCTAGTAGTAGGCCAGCTGTCTTCCTGCTCTTCCCCCTCACGATGACCGCTACTCCTGTTGAGATGAAGGATATTGTTATTAGTGCCGTGCTTAACCACGCTAGTGGGTCTTTCAGCTCTAAAAGTTTTTGTTCTTTCTTCTGGGTGGGTGGTGTTTCCGTGTTGGGTTCCTCTGGGTATGGCTCTGCTATGGGGATTTCATCTTCCTTCTCCTCTTCTTTGTCGATTATCACTCTTGCTGTGTACTTTTTCTCCTCCCTATTTCCCGCGAGGTCGTAAGCAACGAACCTTATTATGTGTGTTCCTTCGCTTAGGGTTAGTTCTAGGGTCTCATTTCCGAGCAGAACGGCGTAGACGTTGTCGTTGAGGAATACTGTTACATTCTCCAAGAACTCCTCGTACACGATGACCTCTATCGTCGCGTTTGGGGGCATGATGCGTTTGATTCCAACTACCTCTATTCTTGGTGGTGTTTTATCAATAACTATGTGGTAGACATATGTTGCGTGATTTCCATACCCATCAACAACCTCCACAACTACTTCGTGTTCGCCCTCGTCCAGGGTGATGTTCGCAAGAATCATAGAAATCGTAATGTTTCCTGGCTCAAATATGCTCTCCTCATATACGAGGACACCATCGATGTAGACCCTTAAGTAGCAACTCTCATCGATCTCCACTATTAGGTTCTCTGGGGCCCAGCTGAGAATCGTATTGTTAGTGATATTGTCGAAGAACAATATTGGTTCTGGGGGGTCGGCATCCACAAAGAAATTTACGCAGACCTCATTGGTGTTGCCACTCCTATCAGCAGCATAGACGTATAGTGTGTGGATACCCGTCCCCAGAGTAATATTCATTGTTAGGTTATCTAGGGGCTCACCGTCGAGATAGACGTAGCATTCATCGAGGAATAGATCCCATATTGTTATGTTCAGGGTTATGTTGGGGCCATAGGTAGTGTTGTGAGTTGGGGAGTGAATAATTATTTCTGGGGCGACGGAGTCCACATAAACATAATATATTACCTCCACGGAATTCCCAGCGAGATCCTCAGCGCACAGAGAAACTACGTAGAGACCATCACCACCGAACCTGCAGACAGTACTGCTCCTCACAGAATCGTTGGAGCCCTCATAGT
>JAHKKZ010000009.1 GCA_029856685.1 Candidatus Njordarchaeota archaeon
ACAGATCCAAGCGTCTAGGAACCCATCTGGTATATGCATCTTGAGACACCTTGGTGTTACCATATTGAAAAATGGTGTTACTAATCAAGATAGCAAAATAAGGCAATAAACCCTACGGATATATATTCTTCCTAAAGCGGAAAGAAACCTATTAGCTACAGCTATTCTCCTGTCCTATGAACTCTCTCCATGAGCCTACAAAAAGCACATATTCCTGCTTTGCTTTCGGTAGGATAACCACACTTTTTGCATTGGACTAATTGCGGCTCATCTACGATCATTTGGCTTCGCAACTTGAGGATTGATCTAACCAAGTTTATTTGAGAGGCAGGATTCATTCGTAGAATTGAATCCCAAATGCTCCTATATTTGTGTGTTGTGGCTCCTATGCTTAGGGGGCATGCCTCCTCAATGACTGGAATATTGTTGAGTTCAACATAAAGCCTATTCTCCATCTCTGATAGGTAAAACTGTGGTCTTATTCTTCCAACGAGCTTCATATCTATCTTAGGTGGGGAGAACTCTGACTGTGCACGAATTATTGTGTATATGTCCTGCGTAAGTAGGGCTTTCAGAAGGATTGTCGATACATCATCTATATTATGCCCTGTTGCGACATAGTCGAAGCCATTTTCATATGCAACCTTATTGAATACCCATCTTTTTATTATTCCGCATACCGCACATGGTGGACGTCTACTCGTCCTGGCTATTTCTGGTATTGTATGTCCTATCTCTTTTTTCAAATAATATGTTATTAGGACTACACCTATCTCCTTCGCAAATTTCTTTACAACATCTTCACTCTTCTGAGAGTAGTCATATATTCCTAAGTTTATATGAAATGCTGTTATCCCTATACTGTCTTCTACTTTACTTATCTCGTTGAGTGCGTGGAGTAAGGCCATTGAGTCTTTTCCTCCTGACACAGCAACAAGTATTTCTCCCCTTATTCTATGTTTGTCTAGTATTTTCTTTATTCTGCCCATGTAGTATTTCTTAAAGTGCTCGTCGCATAGAGGTAGATTTGCATATCGTAACCTGACTATTGCAGGTCTTTCACAAAATCTGCATTTTCTCAATTAGATCCACCAACAGTAGTTTCCCCATCGAAGTGCTATATTGGTCTTATGGATTTCTTGATTTGCGTATTAAGTTCGTTGGCACTTAAATAAAAGATATTTATCATTCGAATTTAGTAGAATATGAAATTTTTTCAAATCTTTCTGACGTGGAGTACTCCCGAACTGGTGAGGCCTTTGGAGTTATCAGTAATTATCCCGACGCTCAATGAGGAAAGAAATATAGGCTATGTTCTCTCGAGGATCCCTTGGCGAGTGTGGAGATGGGGAGAAATTTTGGTTATTGATTCATCTACGGATAGAACGCCAATCATCGCAAGGAAGTTTGGTGCTAGGGTAATAAAGGTTCCAAAACGTGGAAAGGGCTATGCTATGAAGATTGGTGCACAAGAAGCTCAGGGAGATGTTCTCGTGTTCATGGATGGTGATGGTACCGACCCTCCAGAGTACATACCTGTTATGGCCAAAGCCACAAAGAACTATGATGTTGTGATATGCGCACGGAATCCCAGCCATCAGCATGGGAGTTATCGGTATAGATTAGCATCATATGTTTATATGCCTATGCTTTGCAAACTATTTCATGAGATAGGTTTTAATGTACGAGGAGACCCACTTGCTGGATTCAGAGCAATGAGGAAAAAGATATGGAATAGACTTAGGATCAAATCTAACGACTTTTTCATAGAAACCGAAATTAACATAAAGATTCTGATTCTTGGGCTCAGCGTCCTCGAGATACCTATCCCGACACTTCCCAGAGGCGACAGTATTATTAGAAGTAAATTCCTAAGAAGCATTAATCAACAAATGAGGATTCTAAGAACGCTTTTATATCTAAAAAACTCGAAAATTCTGCCTAGGATGAGCAGGGCTAAGTTCACGTTCCTAAGCGAGGAGATACATCTAGACAAATTTGATGTTGATGAGAGAATTATAGATGCTGGAGAAATTCTTCTTGAGAAGCTAAGAATGATGATTCCGAGGATAGGGGCACCAGCAGCCTCCGGTATCGTCAACAGGCATTATGGCGATATTATTATCAATCAGATAAATCTCCAGGGGCTAAATCAAAAGCTAAGGGTATATTAGAATACCTCTTTTTATGGTGAGCTTATAGAATTCATTTTTTATTTTGAAAGAAAAAAGATAATTTCTCATAGATATTTTCTGGGATCCGTTATTTTTCCTTCTATTGCGGAAGCTGCTACGGTTGCTGGGGATGCCAAATATATGAATGCTTCTGGCGATCCCATCCTACCTTTAAAGTTCCTATTTGCCGTTGAGATACAAACCTCTCCAGGGGCTAATACTCCTTGATGCTTACCTAAACATGGACCACAGCCAGGGGGTATTATTACTGCTCCTGCATCAAGGAATGTGTCTATCAGCCCTAATTTTAGAGCTTCCTTTAAGACTCTCAGAGATGCAGGTCCTACAATCAATCTTACATCTGGATGTATTTTCCTATCCTCAAGAATCTCCGCTGCTACTTTTAGGTCTTCCAATCTTCCATTAGTACATGTTCCTATAAATGCTTGATGTATCTTCGTACCCTCAACCTCTTTAACAGTTTTGGCATTTCCCGGAGAATGTGGCGCTGCTACCATCGGCTCCAACCCAGATACATCTATTTCGTACACAGCTTCATATTCAGCATCATTATCTGGGTATACAGGTTCGAAATCCGTCCCTATGTTTTTCCGAACATACTCCAATGTCTTGTTATCGGGCGGAATAATCGCCGCTTTAGCCCCCATCTCCATCGACATGTTTGTTATTACAAGCCTTGAGCTTATACTCAGTTCTTCTATTGCTGGTCCATGAAACTCAACAGCCTTGTAGTTAGCACCATCGACGCCTAGCCTACCTATCGTGTATATTATGAAATCTTTTGAGTATACTCCCCTGGGCCATTTACCTTTCGCAACAATTTTGATGGTTTCGGGGACTCTCAGCCATATTTTACCCGTGGCCCAGACCATAGCCATATCTGTAGCTCCGATGCCTGTGGCAAAGGCGCCTAGTGCGCCATGTGTTGTTGTATGTGAGTCTGTGCCTACTACGAGCATTCCCGGTTTGTCGTATTCTTCTGCAAGAACTTGATGACATATTCCGTACCCAATATCATGGAAATGCTTTATTCCTTGTTTCTTAACGAATTCTCTAAGCCTCTTATGTGTTGTTGCTGTTTTTATTGTTTCCGCAGGGATTCTATGGTCGAATATTATTACTATTTTTTCTGGATCCCATACTTTTTCTAGGCCGAGTTTTACGAAGTTTTTTAGAACCATGTCTGCGTTCTCATGAGACATCGCTAGATCAACATTAGCGATAATAAATTCGCCTGGCTTCACAATATCCTTTCCTGCTTTCTTGGCTAGGATTTTCTCAGCTATCGTCATCCCCATATCCGACCCCTCTATTCTCCTATCTTTATCTCACCAGATTCTATCTTCTTCTTTAGATATGGTATTAAGCCCCCAGCTTTGAGGATTTCCATCATAAATGGTGGGAGAGGCTGAGCCTTTATTGTTTGTCCAGTCCTTAGATTCTTTATTTCTCCGGTCTCGAGGTTTATCTCTAATTCGTCACCTTGCTCAACAATTTTCGTTACTCCAGGAGCTATCAGTATAGGGAGACCAAGATTTATTGCATTCCTAAAGTATATCCTTGCAACACTTTCGGCTACTATTGCGCCTATACCGAAGTACTTTAGACACGCTGCTGCCTGCTCTCGTGAGGAACCACAACCCCAATTCTTACCAGCAACTATTATATCTCCTGGCTTAGCTTTTTCTAGGAATTCAGGGTACGTCGTTTTGAAACAGTAGTACTTTGTTTCCTCCGGATCCGTTATATGCATGAATTGTCCTGGGAAAATGAAATCTGTGTCGATATTGTCGCCAAACTTCCAGACTCTACCCCTTATTATCTTCTCCATATTCCTCACCTACTGCTCTTCGATTTTTTCGAGAGTGCCATACATTTTCTTCAGAATCACTTCTGGTATATATTTCTTCTCCATCTCCTTTATTTTTGGAAGACCTATAAACTCATTGAATTTTCTCCAGTTGATACACATATGCTCCCATTCCTTGGGGGATTGCGATTTCTTTATCATATCTAGCACCTCGAACATAGCCTTTGTCGCCGCATATAGCAGAGTGAGTGGAAGTGAAATCATCTTAACTCCCACTTCTTCGAGCTCCTTGAATGTAAAATATGGCGTTTTTCCTCCCTCGATCATATTAAATGCTATTGGTGCTGGGACATTTTCTACAAGCTTCTTAACCTCTTCTAATGATTGTGGCGTTTCGACATATATGTAGTCAGCGCCTGCCTCAGCATACATTTTTGCTCTTCTAAGAACTTCCTCAAAGCCTGCTACAGATCTGGCATCCGTCCGTGCACCTATTACAAAATCAGGGTCTATCTCGTTCTTAGCATCTACAGCCGCCTTTATTTTTCCTACCATTTCCTCAGCAGATATTATTTGCTTTCCGAACATATGACCACATCTCTTAGGCCATACTTGATCTTCTATCTGTATTCCCGCGGCTCCAGCTAGTATCACCTCCTTCGTCGTTCTGTAGACATTTATAGCATTACCGTAACCAGTATCCGCATCCACAATTACTGGGACTCTAACAGCATGACATATTTCCTGAGCTCTCGCAATCATCTCCCCAAAACTTAATAATCCGACGTCTGGCTCGCCAAGTTTTGTTGCTGATACTCCGTATCCCGTCATCAATAGTACCTTAAAACCAGCTGCCTCCGCTACCTTCGCTGAGAGCGCATCATATACACCAGGTCTTATTATCAGACCTGGCTCCTCAAGCATTTTTCTTAGCATTTTTGTTACCGACGCCATGTCATTCACCTAGAGAATGCCCAATAATTATTAAATCAAAAAGGATAAAATAAGAATTCCAAAACAGAATGGCATGCGAGTTAAAAACGAACTACGGAGATACTTCTATGATATCCAGCTAAGATGAGTAAGGATCTTCAGTGCTATCCCTGTTAGATACCTCTAAGACGCATAGAGAAAAAGAGGTTTTTCGCATCTCATGGGGGATTTACCGTATAAATTTATTATGCGAATTTTTGAATCTAATATTGCTACAAGTCTAGGTGGGGTGTCCAATTTTGGCTAAGTACAAAATAGCGTGGCTTCCAGGAGATGGCATAGGTAAGGATGTTCTCGATGCCGTAAGAATAGTTCTTGACGCCATAGGTTTTGATGCTGAATATAGAGAAGGTAGAATAGGTTGGACATGCTGGATAACCGAGGGAAACCCTCTCCCAGAAGAAACAATTGAACTCGTTAAGAAATGCGACGCAATCATGTTTGGCGCGATAACATCGAAACCCCCTGGCGAAGCAGAAAAAGAACTACCAGAACATCTCCGAGGGAAGGTTAAGTATAGGAGTCCAATAGTTCAGTTGAGACAAATACTGGATCTATATGTAAATATGAGGCCGTGCAAAGCGTATCCCGGAAATCCCCTCAACTATAAAGAGGGAATAGATATTGTGGTGTTCAGAGAGAATACTGAGGATCTATACTTTGGCGTTGAGGTCCCCGAGTGGACCGAGGAACTTCGAAAGTGTCATCCAGACTTCACAAGAATCCCCGTAGGTGCCGCTGTATCATTTAAGGTGATTACAAGGAGGGGCTCAGAACGTATAATTAGAGCTGCATTTGAATATGCGAGAAAACATAAACGCAAAAAAGTAACATGCGTTCATAAAGCAAATGTTGTTCGAGCGGCGGATGGACTCTTTAGGACAGTTTTCTATGAGATTGCACAAGAATATCCAGATATCGAAGCTGATGATGCTAATGTCGATTCGTTTTGCCAATGGGCGCTAAAAGATCCATTAAAATATGATGTGGTTGTCGCACCAAACCTGTACGGTGACATAATATCTGACTTTATAGGTCAGATGGTTGGGGGTTTAGGATTTGCACCATCAGCCAACATAGGAGACAAATATGCTTTGTTTGAGCCAGTACATGGAAGCGCACCCAAGTATGCTGGCAAATATATAGTTAATCCAATCGCAGCGATACTATCTGCGAAGCTAATGTTAGAGTGGTTAGGTGAAACAAAACTTGCACTTGCTATAGAAAAAGCTATCGAAGAGACAATAAGAGAGGCACCTCCAGAAGTAAGAACATATGACTGGGGAGGCCCAAAGAAGGAAGGTCAAACTCTAGTATTGGCAAGATATATAGCGGAGAAAGCTAAAAAGCATCTGGAGAACTTATAGATGGGCTGAGAAGTTCTATTCTATGATTTTTTCGATTTGCTTTACTACTATTTCTTCATTGCTTTTCATAGCCACATACATCATCCCTATGATGAACCATAATGTCAATAAGTCGAGGAAGAAAGTATTTCTAAAACTTCCCATAAAGAGCTCAGAGAACTCCACAAGTATTATTATCAACACTAATTTCCCTAGGAAACAGGGAGCAAAGCTCCTCATAAGTCCAAATCTTGCCAAGCCTAGCGGTATAAGTATTAGGTCGTCGGGAAGCGGAGTCATCGCTGCTATGAATATTGCTAAATATACTTTTTTTCTATTCTTCCTCAACACGTTACCTAGCTTATTATAAAGAGCTATATGACTCTCCGTTATTCTCCTTCCTAGGACTCCCAATGCGTAGCTAAGGAGCTCACCAGCAGCGGCTGCCAACGACGCTACGACTATGAGAATCGCAATGTTTATGTTGGATTCTATCGCATACAATATCGCTAGGGGATAGGGAATCACTATAAATATACTTGCATTTCCAATGAGGGTGACTATGAAGACCACAACATACACCATAAGCGGATCTGCAGATTTAGCAAGATTTAGGAAATATAGCGATATTGATAAGCCATTGTATATGGATGGATCATAAACATAGATCCCAACAATTACCAGTGTGATAGCAATGCCGACTATGGGTAGCGACGAAGAACCCAACTCTGACCCCCGACATCAAGGCGCAGATAAAGAATAGAAACTTCCGAAAATTTGAATATATCATAACCAGAAAATTCTTAAGGATAGAATTTGATATAAAAAACATTCCCCATATCTGATATTTTATCGAAGTTCTACCAGACGTATTCCGCATCTTTCCCCATCGTTGATCAGAACAAACTTCATACTAATCTTACCCACATTCATCTCCACTTCTCTCTTCATAATTGCTATCTTAGGCCTACGCATGGGCTTCACGGAGCAAAATACCCTAAGATTTGCTTTGAGTGTTTCCATTATTTTTCTTGCTAGATTCCTAGCGGACTTCTCAATGCCGATGGCTTTATCATAGTCAAGCAACCCAAACTTCATCGCCTTCCTCACAATATCTCTAATAAGATTTTCCAAGAACTCCTCGGTAATTTCCTGTGGCTCAATAATATCTTTTACAGTAAAAGGTATAGTCTCCATCGCTATGCTTATTGATGACCCCGCCATAATACTCACCTCTTATTTCTAAGTATAATATCTTAGGCTATCCTATTTCAACCATTTTATTCAGATGTATATATAAACATGCGATTACAAAAAATCAAGAAAAACCATCATGCTGAAAAAGCATTTGTAGGTATATTTATTGGAAAACTTTCGAATTCTTAGAGCTTCTTTCGAATATTTTTCTGAGTTTTTAGTTTGCATATATCTACAGATTTTTATTTTTCGTGATTCAGCCACAGATAAGATCAATGACCGCAGGGCCAAACATTATTGCTACTGTGACACTACCCAAAAAATACGCCGTATTCCATACTAAGATGAAATAGTTGGGGATAGGAAACATTATTAGGGGAAACATAAGCGAAGCTATTAGTGCTACACTTATAGCCACATTATCAATAATGCCTAGGATGTTTTTTCGGAGCCTTAGAATGTATATGATACCCACAATAAGTGCTGGTGGACAGTAGAGCATTGCTAGGATTATTAGTGGGAAGAACAGTCTTCCCAGACTTATCCGCTTGGCATCTATCTGTGTTTTTAGGTATATAAAGTCTATCGAGAACGCTCTTAGATAGTCACGAGAGAAGTAATAGTAGTATCCCTTCTTTATTTTCCTTGAGATCCTACCGAACTGTTCTTTGATGCGCTCTGCTATACCACGATTTCCTGGGAGTTCTTTTTCGCGCCAGAGAGGAACGAGATACATCGTTACGACGAATGATAGAACGCCAATAGTTATGCTTAGCCGAGAATAGTTAGCAACGCCGAGAAATACCTGTAGTAGTGATAATAAGGGGAGTAGTATTGAGATCATCAGGACTAATACCAGGAGCAAGCGTACAGCCATCAGTATGGATTTTCTCTTCCGGTAATTCTTAGGAACATATCTAAACACTAAAAGTAAACCCATAAAGACTAAGCTTAGAAAACCAAATCCGGAAAGAAAACGAGAAATAAAAATTATTATTCCTAGCATAAACTCCGCGGTTACTAGCAATACATATGAGGCATAGAGCATAATAGAAGCAATAAGGCCCAACATGAGAACATAAGTACAGTAAATTAAGATGTTTTCCTCAAGGAACCTCAATGACATCACTTCTCCCTAGGATAACCAAAGCGTTATTCCTAAAAATCATTAAGTTATCGTTATGAAAAATCATGATTACTTTGCGTCACATAGAGAGCTGACACTAATCTTATGACACGGATATCTTATTGGCTTATTCTCTAATTGATTTTTAAGTCCAGCTAGCTTCCGTCCAACTATCTTCTCTTTGAGTGCTGAAGGATCATGATAATTAGTATTACTATCGCTACTATTATCAGCACTATTAACACTATTATGAGGACGTCTGATAGTTCTTTCTGTTTGTATTCCCCATACTTATTTCCATGTATGAAAACTTCTTCCCAATCGTTTATTCCATCATGATCTGTGTCGGGGTCTTTGGGGTTATATCCATGTTCCTTTTCATAGATATCACTTAGCATATCACCATCAGAGTCAAATAGCTGCTCAGAGCTCTGATTCCAATCTAGCGAATATACCTCATGGAAATACATAGCTACCTCTCTGCTTTTGAGGAGTATTCCTGCTTCTCTATTCCACGTGAGAGCTTTCCCAGACCAGTTTATTGAGCCTATGAGTACTAACATGTCATCTATGATTATTGCTTTGTTGTGCATAAATAATTTGGGATTTTTACTGAAGGCTCTAACTACGTGGATGCCATGTTTCTGTAGATCCTGGTATATCTCATAGTAATTTCCCGGATAGTTGTCCTCAACTATTATCTGAACAGTTACCCCCCTTCTAACAGCTTGGTAAAGCGCATTTAGAATTTCCATTACAGGCTCATCACCGCTGAGGATATACATCTGTTCTATAAAAATTGTATAGTTTGCTTGGTTGATAATCCAAAGAATTATGTCTAGGGAATTCTCTGGCGATAATACTGGTGCTAATGGTATATTTCGAGAAGATGATATGCCTATTGGAGACGGATCGTAATCTAAGATTCCCTTAGTTGGAGGTTCGGAGCCTACGCCATCAGTATCTGGATTATAATCATGACTCTTGGTATCATCAAGAAATATTGAGTTGAAGACTTCATGAAAGTACCTAGCAATTTTCTCACATCTTATAGCTACTCCCCATCCACGAGATGCCGTAGAGTAAGGTTGGAGCTTGATTCTGCTGGGATTCTCTGGGTATGCTGTTGGAACGAAGTTTTCGCTTCCTATGAGAACCGTCGAATTATCGATGATGACAATCTTCATATGTAGATATCCTGGAACATCCTCCAGTCTTATCCACACAGGTAATCCGGATTTATTAAGCTGATAAAGCTTGTTAAGCATATATCTATTCCACGTATCACCTTCTGTCCCATATACATCGCCCTCCAAGAGAATCCTTATTTTAACGCCTCTTCTCGCAGTCGAATTTATAAGAGCAAAAATGCTGTCACTCCAAAACTCATAGACTGCTATCTCAACAAAATTTTCCGCATTGCTTAACTCTTCTGCTAAGACAGAGAACGCTGTGTCTGGCATTACGTATGTGGTTACGGATGAACTAACTTCAAAACTAATTGCATAGAAACTCCTTTGTGGGCGGACATACTCGCTCCAAGCAAAACGCGAAGATACGACAAGGAGCAACATTATGACGAAAAATCCTTTTTTCATCAGCTTTCTCCAAAATACTATTCAACAAGTACTACCAAATACCAGTTAAATACATAAAATTGCTTGTCTCAGAATTAAACTGTTGGGGATTTAGAGCTTAGATAACCATATATCAAATTTGTTTTGTACTTAATGTTCTTGGAGTCAATAACTCGGGATAACAAAAGAATTTTTCTGCATTTTCATTGAGATTAGAACTTATGGTAGTTAATATGAGAGTATTGATCCTCGCGGGGATATGGTTGAAGCTCTTGGGATTTTCTATCGATATTTTAGGGTTGAGGGAGGAGGGTTCTTAGGTGCATGTAGCTATGCCCACAAAAAAGGTTTTGCAGACTGTTGTTCATGATAGAGAGCCAAATTATAGGACACATACTGAGAAGCTGAGTTACCGCTTTATATGGGTTGACAAATCTTTTTCTGAGGCTTATCCCCGAAGAATATGATGGTGTTATTATTCCGGTGGGAGAGCTCCCGAGTACATAAGGAACTATAATGATGTTGAGAGAATACTAAGGCACTTTGTGGAGTCTGAGAAGCCTATAGGAGCACTCTGCCATAGACTACTTGCGCTGAATGCTTTTAGCTTTTCTTAAGGAGCAAAAGTGACATCAGCGATAGTAGCTAAGATAGATTTTATTGTGGCAGAGCACACTGAGTGGATGAGGATGCTGCTGTGGATGGGAATTTGGTTACAAGTCGGACCTGGAGGGATCTACATGTATTTATGAGGATGCTCATAAAGATGCTGGAACGCGTGGTAAGGAATCGTAAACCCGTATCCATGATCTCTCCTCTCTCACTTTTCTTTTCTAGAGCATTCTTACCTGATCCATTATCATACCCAACACATCCACTAGAACAAAAAATATTACTCCTCCAAGGAGGACAAATGTGAGGATCGATGTGAAGAGATATTTTGTGGATATAAGTAGGAGTCCCAATAATAGCAGTACGCGGGATGGGAGAGTTCTACGCAGGATATACTGGGGGTCAAATAGTAGGTATTCTTGTGACTCTAATTCTTTTCTTAAGATTTTGTTTAGCAATGTCTCAGCTCTTTTTAGGCTTTCCTCATCTCTGTAGAATAAATAGAGATCTGTGCTTTCTAAGTCCCAATCCTCGTCTCTACTATCCAAAAGATATTTTTGATGTTCGCCGATAATAGCTTGGAGGGCACTAATAAGATCCCTATTTATCTTAGATTCTAATACTAGACTTGTAGTTATAAGGATTAAACCGAGTACTAATACTATTTCTAGACCTAGAATAAAACCGGACACTATCAGGGCTAAAAGTATTATTATCAGTATTGAGATAACCCTAGTATTCAGCTGTATCCTGCCTATTATATCATCCATGTTTTCTAGCTCTATCTTCGAGACTATCAGATATCTATGAGGCCCTATCCTTGATCTTATTTTCTTCAGAGATAGTACCGATTCTCCCTCAGAGTTCGAATTCTCCGTCGTAGAGAACACCTACTTTTCCACGATAGTAGTATTCTAATCTCAATAAGCAGTTCTGAGCATTGAATAGCCTACGGTAATGATAGCGATTCATCTTGATGAGGAACTCTATGTTTGCTAGGCATTCTATGCATATTTTCTTCAATCTCCTAACATTCAGAATTATTTTTAGCATGCGTTTCTCCTTGTTTATCTCTTCGCTTATCTTAATCGTGTGGCATGGATTCGAAACATTTATTGTGCCCCTGATGAATATCAGCCCCCCTATCCTCTCTACCGTTATTCTTTCTGGTTTTGTTCCGCATTTCGCTGATAGTATTTCTATGGTCAGATTTTCACTCATATTAACACCTAAATCAAAGCACAAGATTAGAATAAAAAGCAAAAAGGTACTAAAAATTTTATAATAGTTTTTTTGCCATATTACTAATGTGTTTGAAGAGAAGACGAGACTTTGCAGTATAGGGCTTAGAATTCCCGATAGGCTACGAATAGGATAGAACCTATAATGGGCCTTTATTTTCTCGATCCATTTCTTGTCACAGATCAACACAAATCTTTAAGATATATTTTAGGAGGATCATTTAGGTTACTCCAGAATCAGAGACAAAATATTACCATTAGCTCCATTTAGCTATACGCAGCAAATTTCTGGAGACATATCCTAGTTTTTTAACAGACAAAAAATCCCTATATATTTATCCAAGAGGTTCGGAGGGAATGAAGAAATATGATTGTATTCTCTGCTGAACGCCTAGAATCTCTTCTTAGAGAGGCCAAAAAAATAGCTATATTGGCGGTGGGAAACCCTCTAAGAGGCGACGATGCTGTCGGCGTATTTGTTGGTAAAGCGATTAAGGATAGGGTCCCCGCAGATGTATATATATGTGAGATGATGCCAGAAAACTATTTATTTCGAATAGCATCTGGGAACTATACTCATGCAATCATTGTTGATGCTGCAGACGCGAAGACGAAGCCAGGCAGTATTTTCTTTATTGAACATGATGAGATAGGGGATATGGCCATCTCCACACACGCCTTTCCGCTCTCATTCACCGTTGACTTTCTTGAGGGAAATGGTATTAAAACCATTGTTATCGGGGTACAGCCAAAGAACACATCTATTTCGGAGGAACTCTCTGAGGATGTTGAAAATGCTGCCAAAAAATTATCTGAGGTCCTAATATATGTGATTAATAAAGTTTTCAGCAAAGACCAAACCTCATCACGTATCAGCGGTTCTGGGGCTCATCATCAGAAAACTAAAAAATAAGACCCTACCAAAAAATAGTAGGTATTCTTCTAACTTTAGCTATGTTCGCCCCACATTCTCTTACGTATAACTTTTATGATTATATCAAGTACTATCCAAACAACGATTATAACTACGACATAGAGTATCTTCGTGGTCAGTGAAGCTTTCTCCATTAAGGCGAACAATGGAATTAACGTTATAGCCAGAATATTAGATAGCTTTATCAATATGTGTAGGGAGGGGCCAGCAGTATCTTTAAGTGGATCCCCAAATGTGTCACCTATAACCGTTGCGGCATGCAGATCGGTTCCTTTCTTACCAGATATCTCTACGAGCTTTTTAGCATTATCCAAAGCTCCGCCAGCATTAAATTGATACACAGCTAATAGTGCTGAGACTATCTTCAAGGCTATCAGATATGCCGCAAGGACTATAAGACCAAAGCTTATACCCACAATTATTACCATGAATAATCCAAGTAATGTTGGCATTACCATATCTACCAACGCAGCTTTTGTCGCAATATCTACCGCCTTGGCATAGTCGGGATATGCCTTACCCTCTAGAATCGCTGGGTTCTCATCGAATTGTCTCTTCACTTCTTTTACAACACCAAATGCTCCTCGCTGAGCACCTTTTATTGTCCATGCTGAGAATAAGAATGGCACACCAGCACCAACCATCAACCCAAATATTACTAGTGGGTTTAATATATTTATTGGGAGAAGCTCAATTATTTGCTGGAAGTTCTCCACACTTATTCCTAATATCCGCAACACCTCGGCAACATAAGCAAAGAGAACCGAAACACCCGTAAGCAGCGCTGCCGCCATACCATAAGCTTTTGTTAAAGCTTTTGTGGTATTACCAACAGAATCCAAAACTTCTAGTGATGTCCCAACCTCCTCCTCTAAACCCGCCATCGTTGCTATGCCATCAGCATTATCAACTATCGGACCAAATGTGTCTGAAGTCTGAATAATACCTGTCATAGATAGTAATCCTAAGACAGCCATGCTTGCTCCATATAGACCCATTATCGCCATTTCTTTAGAAAAGTCAAGTGTTCCTGCTCCTATAAAGAATGCCGCCACCATCACCAATCCTATTATGACGACTTCAGGGAATGTGCTTTCCATGCCTAGTGATGTTCCAGCTAGTATGTCTAGGGCTGCTCCGCCCTCCGCATGTTTCACAATCTCCTTTACCGGCCCTTTATGTAGCCCAGTATAGTATAGTACCAGGAAAACCGTTGACATACTGCCTAATAGTCCCAGCATCGCTGCTATGTAGAGCCTCTCTGCTAGTAGTGGATCCGCACCAAAGTAGACTTCGAGCGGATCTAGTATTATGTGTGCTGTGAGGTAGAATCCTAGGGCTATTACTATGCCCGAGACTAAATAAGAAATCGCTACCGCCTTTGTTGGGTCTTTAGATCTTGCAACAAATAATCCCACTATATTCGCTAATAAGCCAACTGCTTGGAGAACCAGTGGATAGACAATGAAAGAAACTATTGCCTGGGGACTATTTCCGAAAACCTCAACAGCAACAAACCATCCGAGGATCATTATTGCTATTAGGTTATCTGAAAAACTTTCGAATAGGTCACTAGCTCTCCCAGCGCAATCACCCACATTATCTCCCACCAAATCAGCTATAACACCTGCATTCCTTGGATCGTCCTCAGGTATTCTTTTCTCGACTTTACCTACAAGATCTGCTCCTATATCCGCAGACTTTGTGTATATTCCGCCACCAACCTGTGCGAAGAGAGCTGCAAGGGAGGCACCAAAACCGAATCCCACTATTAACGATGGATTACCAAAGAATATGTATAGGAGCCCTATGCCTAATATGGATAGGGATACCAGTGCTAGTCCAGTTACTGCTCCACCCCTATAGCCTATTAGGAAGGCTTTTAGTGGATCTCTTCTACCGGCTTCGGTAGTTCTTACATTCGCATCTGTTGCGGTTTCCATACCTATATATGCCATGAGAAGAGATAGTATTGAACCAACGATGAATCCTATTACTATGTGGTACTCAAGAATTTTTTCGAACGCGAGTATCCCGAGAACTGCACTTATAGCCGCAATGAAATACGCCACTGTTGTGAATTCCCTCTTTAGAAATGCTCTTGCTCCCTGCTTTATCCATGTAGCCACTTTTATTGCTTCTTTATGTTCTACGGGCTGCTGTAGTACCCATCTTCTTAATAGAAACACTATTACTAGTCCAAGTGCACCTACTCCGACCGCGAATAGCAGGTGTGGTTCTAATAGCATTTTCACCACCGATGGTAAGCTATTACGTGGTATTATCAGTAAAAAACTATAAAACAATATAACTATATCTTGGGGAGAGTCGCCACAGCGGTCAAACCTCACCTTGGGAGGGTCCTAGGATATTATCTGCATCATAACAAACTTTTCAATTTTATGGAGAATTCTTACTCAAACAGTATCTTAGAAGGATCATTAAAAAAATAAATAGAAATCCTCTAATATGCTCTAGAAGATGCATTATTTATCTGGTGAATGAACATATGTTTCCTCTATCTGTCTACTCTTCCGAATACGTTTTCTGGCAAGTTTCCATACTCCTATCGCAACAAGTGCTATTATTGCTACGAATATTGATACCGATAATGGGCTGTAGATCTCAATCTTCACTCGTAGGGTTTTCCAGAGATATATAGTCTTTGTTGCGCTATAGCCTCCCACGAAGGCTTTTATTGTGTATTGGCCTAGATCTCTTCTCTCGTACTCCCTGACGATTCCATGATAGAGGAGTATACTGCATTTCCCTTTGGGCGCTTCTAACTCATACGTTTTCCAGCCTATTATTTCGACCTTAGCTTTTTCTGGTGCCACGAAATCATATGTTACCTCTATTGTTAATGTGTAGAGAATATGTATCTCGGATAGAAATTCAGCATAGATTGGATACTCAAATATTGTGTCTATAAGATAAATTTTGGCGAATCCATCCGTTCCTAATGCGAATATATGAGAATTCATTATCGTAACATTTGAGAACATCGCAGCGAGTATTGTCCAGTCAACAAGTTTTGATGAGGAGGCATATATGCTGTAGCCCATCTGCTTACTGTGACATGTCTTAGGAACTGAGCTAAGACCTTCGAGCACCACTTGACCATAAATATATGTATCTACTATCCCTGCTGTTGAGTTATATATGTTAAGATTTGTTCCATAGCCAGGATTAATTAGCCGTATGAAGGATCCAAAAATTTCTAAGTTGCTCGGCCCTCCAACGAGAAGAGAAATTACGTCTGTGTTCGAAATTGAGACTTCAGACGACGCATTGACAAGTACTATTGAAGCGTTTATGTTTTCAAGATTTACGAAGGCTCCATGAATTGTTACGTTGAGCATTGTTATTCCTGATGATACAATGCTTATGTTCCAGGGTGCTTTGCCGCTAGTGATATCCTCTGTTATTAGGTGCTGAGACCATCCCTGCCTAAGATTTCTTATTGTGAGACCTAAGCTAACAATGTCGAAGTCTATCCCAACATAGGAGTAGCTTATGTTGATTCTACCACCGTACCCCATGTGGAGAGAAGCAACAATACTATTTTTAATGCTTATAGATGATGTGTAAGACGTCATATCAACTCTTGATATTTGAGAGTCTGATATATTTATCTCTGCGAATTCTCCAACAATGACATGCCACTTAACTATATCCGTATTCACAATCAAGCCTTCTGCTAATAATGGAAGATCCTGTGGAACCTCAACTGTGTCTATGCTTATCGGTTGAAGCCCTGAGACAGTCAGATCGATGAACGCAGCATATAGTGATAACCCAACCTCCGAGTTCTCGATTAGGAATTCTGTGGAATATAACATTAGATTCTCAATTCTTGTATCTGATATTGTTGTCTCACATGAAATTAGCTGAGCTGTTCTTATGTTGCTTGAGGCTATAGAGAGCTTTGTTCCCGTTGCTAAAATACTCTTTACTTTGGAGTTTTCAATGGATGCTTCTGAACCGCGTAATCTAAGTTCGTCTACTTTGGAGCTCCAAATATTTATGTCTGTGCTGGAGACCTCGATGCCGGCCTCAATAACAGTTGTATTGATTATCTTTATGCTTTTGGTTATTTCTGTTGTTATTGGCTCGAATGACCCAATATTACTTACATTTACTGTTTCCTCTATACGTGAAAGTATTAGGTAAAGCCGGGTAGCGGAGTTATTTATTATAAGAGATGTGTTCATCCCCCTCTGTAGGTATGCTTGAGAGTAGCCATAAATCTCGCTATGATCTATTATCAGCGTACCGTTGTATGCTATCCCAGCAGATATAATCTGCGAATCCACAATTCTTAATCCTACGTGCCCAGATATGCCGAGGCCCACCACATACCATCCGACGACTGATGTGTTTAGCAATCTTAGCTTTATTGGTGACGACGCATTTATGAACTGGTCTATACTCGTATTCTCATAGTATCCAGGTCTAAGTTTTAGTTCGTAGTTCCCTTCTAGGAAGCCGAGTACTATGTTTACTGTTGATCCCACCATCGTAGTGTTCGACTCTATTATATATGCGTATAGAGCTGTTGTTTCATAGAATGTTGCTTCTGAGCCCCAGATTATTGTTATTGATGATAGTTTGGAGCTATACACTTTCAGCTTCGATCCGTAGACACCCATCAGATCGCTGACAAGAGTGTTTCTTATTGTTGCTGTTGCATTAGATATAAATAGTTGCGACAAAAGAGAGTCTTCTATTGTAAAGCTTCCTAGGGATAAATCCAGAGCCCAAGAGATATGGGAGTCCACAATACCTATCTGCCAATCCTCCTCTATGCCAAGCGTCTCGGAGCTCCAGGCTGATATGTATTGAGGAGCTAAGTCTCGAAGAACCAAATCTTCTTCCGTTATCGCCATATAAACTGTTGCGACAGAATTGCTGATGTGTATTCTTATGCCGCTAATACCAGCCACAACACCACCATAGGATGATGAAATTTCAGCCTCCGCGGAGCTACCCATACCGGCAACTATGTCAAATACAACATTACTTAGATAAACGTTTGCTTCTCCAAGAATATAAATCATGCCTATGTATGACCTATCAGCATTCGTCCTAGATTTTCCAGAAGCATATACAGCATTAATTGTGGACATTTCGATGTTGACCAATGAGCTATGCGTTGCGCGCAACAATATTGCTTGGGAATACCTCATTTCCAAGCCACTGTCATAAAATAGCATTATCCATCCAAGTTGGGAATATTCTACAGTTATTATACTACTATACGCTATTACATCCCAGTTTAATACATACACATTTGTTAGCTCTATCGTCCAGCCATTATCTATGGATAACACCATATGGCTTATGTTTCCAGACTCTAATCCCCTAATTAGAACTTCTTCATACTTGTATACAAGGCCAAACCATATCGTGCTATCTAAGGCGACTATGCTTGCCTGATCGTATACTCTAAGCCAGTAGAGAATCTGAGTTTTCTTCACCGTGATTTGGGATTTATCTTCAATATCTACTACTGCCGATCTGCAACGATCCATAAGTAGGTAGGACCCCCCAGTTATCTTCGCCTCAACGATTGTTGAGTTGTAAACTGATATGTTTGAGGATCCTATCGTGTAAATACTTTCTATTCTAGACGAAGAAATATTTGCTTGAGAGTCTTCTAGGTGTAGTACAATAATTTCACTTGAATTTACTGTTCCATTGGAGCTATCATACAATTCGATGTTCATTATCTTTGAGTCTGAGATGTTAAGTGTGGATGAGTTTGAGATATAGACTCTTAGAACTTTCGTAACGTTCTCCATGACTATCATGGATTGGAGCGCTCTTAGGAATAGTATTTCTAGACTCGTTGCTGATAATTGGGAGTTCTTAGCGTCTATTGAGGATATCTTTGAGTCTATTAGTCTTACGATCGCGTTTTCCATGATGAGGCTCCAGCACCTAACATATGTGCTTTGTAGATAAAGCCTAGAATCACCCACCATCAAGTTGTCGGTATACTCCTTAGGTTCAAGATCGGAAATCTCAGTTGTGTTGGTCACCATAAGCAATATTGTCATGTTAGAGGAAAATGCTGATACATTCGATGACTCCAGTGAAAGTCTAACAACAATCGAGTTCCTAATAGTTATGTTGCTTCTAGACACATACAAACTAGTTATAGTCACGTTGTTTAGGCTAAGCGATGTATTTATACCGATGAGGTGTAATGTTGCGGTAGAGTTTATGATCTCTCCTTTAAAACCTATGTCCGCTAAGTTGAGATACTTTATGCGTCCCTCTCGGAGATCGGCTATGCTCCCATTGATACCTCTGATCTCTAAACTCAGAGTTGAGTTCACTATTTTCAGATCGCTGTACATGTTTGAACTAACCGTATCCAGCACCGTACTTCGTGTTGTTAGTGATGAGTTGGTAAGTACCAATCTTATTGTGATGAGCGAATCTGTTGCCGTTATGTTTGCCTTCATCGAGTATATGTAGATATCTCCCATTAGTATGCTATTCTTGAGCGTTAAGTTTGAGTTGTTCACCATGGCTGTTCCATTAAGAATCACTATCGAATTTTCTATGCTGATTGACGCATTATTACAAACAAATCTGTCTACAACTATGGTTTTGTTTGTAATCACCGTCCCACCATTATTTATCTCTATGTTGGTATAGG
Source organism: Candidatus Njordarchaeota archaeon (assembly GCA_029856685.1). Lineage (GTDB taxonomy): Archaea > Asgardarchaeota > Njordarchaeia > Njordarchaeales > Panguiarchaeaceae > Panguiarchaeum. The sequence goes on from JAHKKZ010000009.1 coordinate 19,702, forward strand.
TCACATTATCAAAAACTTTGGGACGTATTGACAACGTGGGGTCTCCGAGCAGATTGTATTCTGCTACCGTTTTCCAGTCTAGGTAGTACCCAGCCAACACATTTTTTATTGGGTGCTCCATAACATATTCTTTAAGTGTCTGAGCCCATACCCGCCCCAGACCTTCCTGGAGCGTTTCATTGAAAATATTCTTTATTGTTCTCCACAGCATCTCACCCATAAGACCAGTCGTCACCAGTTCTCCTATGTAGCCCCATGCTATTCTCGTCGAACCTATAAATGCTATCGCTCCTCCATTAGGATTTAGGACTAGGGCTTCTCCTAGGCCATCCACATCCTTAAATCTTCCCGCATCGCAGGAGAGTGCAATAAATACTGGATACACCCAGTTTCTCTGTGCAAATGCATCGCCCATTGTGTAGGTTTGAGAGAATGTTAGAGCTACCCTATCGGGCAGACCATGACCAGTAAACGCAATTAGGTAATGTCCTCTATCAAATTCCGTTTTGAAGCTAGACCTAGTCAGATTTCCTAAAGTCTCGTAGAGCTTAACTATTGTCATATTTCTAATATATGCTTCTGCGAATTCGAGCAGGTATTCTCCTTCTGGGTATCCTATCTGAAATGTATCGGTTCCTGCGAAGAGCACGCTTCCATACAGAGGTAGAATGGGTTCGTAGCGTGCAATTTTTTCTATGACGCCCAGCGCTTCTGTTAAATTACTCACGGGTAAGCGGCCTACAATAACATCAGGTACTCCGTCAACTTTATCGTTTCTAAGATCTCCCCAGAGACCATCTCCATTATCGTCCCATGAATATTGGAGATCCGCATAGTAGAGGTCTGTTTCGACGAACTTTCCATCAATTTCGGGGTTATCATCAAAGGCACCGTCGGGAATATATACCTCTCTCGCTGGGACAACATCGGTGTCTCCAAGTATAATCACGAATTTTATGTTGTAGTTCTCGACCATACTAATTATGCAGTTTCTTATCTTTTCTGGTAGGTCGCACCCATCGAAATCATCGTGTATGTCCTCTATAAACATTACCATCGCTCTTAGCCCCTCCGTTTTCTTAATATCCACCAATTTTTCCGCAGCTACAAACAATTCCTTTGATGTTAGTATTAGAGCATCCATCTCTGCCTGTTTTGCCTTTGCGACTCTGTTTCTCTCTAGTGTGTATCTAATTCCAACACGGATTTCCTCATAGACTTTCGCCTCGTTTGGTCCTAGAACTTTTAGTGGGAATATCCTCAACACGAGGTATGTTGTCCTTTCGAGAGTCCCCGGATCTATGCCTCGGAGCATTTCCACTTCGTATAGCGGGAATCTAACTTTCTGGTGAGGTCTTATTATTAGTGGGTTACTGGAGATCGTAGCTACTGATATGGAGGGATAATCCATATTTTGCAGGTATATGTGCTTTTCTGAGATAGGTTCTACGTCTACTTTAATGTTCCTAGCCTCGTATGGAAGCTTTATTACTGTTATGTTTACTGGGACCAGATATCCTCCTACTGGCATTATTTTCGTATTTGATATGGGGGAAATAGCGCCTATAGATTCCTCATTAGATAGAAACTTAAAGCGCAGGTAGAATGAGACCTTAAGCGTTTTATCTAGATCCATCGGTATCTTTTCATTTGTATGCACACCCATAATATTGCTGTGCTTCGAGTTCTCTTCACGCGAATATTTCTCCCCAGTAACGGTCATATCGATCATTTGTGAGGATTTGGAGAGATGCATAGTGGTTATTGGAGTTAGAAGTATTAAAATTAGAAGCATCGATAGAATTAGAGCGCATCTTCTCATTTATACTCACCTGGCTCTTTCATTTGGAGAAGCTGTCTGCGAACATTTTCTATCATTTTTCGCCCCTGCCCTGCTTTTATCGCGCCTAATATGAATAATATGAATGCAAAGGTGCTTAAGCCGGGCATCAGAATTGATACTAGGTCTAGGACCCCGCTAGCAATATACATATTTCCTCCGCTTCTCAGAGCTCTTGCACCTGATTCTATTTGTCTTCTGATATTTAGCCCATATGTCTCCATCTCAAGAACCTCCTTGTAGCTTGTAGGGGAGAGTTCTGCTTCGGATTCTGGTGGAGCAGTATACTCTTCACCGATTCTTATCGTGAAGAGCGCCCGAATGAGCTTATCTGCATATCTCTTCATACTTATGCCTATGAGTATGAATGCTAGGCCTATGCTCATGAGCACTATAATGTTTGAAGCTGTGATGTAGAGAGACATACCTGATGATATGTCCAGCAATCTTGCTCTTACATCTTCAAAACTGAGCATAGCTAGATGTTTGTTGAGATAATCTATTTTTTGATAGTATCCCCAGATTGCGAGAGCTACTAGGAGTTCGGCTAGGCCACTAATAAAGAAGAGAACGCCAGAAACAATATTATATTTCTCTCGGCGCTCAATGAAGAGAGCTGAGTATAATATGTAGGAGGTAACAATAAACCAGAGAATATTCGAAACTATGTTTAAAATGAGGATCTGATTTTGAACACTAAGCATCGTTCTTAGATATTGGAGCTCCATGTATTCCCTGGCACTGTAATATATCTGTAGACTCCAACCCTGGAACACGAACATCAGAATCCAAAGAGCAAATATTCCGTATTCAACAGCTCTGCCCCTGCGCTCCTCTTCGGGAACTAGAAGCTGATCGAGATCCATAAAATCCATGGTAAGCATCCTTTTCTAAACTACTTGGAAAAATGAGGGATTATTCGCATTAAAAACAATGTGTTTGCCATAGAATAGCTATTCTAATGTGAATGTGGGTCTACTCAGCTTAACGCGTTTACCATTAACAAAAGTCTCCACTTCGATATAGTCCGCGATAATACCAGTTTTTATTTTCTTCATTAATACCTCCTCTACCTGAAATATTCCTGCAGCATCCATCATATTTACCTCTATTCTTACTGGTTTTCGTTCTCCTCTCTTTATATCAACCTCAATTATACTTAATGCTGAAACGCTATGTATGTCTACCTTACCAATACTATAGGGCATTCGACTACGACCCGCAGCCATATCACAACCATCTGCAACTTTGACCACAGACCCCTCCACTGTGTAAGCAAAAACCTTATCATCATGGCTATACACAGCGTTCGCTATATGTGCATATATCAGCCACTTCTTCTTCCTAGATTCTTTGTCCCAGAACTTTTTGACGTATCTCCAAATAATTTTGTTTGCAACCATCAATGAGAAACCATAGTGGAACTCCCTATGAACCATGTTTCCTAGGTCGTGGATAAAAGCTGCTAGAGCGACAATCGCAGCAGCATCATCGAAGGTACCAGCATTAGATACCACTATGTTAGGTTTGACAGAATCTTTGAGCAGTATTAGAATTTTAAGAGCATTTCTGGCGGTTATTATTGCGTGTGCACGTCCATGGTCATTGTATCTGAGGTATTGAACAATCATATGGTTTGTTGCATCTTGTGCGGCATCTATTTCGGGGTCTCGCAACATTTCCTCCACAAGCATCGCTGTTTTCTCCAGATTATTTCTTTTCGGTATCTCCTTGAGCTCATTTATAATATTTCTTAGCCGCATCTTATCGGGGACTTGAGGCTTTATCTCCAGATATTCACCCATAGCGATGCACCTGTAGGAGAGGTTAAAATATATAAGCACAATGTGATGGTGAGAAAAAACCAAGAACTTTTCTTAACTTAAAAAAATATGCATTGCGAATCAAAGCTAGAAGGCATACCACTCTCTCTCAAGAATCATCGGATCAGTGCCTAGCTTTTTGCGAATTATTCTTGCAGTTTGTGGAGATACTAAAAGGGGTCTACGTCCAAGTCTTTGGCGGGCTTCCCTAATAATTCCTTCTAATGCGTCTCTGCTCCCATTTAGCTCAAGTTGAACAAGATACACTCTCATTCCACTGAGTATATTTATTGCTGTATGGATTATAAGTAGTAAGCCGAGTATCCAGCCAATGATAGGTATTGCCATCAATATTATTCCCAAAAAGAGTAGTATTATTCCTACAAATACTTTTTCAGGTGGTGGCGACTCGGAGACTATGTCTATTGTTTCTGTTATCGATACATCCCCCCAACAGGGATAGCGCAACACGATTCTGTTACCTATTTTTCTGAACATTATTTTTGAGAACGCTTCATTTTTCTTCACACCACAAAAGCTTTGATATGAGAGGGAACCTAATATTGCTTGAGTCACATCTGAAATTTTCAGCATAGAGTAGCTTCTTCCTGGCGGATACAGTAGTTTTTTCGCGACTGCATATAATCTTACCGACACATATTCTTTTCGCTCAACTATGGGCGCAGGGACCTCTTCTACTTTTGGTTTTGGTGGAGGAAGTGGTTTTTCCATCGGAATGCTTTCTTGCTGTGTCGTTTTTACCAACTCAGCTTTTGGAGAGCTAATGAGAATATCCTTGAACCCCAGAAGGTTTATTTGTCTTACAAATTCTCTTATTCTTGCAGGGTCTTTCGATTTCGATACTGATTCCCTATATGCTCGCTCAGCGGCACGTCTCAGTAGTTCTATTCTCTTAGTCTCTGGAAATGTGTATAACAGGTCTGCTATTTCTCCACTTAGTAGCCCTGTGCTTTGCCCCCTCAGAACATCAGCCCATGAATCATGGGGCAGTCTAAATGAGTAGCGGGGAGTACGAGCTAGATATCTTCTGATCTTATTCAGTGTTTTGCTTCTTAGCAGGATTACCTGTGATGGGTTCTCTATTCCTTTTATTTCTTTCGTTGCCTCGATGAATACCGCGTTGAAGAGATCTTGGTGCATCTCATATTCGGGCATATGTGTCATCGTTATGAGTGTTAGGAGAACCTCTAACCTGTCCTCAGCCTCACCAACAACATTCCAGAGAATCCTATCAACATACTCCAACATACCTTGGGGGATTCTCCTAGCGAACTCAACATCTAAGATGTTACTACGCGATATGACGAGATCCCTTATTACCTGCCAGATGTAAACTGGGAGCCTATCCGCTTTTTTAGTAACAATATCTGCAGCTTCAGGTAGGACTTCTATTCCCTCTCTACGTGCGAATCTCAGCAGTATTTCTCTCAAGTGCGATTCGTCCATTTCTTGAATTATGATTACCTTGAAGAAGCTCTCTGGTCTCTCACCAAGTTTTGATGTAAGCTCATCGAGTGCTTCTAGTCGTGCCGTAGCGATTATCATACGAGGCTTATTCTCAACTATTGATATGAGAGATCTCTTCTCCATTCTGGGTAGATCATCATAGAATATGTATATCCCTGCGGCTTCATGATCCCTCTTAATTATCTCTCCATTCACAATTTTCGCTACATGATAGCCCATATCCATAAGCTTCTTTAAGACTATAGCAAGAAAAGCTGTTTTACCTGTGCCCGCCTTCCCAACGATCAGAACATTTTCGCCCCTTTTTAAGTACTCAAGCGCACTCCTTAAGGCCTCTTGACGGTTAATATCAAAGACAAATTCGTCGAATATATAGCTTGGAAGTCTCAAGAATCCTTCTGCGCCTACCAGCTGTTCTGGTGACTCAACAATCTCATAATACATCATAATCACAATAGCATAATCAGAGAATAATAAATAAATTTATGACACAACATAAAGTATAAGCATTTATACATCCGAAGAAATATCCAAAGAGTTCTCTTAGAAGAAAAACAGTGAAAAAGATAGCTAATTGCTTACAGAATCAAAACTAATGGACTCGTGCTCCAAGCTTCACTGGTTTATCTACTGTCAGTATAGATACAGTATCTCCATCGTCAGCTGCTAGAAGCATACCTTCGCTTACAACCCCCCTTATCATTTTATGTTCTAGATTTACTAGTACAATAATATGTTTTCCTAGAAGCTCTTCCTTCCTGTACCAAGGTTTTATGCCTGCTACAAGCGTTCTTATTTCGCCACCTAGGTCCACTCTCAATATATATAGCCTATCCGCTTTTGGGTGGTCAATAACCTCAACAATTTTACCAACTCGAAGATCTATCCTCTTAAACTCATCAAATGTTATTGTCGTCATCCACAACACCACCAACATTATTCCTTTAAAACTCTCTTTAAACGCTCCAAGATTATCTCCCTGGCCATCGAGGCATCCCAGTCCGCCTTCTTGGTGAAGAATTTCGTTGAAAGAGAACCAAACCCTGCAGAGGATAGATCCTTAAGTATAAGACTAACAATGGATTCCATTTTTTCCTCACTCCACCTCCTCAGAAGTAATGGTGCATATTTTCTAATAGCATCAACAAAGACTTCCAAGGTTTTTCTTATGCCTCTTCTTTTGGCTCTATCAAGAAAATCCACTACCTGATCCGCTATGGAGGATATTTCCTCATCCGACAATTCCTCCTTAACATCTGGTCTACTTCCAACCGCGACAGCTTCTGAAGCGACCTTAACAATTTTTTGTGGTGGAGAAGGAATTCTTTGTGTTTCTACAGGCATTGGATATTTCTCTAGAATTTCTCTTAGAAGATCCACATTTTGTTTATGTACCGATTTTCTTCTCTTATCTATAGGTAGTCTTATCTTCTTCGCATACTCTATGTCTAATCCAACAGACAACAATTCTTGGACTGAGAATCCCTTGCCTCTAACCCACCTCCTAACTATGGGACTCATAACGTATATTTTGTTTCTAATCACAATGAGTTCTTCAGTAGGTATCCTAGGTGGCTTATTAGACATCTTGTCTCACCAATATTCCCATGATTCTTGAGATTCTGTAGTTAAAAATACTTATGTTCTGCGTTTTCGTAGATATTCCCCGATTAGGTCCAGAAATGTGTCTATATCCGATTTGTTATTATAGAAGTGTGGGGAGACTCTTATTCCGCCTAGGCGATAGGATACGTAAATATTCTTCTCGAGCAAGTATTCAAATACAGCTTTAGTATCCCAGCTCCTAAATCTGAATGTAAGTATAGGAGAAAGATTATCCTTGGGAGTCATAAATTCTATATTATCATATTCACTAAGTCTCTTGCGTAGGTAGCTTATGAGGTCTAGATCTCTTCTTTCTATGTTTTCGATTTCGATACTCTGAATAAAGCTGAGAGATTCCCTAGCAACAATAGCATCCGCGAAGGAGGGTGAGCCCAGCTCAAAGCGTCTAGCATCCAGAGATGGTTTGTACTCCCGAAACTCGAATGAGCGGCTATCCTTATCTGAGAGCCACCCCGCAAATGGTACTTCAAGATTATCTAGTATGTCTTCCCTAACATAAAGAAAAGCACCACCTATCCCCAACAACCATTTTTGGAATCCGCTTACAAGCACATCAACACCAACATTTCTAACATCTATTTTGAGAGCCCCCACGCCTTGGATACCATCAACAACAAGCAACGCATCATTCTCTCTAGCTAATTTGCTTAGAAACCCTAAATCATTAACAAAACCATTACCAAACTCGACCCAGGAAACAGCAATAACCCTCGTTTTCTTATCCACAGCCTTCTCAAAGTCCTCCCGTCTGAGGCTACCATCCACATTCCTAACATACCTTATCTCCAAACCATACCTTTTCGCAATAACCTGCCATGGAAAAAGATTTGTTGGAAACTCTAGATCTGTTGTAACTATGTTTTCTCCCCTACTCCACCTTATCGAGTTTGCTATGAGATTCAGCCCCATAGACGTATTCTGAACAAAAGCTATCTCTTCAGATTTAGACCCTATCAATCTGGATACTAATCTTCTGATGTCGTCCACAGCAGAGTACCACTCAAGCCAAAGCATACTTCCAAGGCTTCTCTGCTTAATAAAACATTCTAATGCTTTCACCGAAACATCTGGAATAAGACCCAAGGATGCTGCGTTAAGATAACAGGTGTGTGAGACTCCTGGGAAATGGGATCTTATTGCAAACCAATTGACCATCAACATCACCAGAGAACAACATTTAAAACCAACATAACTAAAAATGAAAATATATCCTTAGTGCCAAAAAGAATACTGCTACATTTTCTACATGGGACTGGGAATAATATTCTTCAGTATATCGAGAGGTGTAGCTGGCAGAGTTAAGAATCAGCAAGAGAAACCATCGATAAAAAACAAAAATAGGGATATTTTGAGTGTTATTCACCGAAGTATTCTTCGAATTCTCTCCGAATCTCCTCCATTTCTTCTCCTACGACTTCTCCTTCCTCAAGAGCCTCGGCTGTAGCGCCTTCGGCTGCTAGCTCTATTGCTCCTCTTCTCTTCTTCTTTATTACTATAGCTACTCCTGCTACCGCCACTGCCGCTATTAGTCCTAGTAGTAGGTCTTGCGATCTCAGTATTTGTGATTTATCGATAACATTGACTGTTATCTTTTCCTCAGCTCTTGTGTAGTATGGGCTATTCTCACCTGCAACAACCTTTATTGTAAAGGAACCTTTCTTTGATGGTACCCATGGAATCACAAGAGTACCATTTATTGCTATGTCCTCATCATACTTTACGTTGTTTATATATACTACGGCATCGACGCTGTCTACTGGTTTTCCTTCATCGTCGGTAATTATTATCCTTATCTCCGTGCTCTCCGCGACAAATATTCTGTCTTCAACCTCTATGCTTATGCTTATTGCTTCCTTCTCAACGCTAAACTCCGCATCACTAGATACTCCTCCTAGATAATACTCGTTTTCCTCGGCGATAACCCTTATTGTCAGTGTTGTTGGTGCTCCAGTAATTCCAGCCACAGTCCAATCAAATTTTGCGGAGCCATTTATCACAGTTATCGTGAATCTATCAATCGGTGTGTCACCCTCCAAGATCTCCACGGTTATTATACCATTTGTTATAGGCTCACCATCATCATCAACAGCATGAATCATAACCTCAATCTTATCTGTATATTGAACATTTTCTGGTGAGATCTCTAGGCTTATGCTACCCACGGACTCTTTACCAACAATCATCAATGCCTTGGATTTCGTGGATGTATAATCATCATTTCCTCCCCACTTAGCGACTAGTATGTACTGTCCAGGCGTCAAATCTATTTTCTCTATAAATATTTCGACATAGCCAGTATTGTTCGTTGCTCCTGAGCCAAGCAGAACTTCCTGATCACTGACAATAGCATATAGATATATCGTTTCATTTGCAAGAGGCTCTCCGGTCTTCCAACTATATAGCTTTAGTAATATTGTTGCTGGATCACTAAATGTCACATTCACTGCTTTCTCTGCACCAACGAATAGTATCTCTGCTTCGCTCTCAACAACTTCTATGTCATACTTTGTTGCTGAGCCAGAGTAGTACTCCTCACCCTCAAAAGTAGCTTTAATCATGTATAGACCTACATCAAGATTTACAGTCCAGAGAATTGTTGCGTAACCACTAGCATTAGTCTCAGCTGTGCCTATGAGAATCCAATTCTCCCCGTCACCGACATAAAATGTTACGTTCCTACCGACAAGCGGGGATCCATCCTCAGCAAGAAGGTATGCCACTACAAATACCTGTTCTTCCTGTGCAACTTTTGGATATTCCATAAGTATCTGAATCTCAGACTGCTGGTATACATAAAGCTTTGTTGTTTGTGTCGACCTAGCAAAGTGTACATTATCACCAGCAACCACATAAATTGTCCACTCACCCGCACTGAAGTTTATAGGAATATCTACACGTGCTGTTATACCCAATGATATATCGAGAGTGGCATTGAACGCAGTTATATTCCCATCAGAGACATAAACCATCAGTGATGTCTCCGAAACGTTGTAGGCCCCATCATTATCATACACATCTACATATAGCTCCAAGATATCACTATAGTTCTTCTCAACATTAACGGGTCTAAGCTCAATCATAAGGCCTTCTAAACTAACCTCAAACGTTGAGTATTCTATCGTCTCAGCAGAGTCAAGAGTACTCCTATCATTATCATTATCGAAGACCTCAATCTTTATCCTTAACTCACCAGCTGGAATGGGTCTAAGAAGGGCTGTTATGAATCTATCAGATCCCTCCCTGGTTATGTTGGAGCCGAGGACCAATGTGTAAAGTATGGAATCATTTAGGTAGAGTGTTAGTTCTACATATCCTATGCCGCTCTCATCGTAGGTATCAACAACTATTCTAAAGCTCTCATCGGCTTCAAGAGCACCATCGCCATTAGCATCTGTGAGATAAACAGCATTTATTACTGGGCCTATAGTATCATCGTCCACTATTACAGGTCCTGGATGAACACTCGTATTCGCCATAAGTTGGTCATTAGGCCTATCCATATCGGCATCCCAAGCGGTTATCATATAATATATTGTCAGGTTTTCTGGGCCCCAGTATGGTGTTGAGGCCCACACAGAGCGACTAATAGCAACATAGTAAACATTAGCTAGGGAATCATAATCCGCAACCGCAGAAAACCACTCACCATCATTGAACCTCCAGTAAATAGTGACGTTATCGATACCACTAGGATCTAGAACGGTAGCATTTATGTAAATAGCACCAGTATAGTTGTCATAGACAAGAGTAGTATACTGTACTGAGGTTATTGCGGGAGCATCATCGTCATCATCCATGATCACCGGACCAGGATGGGCACCACCATCCGTCATAAGCTGGTCGTTGGGCCTATCCTTATCGTTATCCCAG
>JAHKKZ010000090.1 GCA_029856685.1 Candidatus Njordarchaeota archaeon
CCTTAACTGCTAAATATTGCGGGTCTAGACCATCGTTTGGTAGGTCAACTTTGCCGCAGTAATATATTTCAATACTAAAGTTGTTGGCTTTCCAGTAGCTTTTCATTGTTGACATGTTAATTATGTATAGTCCTATTGAACCTACGGTTGTTTCTGAGCTGTTATAGATAGCAATCGCATATAGGTCTAGGTTTTTGTGTTTTGCTATAGCGAATATCTTAGAACTCGTTAGGTTTTCTTCTGATATGTTTTTTAGTACCGCTTCTTTGAAGACTTTTCCACCACTTGTGAGATCTATTATTGGTACGTATTCTCCAGCCATAGTTTTTAATGCTGATTGACGACCCATAATTATTTTTATTTTCTGTTCTATTCTGCATCCTCCGCCATATGCCCTAATTTCTGCATTGGTTCCTATATCCGTTTTGATTTTCTTTGTGTAAGCGCCAGCCATGACGAAACTTATCAGTAGTATTGCTAGAACGATAAAAGTTGATCTCTTCATCACTCACACCTATTTAACGGCTCAGAAATAGTAAATATATTTCCTTATTAAGGAAAACGAAACGTTACCTATAAGATAAAGCCAGATCCAGAAAGGTTTTTGAGAAAGCTATATGATTCAACAAGGGAGCTAATTGATATATATTTGAGGAAGATTCATGAATATCATCTCTGCAGCAGGACAAAGACACTATGGTACTTATAATGGGAGTTTTTCACCATTTTCTAAAGAGGTGAGGAGTTATGAGAAAAGCTGGTATAGTTATAGGGATACTAATAGTAATCGCCGCACTTTACATATTCGTGCCTATGAATGTATATAGTAGAAAACTATCCATGTTAACAACGGGGGGTAATATCATAGCGGAAAATTTTTCTGTTCCGCTACTAAAATTTAAGCTACAGATAAAGGCATCAGTAAGGTTCGTTGGGGCTCTAAATATATCGATAGTGGATCCATCAACAAACGACATGATATTCTCGTGGGAACATGCAACAATAAGTGAGGCTGAATACGATATATTGGAGTTGCTAGATGTTTCCTTTGGGCATAAGTATTGTATTTTGATTACTACTGTTATTGGTGAGTTCCATATAGATATTGACATCACTGTGTATACAATATACATAGAATACTAAGACACACCATGATCTAAAATGTTTTCTTAGAACACACTTTTAATGATCTATTCCTGATGCCTCCTGTGTCTGTCTTTTAACTAGAGTATGTGGTGCTCTCTATGAGAGTTTGCTTTGTAAGCATTCAGTGGCCTCCCATTATTACTGGAGGTAGCGGTGTAGCTGTTGTTAATCTTGCTAGAGAACTGGCTAGAAATCATAAGCTAACTGTGTATACTTTTGGTCTGAAAGACCTAGCCGAAGAAGAGATTATGGATCTTGATGGGGCTAAGATTAGGGTTATACGTATCTTCACGAGCGACTCAGATCGAATAGCTACTCCTTTTGATGGAACAAAAGAGGATGAAATACGTCGCCTACTCGAGTTTGCAAGCAAACTTCTAGAGAATATAGATTGTTCTTGGTGTGATGTTATCCATCTTCATGGTCACTTTGTCGTTCCTGGGATTGCTAGAGTACTTCGTGAGCTTCATTGCGGAAGGGCGATAATATCAACAATACATGCTTTTGAATCCCTTATAGAACTCGAAAAAGGCAAGTTCTCCAGCCCACCTAGTGTTTTCAATACTATAGTAACTATGGAGAGAGACGCATTAGAATACTCTGATTTTGTTACTGTTGCTAGTCACTCCCTACTTAAGAGAGTTACGCAGATTCATGGCCCGCAATATCTCAGGAGGGTCAGGGTAATACATATGGGCATCGACGATAAGCTTTTTGAGGAACCCGTTGATAATGACTATGTTTCAAGAATTCGCAACACATATCTCGGCTCTAGGGGCGGTCTACTTTTCAACCTTAATCGGATAGACCCGCATAAGGGTATTGAATATATCATAGGGGCTCTTAGCCACATAGATACCTATAGTTTGAGCTTGGTCATTGCTGGCAAATATGAGGAGAGAAACCAAAGCTATTTAGAGATGCTTATGGAAAGAAAAAGAGCTATTGAGGAAACATCTAGCCACAGAATAACCATTCTTAGAAACATAGATGAGAGAACAAAGATATGTCTTTTCGATGCTGCGGATATATTCGTTATGGCATCACCAACAGAAGCTTTTGGTCTAACGATTCTCGAAGCACTGGCAAGAAAAACACCTGTTATTGTAACTGATGCTGAGGGGCCTCGCGAGATATTCGATGTCTATGATGATATTAAGGAAAAATTCGTCGAGATTGATGGTGGCCTCATGGTTAATTTTTCCGATCCACAAAAACGTGAGAAAAACCTGGCAGCAGCCATTGTATATATGCTCGATAACATTAATCATTTCAAGAAAAAAGCCGAGAAGACCTCCAAGTCTATTAGAGAAAAATTTTCTTGGCGAACAATATCATATGAGTTTGAGTCTCTCTATCGAGAAGCATTACATACTTAACGGCAAATAAAGCCAAAAAATCCTTTAATATGTTCAGAGACTTAAGATGGGTTGAAAAAGCACTATTACAGGATTTTCAATATAGATGAATAATAAGGATTTTGGAACTATTATTGATCTCTATAGGTTATCCTCAAATAGTTGATCTATTTCTTCTAGAGCCTCACCTAAATTTGATATGGATGTTTCAGTTTCTTCATCGAGACCTGCTCCACTGAGAACTCTCTTTTTCCGCTTCTTTCGTATAATCGCTGTTGCAGTAAGCACAATGATTACCACTAATAGTAGACCCACTATACTTCCTGCAGATCTTCTGAGCAGATTCAAAGAGTTATCACCAGAGTTTTCCTCATCGTTTCTATGTTCTGAGACATAAATAATCACTATTTCGTCGAGATTACTGTTGCCAGCAAGATCATATACTACTACTTTCACAGTAACCGTCGAGTTCATGTAGATTGTGTATTCATCCACACTCCCATACAATACAGCTATTCTTGTCTCATTTATCCATATCTCTGTGCGTTCTACATCCATGTTATCATTAGCTAGCCACCTAACGACTATCTCCGTACTATTAGTCCTAGTGCCGTTGGTAGGTTCTAAGATCCTCACTATAGGGCTTGTTATGTCAACTACGAGTCTAAGAACTTCCTCATCATAATTTCCTGCTCGATCATATATCCTTATCTTAATAATGTTGTATCCCTCTCCGAGTTCTAGGTAGAAACTATCTACCAGCGATATATTCGCGGGGGTCCCATTCACCATTACTAATAATTCCGATACACCAAAATTGTCAGAGTATTTGATTCTAATAAGAACCCTTGTCGTGTTTATATAGGATTCGTTGGTAGGTTCAAGGATTTCCAACTGTGGTGGTGTCGTATCCACATAGAATGTAAGCACTGCTTTCTGAACCTCTCCTCTATTATCCTCAACAACTATTGTTAGGTTATGCATACCGTCGGGCAGATCACTGAGAATTATATTCGTATCAGAGACATTAATCAACTCTCCATCTAGATAGATTTCCTGTCTAACAATCTTACCATTAAATAGTTCCCATGAAACTGATATGGTATCGTTAGCTATGTAGGAGGCGTTTTCGGGTCCATAGACAAGTATTACTGATGGTGCTGAAACCCTAAAAACAGCTGTTGTATATCCACTATTCCCTGCTAAGTCTTTTGTACGTAGAGTTATTCTATATCTACCATTCTCCAGCATTAGCTCTATGATATCAGAAGTATTATAGGTGCCTTGAAACACGGCGTTTAGATACAAAGATACATTGCTTGCTCCACTGAGATTATCCGTGGCATTCCAACTTATCAGGACGTATACAGTCTCGAATATTGTTCCGTTCGTTATTGAGAGATTTATCTTCGGTGGTGTCAAATCAACAGCTATGAGTCCCCATGTAGAATTTCTGTTATCTGCAAAGTCTATTGCTACCACGGTGATATTCCATACTCCTTCGCTCAGCGAGATCCAGACCCTATTTGTCTTTCCACCCCAATATTTGGTGCCATTTACGTATAGTTCATATCTTCTGACACCGGAACCCTCATCATTCGCATTCCAGGAAATCTTAACGGTGCTTGAGTTTGTGTATTCTGGGAGATTACCCATTACGACTTGGGGAACTGTCCAATCTGCCCTAATAAACACTGTTGATTGTATGCTTAGTTTATCGGAATCAGCAACCATGATTTCCCATACCCCCTCTCTGGGGATGCTAAGCGTTATTTGTTGGTCAGAGACAAAAGTAGCTACGTAAGAGTTGTTCATATATACTTCTACGCTATAGACATATACGCAGTCTATAGTTATGTTGATGGTTCTAGATGATGTATTGAAGTTGTTTATTGGACTAATTATTGCTAAGTATGCCATGTAGACATATGTTCTTATGGAAGCACTATTATTCGCATTGTCTATTGCTTCTACAGTGATTATATAAAACCCGCTTTCTAGACTTATAATCTTGTTTCCTGTACTGGATTTGAATTCGCCATATATCGAGTCATTTATAAAAACTCTTATTTTCGACACACCACTAAGAGAATCATTCGCAGACCACATCAGTGTGATATTATCTTCATACTTACTGCCATTCTGAGGACTCAATATTACTATGATTGGTGCCGACAGATCGACAGTTATAAATACCATAGATTTATCACTATTCTCGGCATGGTCCCAGACGACTACTGTGATGTTATGTTGTCCCTCCGAATCTATAACTATGTCCATCGACGAGTTTTGTGGTAAGTATAGCTTGCCATCAACATATATCTCTGTTCTGATAATTCCACATTGATCATATGAATCCCACACCACCATTATTTTTGTTTGGGACAAGTAACTATTATTTATGGGAGAAATTATTGTGACCTCTGGTGGTGCTGTGTCAACAAAAATCGTTATTGAATCTTCACCGATGTTCCCGGCCTCGTCGACTATGCGAACAGTTATTAGGTATTCTCCATCGCTGAGGGCAAGAGTTATGTTATCTTTATAGACTGGAAGAGGCTCATTATCATCAACAATCACATATCTTTCTGAAACCGCGTAGTCTTCCTGAACATCCCACTCAATGAAAACAAGGTCCGTCTCAAATACTGAGCCATTCTCTACTAGGATATCTACCGTAGGTGGGTACAGATCACAATAAACCTCAATTGTGGCCTCTGAGCTAAAATTGACAATATCATATACGACGACAGAGACGTTGTGGTGACCTCCCTCACTCAGAGCTACTGGATAGCAGGTCAGATCCGCATCAGGTTCTGCATAGAGTTCGCCGTCTATTAGGATCTCAATTCGTGATATTTGCATGTTATCTGAGGCATTCCACGTAATGTTAAATTCTTTTGGAACTAAAGAGCTGTTCTGTGGAGATACTATATTCACTAAGGGGGGAGTCCTATCTACATATACTACTATCTCATCATAGGCGGAATGACCAATATAATCATAGGCCACAACCCTTATTCTATGTTCTCCCTCCGATATGCTATTCACGATGAATTGGGTCGTTGAGTTGTCGAGTGTTGCGAGCAACGAGCCATCTAGGTATACCTCATGTTTTAATAGATATACAGAATCATTTGAATCCCAACGAAGAGTAATCGAGCTATTATCTGTTATCGTTTCGTTCTGAGGACTCATTATCACTATTGTCGGCGGGTTGAAATCCACATGAATTACATATACCGTTCTGTTCGTGTTCGAAGCAAAGTCATATGCCTCAAGAGAAATTATATGTTCTCCTTCACTACTAAGGGCTATCGTTTCGGAACCACTTTCTCCATACCTAGTCGCTATTGTTATTCCATCAAGTGCTATGACTACGCGGTCTACCCCAAGATTATCCTGGGCATACCAATCAAAGCTTATTTCTTGTGATGATAACCAG
>JAHKKZ010000091.1 GCA_029856685.1 Candidatus Njordarchaeota archaeon
AGTAGCCACATTCGCGATTATGGTAACTGGGTATGAGTCCCTAACAAGCCGCCGCTCCCCGCCATACATGCCCTCCCGATACCACACAGCCTCCCTCTCGGTCCAATCAGCGAAGAATATGTAGATATCTGTCTCGAAGAACAATGAGACCATGAGGTCAACTAGGGTTGCCACCAAGAATATTGCTTTGTCGAACCAGTCTTTTCCGATGGGCCTCGCCAGCCTGTTTAGATATGACTTCTTTGGAACACCACCGCTGCCATCCTTTGTTAGGTCAAGCCCATGTTTCATTGCTTTGTCGGCGAGTTTGCGGTAGCCGATGTACTCGGTTGAGAAAAACTTGACTAGGAGCAGGGCCACGACTTTTTTGCTGTCGAATTTTGTTCTCTCTGGAAGCAGTTTTGGCTCGCCGATAATCCCGGAAACGAAGCTTACTATGGCGTAGCAGAACTGGTATTTGGCTGCGAAGTCCATCTTTGCCAGCACTTTCTCCATGTAGCCTCTGAATGGGTCCCTTGTCTTTCCTAGTGAGTATTGTCTTCGTTTTTCTGGTTTTAGTGCTTCTCGCTCCGCTGTGAGTGCTTCTTGGACGGCTTCTCGTACTGCTTCTTTCTTCGCGATTTCGAGGGCTTCTCTGAATGTTATTGGGCGTAGTGGGGCTATGAATGTGGCTGGCACTAGTATGTCTGGGTATTGGCTTGGTCGTAGGAACTGTCTTTGTTGTTTGATGTTGATCGGCTGGGTGAGTACGAATACTGGCTGGTTTATATTCTGTTTTTTCTTGTTGGTACTTGGTGGGGTTTGGGGTGCCGGGAGCATAGGTGTCGCCTCGGTCGGGCTTTCTAGTCTGTGTTTCCCGGGTATGACGGGGAGGCTGTTTCCCGAAAGTACCCCAAAACCCCACCTATAAATCAAGAAGAAATCTCAGTGGACGGTCTCTAACAATACGAAAAAGTTTCTAGGTGAACTCACTAATAATCTATTATAATCTATTATTCCGTGAGCAGGACCATAAAAGCTTATAATCAAGCCCAAAAATTCAATGGTCTTACTATTAAGAGCGTTTATAGTGTGTCTTCTAATTATTACATAGCCATCAGACCTCCTATAAATATTAAGTAGTATGTTGCAATAATTAGCCCAATGAGGTATAGCAGTGATATTGTAGCTAATATTTTTCTCAATAGCCCTAAAGATTTCAACTCCGAAATGTAGCTTCTGAATTTTATTAAGAATTGTACACCATCTATATGCATAATGCCGTAGGGCGGAACTATATTGAAAATATACACTAGCACAGCTGAAAACAGAAAGAATGCTGTAAACTCGTTTTTCCACAATGTGAATACAATTAAAGCGATGCCGAGAAGGATAGCGTTAGATATTAAGCCTCCAGAGAGAATTAAGAGGTTAATGCGCTTATCCTTAAGCTTCTTTTCTGACATAACAAAGAACACTACAGGGAACCCCATGATAGTCACCACACCAAGACTCTTCATTCTAACCCCACATAGCTTAGCAAAGTAATAGTGGAGGTATTCATGTGGCATACCAATAATGATTGATGCTGACCACAAATAAAGATAGATCCTACCCAGGAAAACTAGGTCTATTTTTTCCACAGCAAAAAACTTCATTATGAGCCTAACAGCCTCTCCAAAAATCATTTGATACTTCAGAGTAAACAGCATAGGTAAGGTTAGGAAAATGAGAGTAAAAGAGAGATATATAAATGTGTCGGGTAAGTTCTTAGGTTCCAAACGCTCCTTACTAGAAATTGGGATACTTATGTACAATCCAATAATAAATGATTTAATGCCCTTCCTCCAAAGAGGTGCTAGCAACAACAAAAGGCACTGTACTACAATCAACAAGACAAAAAACTGAGTAACTAATGGATCAGTCTCCATAGTTTTTCCCCAATTCTCTAAGCTCGAGAATCAGATAAACCGGCATAGAGAGACCCAAGCTAGCGACTAGAAGCAGTACAATATCTGCTAATAAACTGCTCAAACTCATAATGTAAACATCTGATTCACTGTCGATCTCCAAACAGGCCAAATTAAAATCATTTTCAACAAAATATATATGTGTTGATTCCTCAATTCTTATTAAATGCTCCCTAACACAAGGCTTTGCACTTATTGCGTTGCCGATAAGAACAACATACATTGATTCCTCAATCTCCAAACCCTCTCCTTTTAAATAGAGTTTACAATGTTGTAAATAAACTAGAATGGACTGATGAATAGCGAAATAATTATAGAGATCTTCGAAAATGCAATTAGAAAAATTGACAAATGCCGAGTTATACATAAATACATGGTCTTGAAATCTAGAACGCAGCACGGACGCATTAATAACATTCTTCAAACTCAAAGGGGAAAAATAAATTTCGTATCGCACTCGAAGATTCTTTGTGTTCTCTATAATAATATTTTTACTGTGCTCGATGTCAATCCCTTTAAGCATAGAGTTTTTAATAAAGCACTTAGATACGTACTTACAGAAAAAATCCAGACGACTATTTTCCACCTCAACAAAATCTGAGTGTTCAATCAAAGCGTCTAATATAATAGAATTGTTAGAGAACTTTAAATGTGCCGAGTCGATTATTCTCGCGTAAAAATAGTAGTATTCGTCTCCCCTTTGCACGTTACCGGCGAAGATGAAGGAGCCTAAAAACTCTGCTTTTAGTTCTACATCATCAATATAGAAACTGTTGTTTAGAAAAGCGATTTCTTGGCTAAATTGTGCAGAAAGTTTTATCTTCTTGATGCGAATATCATTCCTAATAAACGAGATGTTGCTGTGTGTTATCGTGGCAGTCAACCTATTTGTTTCGAAGTGTACTTTCTTGAAAGCTACACCATTTGAATGTTCTATCTTCATTTTAAGTGTTTCGCTAACGATATGACCCGTTACGAATATATTCTCGGAATTGGAGATTTTCAGCCAACCAACTGACTCTGAAGAATTAAGTGTGATGTAGACAGTAATGTTCTCCGATGAGGAAATCTGCATGAGAGCGGATACATTCCCGTAAATAAAAATATCCTTACAATCGGCAATTACCACCGAGCTGTTAACACTTATATTTGTGTTGGCTAGATTGATCAGAACGATTAGTTCTGTGTTGTAGATAGTATTGTTCCACTGGTATAGATGGGCTATATTAGCGAATTTAAGCTCAGTGTAGAAAGCGTTATTACCTAATGTTAGATTGCCTACTCCCGCATACGAACTGAGAACATCAACCACCGAATTATTCAAGAAGGTTAAGTTAGTCACATTAACTATCCGGAACTTTCCCTCACTAATCGTATTTTTCGCTAGGTATACATTTTCAGAATTCATTATCACATAACTGCCGTACATGTAAGTCACATTGATTATGCAGTTTGTGATATTCAGGAATGTTATGTTTGTGATGCTACCACCATAATGAGTGGAAATAACCGAGTTGCTGATACTTAAGTTGTTTATAGAGTGAATGTGTATTTTTCCTAAGTAAGAAGTAGTCGTATTCTCTATGCGCACCACGTTCACATTCACTAGTTCCACGAACCGCAACTCGGAGTTTCTTATGTTGATGGATTTACCATTAATGAGCAATAAACCACCCTCGAAATCTTCTAACTGGATGCTACCGAAGTTAACCAAAACCTTCAACTCGTAGGATTTCATTGTATTGTTAAAGAATGTCGAATTATAGTTGAAGATATTTGGGTCCACATACATGTATTCGGCGAGTTTATTCGATTCTATACGGAGATCCGACGACCCTTTAACAATAAATTCGTAATCAACACTATTATTCGTAATAGTGGCGTTGGTTACATTGATTATACTTAGAAACCAAAAGGAACTATCAGCAATGAGCACATCACTTGAGTCGACGAGTTCAAGATCCGATCTGCATCCCACAATATTTATCGCTACCGAGTACTTTGTTGTTATAGAGCTAATTGTTGAGTTCTTAAGAGTCAAATTCCTCATCCAGTCTGCATAAACATACGAGAGTCTAGAAGATAGCACCATCAAATCGCTCACATTCACGAGAACCACTCTGCTTGAGTTCACTTTCTCTAGGGTTATACCCGATGAATTCAAAATTATTAGTCTACGAATCGCTGACTCATCTATACTGATATCCTGAGAGAAAGCAATTATCATCATGTATAGTTTAGCATGCCTTATCAAACGATCTCTAACTCCCCAAGTAATCGAAACTTCAAGGTTGTCAACATAAAAGTCAGAAACTCTAAACTCCCTACCATCCAACAATGCCCTCCAATTCAAGAGGAAATTCTCCTCCACATAAGTATTCTCAAGTATTAACTCGCCATAATCCACCACATTTAACTCATTCACAAGCGAGTAATAAATCCTAATACTACCAGTCGTGTCCGCAATTATCGAGGAATAGAGGTGACTCTCATAAATTATGAAATCCGACGAATCATAAATGCTGATCTTAGGCACCCTTACCTTGGAGTTCATAATTCTGATCGAAGACGAAAACCTCGCAGTAATATTCCAAACCTTTTTAAGCACCAAATTATCAACCTGCAAGTAAGAACTCTCCAAAACGACACTTAGAGGCGCTAACATGTAGTAACCAGAAAAACTATCATTAGACAGAATAATCCTTGACCCATCACTAGCCATAATAGTTATGTTATACCCAATAACCCAAATGGCACTATCAACTATCTCCAGTACAGATTTCCTAGCAAGCCATAAAGTTGTGCCTCCACCAACTATAAAAATTCTACAGTTTCTCATTGAGATAGTAGAATTAAAAATATTTGCATCCCCTCTAACCACAACGTTCTTCCCTACAACCTCCAATTTGCCACTTTCCATCTTGCTTATCATTATAAAATCAAACTCAATCTGCTCAGTCCGAAAAGCCTCAGTGTACACAAATAGCAAGGAAAAAATCAGGAGAAAACAAATAATAAAAATCTTCTCAGACCGCCTAATAGACAATCACCATTCACAGTAATGTCACACGATCCTATAAAATACATAAAAAATTTTATATAGAAAGAAGTAGATACCCCTCATAAAGAAACTTTGTCGCTTTTCTATTTCTGTTTTGCTTGATGTTGCCGATTAGGTTTCATCTAAGCTTTCTCGCTAATTGCGTTCAGATATTCGAAAGAGAGGTTTAGGTTGAACAGTTCTTCCAGCATCATGAGTATAATCCCTGCCTCATTTTGGGTTAGATTGAACCTAACCTCATTCTCAAATGTTTTTTCTCACCCCCAATATTTGGGTATTTCCTTGAGACCGGGGAGTAGCAAATTGCTGGCATTAGAAGATAACCGTATTTCTCCACTATTAGCTTTGAGAAAAACCTCACTATGATGCAATCTGTTGTTAGTGGCAGGTGGTACCCATGTCTCTCAAACGAGCCTATCGGGATTAAAACAACATCTTTAAAGTCATGCTTATAATAGACATCCATAGGGTACCCCTCGACATCTCTACTAAGACTGCCAAAAACACATGTACCTATCCTACTAATATACATTTTTTACAGGTTACAGCAAACGAATAGTATATCGTATTGAAATTCAATAAAAGTGATTTATTTATTTGTCGATATTGATTCTTGGTGATGAGGTTTGGGGAAGATTTGGACTGTGCACCAAGTTTTAAAACCCATTCTCGGTCCTTCGAGTTCTCATACCTCCGCTCCGCTCGTTGCGGGGTACCTGACGTATAGATTATCATTTCTTGATGAGGAGTTTCCTAGTTTTTCTAAGAAAAACCTGGATGAATATTTAGAGTCGCTTTCGATATCTGTTATCTGTTCCGATCCAGGGCGTGACAGACTGTCTTGTGTTTGTCATAGAACTATCCGAGTAACAGTTTTGGGGCGTATGTGAGTATACTTCGATGCTGAGGGTCTTAAGAAACTTGATGCCTATAAAAAAT
>JAHKKZ010000092.1 GCA_029856685.1 Candidatus Njordarchaeota archaeon
TCAACATCACTACGGTAATTTCTAAGGATCTTCTCTGGTACTTGAGGAGGATATATGTGGTCACTCATAGACACAAATAGGACTTCTTCCTTCGCAGCCTTCAGCCCCAAATAGAAACTAAATCCATTTTCCCTGTGAGTCTCATCATTTATTATTATCATATAGTTCTTTATACCTAGCTCTGCAACATATCGGGATATCTGGCTAATTATTCTTCTCTGAGTAACAATATAAAACTTTCTTACGCCCACACGCATAAGGGAGATCAGAGGAAGCTGAAAAAGCTTAAAACCCTCTACATCAACAATAGGCTTAGGCTTCCCTTTCCCTAGCCTAACCCCGTGACCTGCCGCTAATATTATTGCCGCATTTACCATAAAGCTCACCTTAAAGATCCTAAGGAGGAGAGAGGAGGAAATGAGAAATTGTTAGGTGCTGATAGAGATAAGTATAAGATTAGAGGTAGATACCCCAAGCCTCCTAGATAAATAGGTATATAGACAGCAGAATAAAAAGAAGTACTATTATTTTGTTGTATGGACTTTGAACCTAGTTCTATCATAGATACTGGTCAATCTGCGGAATTCGCTAATAATCCATACCCCCACCCTTAATCTTATTTTAAACAATTATAGATGGAACCTCCTAATGGGATAGAAGTTCCAGGACCTGTCTAAGTGGTTATGTCTGCCTCCAAATGGGCTATTTCTCTTTCTGTATGACGCAGGGTTTCCTATTTAACGTATCACGGTTATCTATATCATATTACCACGAGAATCTCATCATAACAATCCGTTAAATAATGTCTCTGTCATATCTTTTATTATATGAGGGGAAGAATTATACTAACTTCACTTTAAGATGATAAAAATGATTGAGAGTGCGCTTGGCAAACAACGACTATTGGGAATTATGGACTACATTATTTCGAATATAGATAAGTGGGAAAGGCAGTATTTGGCGCAGAGTGACTGGGAGAGCAAGGAAAATGCTAATATAAATAAGTCGTTTGGGGCTTTTGTTAGTTATATTCTTTCGAAGTCATTGAAACATCCTGCTGTTCTGGAGAAGTACTTTCCTAAGGACGCTGTTGAGATGCATTTTAACGGTGACATATATATCCACAAGCTACCTTTGTCTCTGTTCATTCCTTATTGTGCTGGTTGGTCGCTACAAAAACTTTTGAGGATAGGTCTTAGGACACCAACTATTGTGTCTAATCCAGCTAAGCATTTTGATACTGCCATTTCACATTTAGTAAACTTTTTCTTCTTGGCCGCTAATGAGTGGAGTGGAGCTCAAGCAACAAGCGGTTTTGATGTTTTCTTAGCTCCCTTCGTTAAGCATGATGGTATAGGTTCTAGAGAAATAAGGCAGGCACTTCAGAGACTTGTATACGAAATAAATTACCCATCTAGGATTGGCTTTCAGAGCCCATTTACCAACATCACAATTGTTATGGATTTATCTGAAGTGTACCTAAAAAGCGAAGCTATTGTTGGAGGTAAAGTTGTAGGTAGTGTCGGAGACTACCTTGATGAGGCCATAATGATTGACAAAGAATTATTGAAATTGTACTTAGGGGGGGATGCTCTGGGGAGACCATTCACATTTCCAATAGTAACACTTATGTTGACGCCAAAATTCGATTGGAATGGAACTAGATGGGGTGAGCTTACAGACCTTATTTTTGAGCTACTCGCCAAGCGCGGATCACTATATATTCTCAATGGGTATGCAAGTGATATTGAAGGACTATATGCGATGTGCTGCAGACTCACCATAGACACTAAGAAACTAAATAATCTAGGCTTCAAATTCCAACCAAAACCTTCTGAGGATATCTACGATGAGCTGAGAAAAACTAGGGGGCCTCGTGGCGTTTGGGCGGCGCCCGATGCTACTGGAAGCATAGGTGTGATAACAATAAATCTCCCTAGACTGGCTATCATGAGTAAGGGCGATGAAGATAGGTTCTTTGATATGCTTTTAGAGAGGATGTTTGTAGCTAGGGAGGTTCTGACCAAGCTTAGAGTTCGTTATCAGAAATCTCTTGAGAATGGCCTTATGCCCCTCACGAGAATATATTTACCCAGCTTCGCTGGGCACTTCAGCACCATAGGCGTTATTGGGCTTCCAGAAGCGGCGATGAATCTCTTAGGCGACTTTAATATCTGGTATACATCTAGGGTCGGTGAGGCTATCCAGATTATGAGGAGAATCGTCAGATTTATAAGGAAGAAGACCGAGGAATGGGAGGAGCTCGATAATGTGCTATATAATGTTGAGGAGGTCCCTGGCGAAAGCGCAGCATATAAGCTTGCCATGAGCGATTATAAGATGTTTAGAGATCTTGTTGAGAGGAAAGAGGCATTTATCCCTATTCTTGATGGGGAGCCTATATACAGTAATAGTATAGTACCATACTATGTATCGGTACCTATAACGAAGCGGGTAGAACTTGAGGGGATGGTTCAGCAGGAATTTACTGGAGGCGTAATGGCGCATCTTTTCTTCGGTGAGCCAATAGATCCGAGGGCCCTTAAGAAATTCATCTATAGTATTGTGACAAACACAAAAATTGTATACTTTAGTATAACTCCCGTTATTTCTACATGTAGGAAATGTGGTTGGAGAGGTATAGGAATCTATTGGAAATGCCCCCAGTGCGGGTCTAAGACCGAGGTTTGGAGTAGGATAGTTGGTTATTATAGACCGGTCCAGTCGTGGCACATAGGGAGGCAGAAGGAATTCAAAAATAGGATTCATTATAGGCTCTGAGCAAAGCGAAAAACTATGTTGCTCTCCGATAGAACGATAATCGAACTTATACGGAAGGGAGAACTTATTATAAAGCCTTTCGATGAGAAGTTAGTTGGGCCCTCTTCGGTGGATCTTAGACTGGGAAATGACTTCATCATGTTTGATAGGAAGCGTATAGAGGCCATAGATCCGCGCAAACCTATAGATTATTATCTCGAGTATATTCATGTTAATGATGGAGAGTTCCTTGTTCTTCATCCAGGGCAGTTCGTGATAGCATCCACACTGGAGTATATAAAATTACCATCATATATAAGTGCTAGGATTGAAGGGCGATCATCATTAGCACGGCTGGGGCTTATAATTCATTCAACAGGAGGTTTTGTCGATGCTGGTTTTGAGGGAACACTAACACTTAAGATGAGCAACATAAATATTGTCCCTATAAAGCTCTATCCAAAAATGAAGATCGCACAGCTAGCGTTTATACTCCAAGATAAGCCATCCTTAGTACCATACAATAGGCGAGAAACAAGTAAGTATTTAGCTCAGAAGGGTCCCACACCTAGCCGAATATATCTAGATTTCGACCAATAAATTTGCATTACCCACCACCCAACCTTGAGAGGAACCTTTAGAAGAGATGATGATCGGAGCTGTTGCTGAATTGATGATGAGCTCGGACCTCTTCTGAAAAATAATATCTCTGTTTCTATGCAGAGCTTAATATTTTCTCCCCTAATCTATAATAAAAATCGGGGAACTTCTCCTTTATTTCTTGGAGTATCGTTATGCATCTCTTCCTATTTTCAGGTTTTTGGCTTAGAACGTAGAATCTTATTGCTCTTATTGCGGATAACACACTCATTAGGGGAACTTTCTCAAAGAATCTATGAAGTCTCTCTAGGAGCTGAGCTATCTCTGTTAATATTTCCTCTTTATGCCTGATGTCTCTTATGAAGATAGCTAGGTTTCCTAGGCATGTAAGAAGATCCATTATTATCATAGCATATGTATACTCGTCGCATCCCCATAGGTTTTCGATGAATTCACTTGAGAGATCCTTTATTATTGTTGGGAGATTCTTCACAAGTATATATGAATATCTGGTTATTGTTGTGTAGGATGCCAGAAGACCAGATATTGTTCGAAAGTATGAAGCGAGGGGTATTCTGTGTTTTTGCACCATGCTTCTTAGCCACCTAATTTTCCGTAGAATTATTCCACAGTACCTCTTAAGAATATCACCAGCTTTGTCCTTTCCCCAAATATCGAGGGCTATCCCCAATATTAATCCTAATGTTAGGTAATAGTTATCAGCTTTAAGATAACTCGGAACACGCTTATCTTTCCCTTCGAAAGTACTATAATACTTATCCATCTGCTCTAGAATATCTCTTAGTAGCTGTTCCGCATCCTCGATCGTGAGCTCCTTTAGCGATAGACCTAATACATATACCATTTGAATCAGAAGTAGGTAATAGTAGGTGAGCGCAACTTCCTTATCTATAACTTTGTTCAGCTTCTGGCGGAGTTCTGATAACCTTAAATTCCACTCATCAAAGCCTAGCCATTGTCCACTAAACATATTGTTCATAAGTTCATACCGCATCAATTCTAGTTCTATCCATTCTGATTCGGTCTTCAAGACACTTCGGATTGCTCCAAAGAATTCTTGCATAGGAACTGATGATAGTACAATAGCATATATCTCCTTGACTGGGTGCTCCCTTTCTAAAGCTCTTAATATATGCTCTTTTCTTATGGCTACTAACTTAATCTTGTTTCTTAAGGCATCTAAATCAAAAAACTCTTTGAGCTCAAATAGCAGATACACTCTCAAAAACTCATCTTCTATGCTCAGAATTGTTCCATATACAAACTCGAGGGGAGGGGCTTGGATTGCAAGATCAAATGAGTTTACCTTGAGTGCTGCTTTTACATAGAGAACTTTTGGTATATCTCCCTCATAAAACCCCCTCGGAGCAAGTCTCAGGATATCTTCAAAATCGCCATCTAGGAACTTCTGAAGAAGTAGGTCGAAGTCTACTTTACCGACAACCGCAGGCTTCGTTCTCAAAGTCTTCTTCTCAACAAATCCCATCTTAGGTATTAGATTATCTAATTCGACCTCAACGATGTTTGGAGATTCCAGCTCTAATGTTTCTATTCTCTCCGCTATTCTCCTAACAGCCATTATTGATGGGGGGTACTCAACAACATGTTTTTCAATTAGACTTAAAACTTCATCCTTAGTGCTGCTTCTGAACCGTATGGAGTCAGGGTCTATACCTAAAGCCTCTAGATCCCCAAGAACCTTCTCGGTGAGACTAAAAAGTCTGTCGTCTTCGACATCCGATATTACTACAAGTATGTAATTCCTCGAAAACCTAAAGTACAAATGATATCTCTCCAACTCTATATGTCGTATATGTGTCTTCATTATGGTCTGAAGTACCTGGTTGACTGCCGTCATTATTCCAGAGAATAATACTTCCTGTTCTTTTAGTATCCCAGCGTAGTCCTTAGAGATAAGAGTTGTCCCCCCTGAATCTAGCAGGAGAAAACCAATAATCATATCCAATCACATAATAATGCAGAATACACATAATTTTATATCTACATTAAAAAGATAAAGTTTGAAAATTGAAATTAAACATTCTTAGATTTCACCTATCATCTTACCTCCGCTTTTTCGTTGCTACAATTATATATAGACACACCAAGATTATCCCTATAAGTGCACTAGGTGCCACATGTAATGGAAAGGACAATAGAATGCCCAGTATACCGGAGGTTATCGAGATTATAAAGGCTTTTAAAATAACATCTGTTACGTGTTTACCACTAATATTTGCTATTGCTGGCGGTATTACCAATACGGTATATATGAGTATCGCTCCTACTCCTCTTAGAAGGACAACTGTGCTACTTGCTATTAATATCAGGAGAAGCATGTCATAAAGTCTAACATTAACACCTAAAGCTCTTGCTCCCTCAGCATCAAACGCTATATGTATAAACTCTCGCATAAATAATACAAAGACAAATGATACAAATATTGATATTACGGCAAGAAGAATAACATCTTCTATTGACAACAATAAGATGTCGCCTAGTATTAGTGCCCAGACAGATGTCGAGTACTCTCTCATTATTGA
>JAHKKZ010000093.1 GCA_029856685.1 Candidatus Njordarchaeota archaeon
GTTTCTTTATAGGGCTATGTATTATTTCAAAAGCTCGCCAGTTTTGGGCTTGTGGAAGCGGCTTACAAGCAATAAACACAACTACTAACGCAAGAACACTTTCGAACAGTGATTAAATATATCTATATTTTATAAGAGACCCAATATTCTATCGGAATCTTGTAGAAATCTATAAACATGATACGGAACAAAGAGACTTGACAGAAACTAAGGAGTTGTATAGGAACTATAATAAAACGAAAAACTAAAAATGCAAAACTAGCTGCGAACCTAAAATAGCTCACAGGACAAAATATTACACTTAAAAAGCTCTATTATCATATCATTCATAGGATAAGAAGTTATTAGACACTCTTATAAACTCTGGAGGGGTGGAGTAGCGGTAGCTCGCAGGCATGGCAACGTTATCCATAAAGCCTGAGGCCGCGGGTTCGAGTCCCGCCCCCTCCACCATTTGTTGTTGGTTTGAGGATTTCTATGCTTGCTTTTGGTGGTTGAGGGTTTTATTTTGGTTGTTTTTCTGTATATCATGTTATAAGTGATGAATTTTATAGTAGTTATCTTATCTGGGTTATGTTTTTGGTTGCCGTGTTTTGGTGATGAGGAGAAGTACCTCCGAGCTGTTGCGATGAGGATTTGGTCCTTCTCTGATGCTGTGGTAGAGTGGAGGTTTTGTGTTATGACGACTAGGGATGTGAGTCTTGATTTGGATCTTGCTGGGGTGCCGACGGTTCCTTTTTGGCGTCCTGATAGTGTTGCTATTCTCAATGATAGGGATGCGCTTATGCGTTTTAATCGTTATTGGCGTATATTGTCAAGAAGAGCTCTGGCTAAGTATTTGATTGCGAAGAGGTTTCCTGTGGATGAGTATGATCTGAATGATATGGATTCTATGTGGCGAATTCATCGGGATTCTTTGGAGGAGTTCCATGAGTTTTTGGATTCAAATGATGATAGTGATGTTATGAGTTGGTATAGGGGTAGGGATACTCCTCGTTGGAATTTGCTTAGACTTAAGAGAGATTTGGCGTGGGCTGTAGTTAGGAGCTGTAAGTTTTGTGAGTTTAAATGTGGTGTGAATCGATTGGAGGGTAAGATCGGAGTTTGTAGGGTCGATGCGAGGGCTCGGGTAGCTTCGATATTTGTGCATATAGGTGAGGAGCCTGAGCTTGTGCCTTCATACACGATATTCTTCTCTGGATGTAATTTTAGGTGTGTGTATTGTCAGAATTGGGATATTTCGCAGAGGATAACGGGTGTTCATATAGCGCCGATTGAGGTTGCTGTTCGGATAGATGAACATTGGCGGGCCAATGAGATTAGGAATGTTAATTGGGTTGGTGGTGATCCTACGCCTAACATACATTTTATTTTGGATGTTTTGATGAGTATGGATGCCAATGTGCCGCAGGTCTGGAATTCGAATTTCTATAATAGTATTGAGGCTCTTCAAATACTTGATGGGGTTATAGATCTCTGGTTGCCGGACTTTAAGTATGGGAATAATGAGTGTGCTTTGAGGCTTTCTGGTGTTCCAAGATACTTTGATGTTGTGACTAGGAATTTTAGAATAGTTAGTAGCCGTGGAGATGAGATCCTTATAAGACATTTGGTTCTGCCTAATCATATTGAGTGTTGTACAAAGCCTATTCTGCGCTGGATAAAGGATAATCTTGATCTTTCAAAGATACGTGTAAATGTTATGTCTCAGTATAGGCCTGAGTATAAAGCGCATAAGTATAAGGATATTTCGAGGAGGCTGACTTCAGATGAGTTTTCTGAGGCTATATCGTACGCTCAGGAGCTGGGGATTCCTCTTACCCGTTAGTTGTCCAAGCGTTGGAAATGCTAGACTCGGAATTGCTCTAGCTTTTTAGGTATTCTTGCCATTATTTCTTTTTGGATATGATATCTTTCTTGACTTAGCATTGTTGGGGATTGGCTTTGATTAGCTATACATCCAAGAGCACTCGGAATGTATTAAGGATAATACTCGATAGACTGAAGATTAATGTGACCCCTAATGCACTGAGCATCCTTACTGTGATTTATGATACCTTTCCTAGGAGCTTTTTTGAAAGTGTTATCAAGCAGTTAGATAGACGAATAAGGGTTCGTAAGCTCATAGTTATTGATGGGAACGATGTTAGAGACGTTGTTAGAATGATAATAAGCTCGCAGATACAGCCCTCCCGTACAAAAGCGAAGGTAAAAGCACCAACAGTAGATATAAGGGATTTACTGCTCAAACAAAAATCTAGGAAACTAGGAGGACACGGAGAAGCAGAGAAGCAAATAATGCCCACAGAACCATCAGCAGTAACATCAAAACCAGTAAAACAGAGCATGTTGGTGTCGCACCAAGAAGCAGAGAAAGAAATTGGTGCGAAGAAAGAAGTAGAAAAGCGGATAGCTGAGGAAATTCCTGCCGTAGGAAAGAGTGAATCCAAGCAAAAAACTGCTGGTAGGAGATTGGAAGCATCCTCCACGGTCCTTGAGAAGCCAACTAAGGAGGAATTCGTTAAAAAAACGCGAGCTTCCACGATAACACGGGAAATACCAGTAGAGGAGCCCACAGCAAAAGCCATCCCAGTTGTCGAAGAAAAAACGAAGCCTACTGCTGTTGAAAGGCTAGAGAGTCTAAAAGCGTCGATAGTTGCTATAAAGACGATACCATGGTATCTTCTCAGCGACTCTCCGGAGACTTTCAAAATGTATTTTTTGAGCCGATATGAAAAACTTCGAGCAATTCTGGAGAAGCGAATAACTGGTAGACTTCTTAGTGGTGCAGATCTACGGCCAGGCGAGTATGGGGACTCGTACATAATAATCATGGTTGACTCAAAGGAACTAGCCAAGAATCATAGGGGAGGAATAATTATAGGTGATGATCCCTACTCTAGATTTAGGGTGTATATACCATTTGACGTCGATCCAGATCTGAGGAGAAAATTTGATAGAGTAATGTTGGATACTGTGATAGCACTTAAGGTAAGAGCCGTAAGATCCGAGAAATTTGTCATAGCGACAGACATAATATTTCCAGACCTACCACGCATAAGAACACGTAATAGAGCAAATAAACCGACAAAAATAGTTGTAGCGGGGGATATACACCTTGGCAGCAAACAATTTATGAGGGAGAAATTTGAGCGGTTCATCAAGTTTCTGCGTGGCGAAACAAAAAACAACAAACTTAACGAACTAGCAGAGGAAATAGAATATATAATATTCATAGGGGACTTAGTGGATGGGGTGGGTGTATATCCGCAACAAAAAGATGAGTTAGCAATATTCAACCAGAAAAAACAATATGAGTTGTTAGCGGAATACCTAAGCAAGATTCCCGATGATAAACTTATAATCGCGATACCTGGTAACCACGACGCATCAACACGACTCGTGCCCCAGCCTCCAATAAGCGAGAAATTAGCGAAGCCGCTCTATGAACTCCCAACAATACAGATTCTATCAAACCCTTCGATGATAGATTTGAGAGGAGTAAAAATCCTTCTATATCACGGACAGGGCTTCGAGAGATTAGCAGGGATCCTAGGAATAAAACTCGAAAACATACATAGCGTGACCATAGAAACCTTAAGATGGCGCCATCTATGTCCACAATGGGGACTTATTCCACAAGCACCAACATATGAAGACCATCTAGTCATAGAAGAGGAACCCGATGTCGTGGTAACGGGTCACTTACATATCTGTGACTCAGGACGATACCGCGGGACAGCAATACTCTCAGTGGGATCTTTTGAAGGACTCACAACATGGCAAAGGGACATAGGAATCTCACCAACTGTTGGATACTTCCAGGTCCTTGATATCCAAACATACAATCTCACAACGTTAAGAGCAACGGAAAGACACATAGAAGTACTCAAACAGATAAGAATTTAGTAAAAGACCACAGTGATTTCATCTGAAAAAAGATATGACCAAATCTCATAGTCGTTTTTAATACTATTGGAATACCAATCGTTTCAGACTATTCCCTTATCGAATTTCTTTAGAAGATCAGCAGCCATGTCAGCGTTTGGGACTTTTTCACCTTTTATCATTTTCTGTAGGATTATTTTTGCTCCTTTCTGGTTCAGTGGCTTATTATTATTTCCGCAGTGATAGGAAAACACACATTTATTAAGTGGTTCCTTTGCAAGACAAATTTGTGAAGACAGTATTCTATATGCCATTTTCACAGCATCCTCAAATCTATCAAATAGAAGTGCTGATATCCCATTCCCCCCTGGAAGAGCCTCATGAATAACTATAAGACCCGATGTTCCGAATGATATCCCACCAAGATCGTATTCTGAGCCACCCGAAATAACATATGTGCCTTCTATCAAAATATGCTCTGTGGCGTGGTAAGCCCCTGCGACAGTATCTTCGTCCTCCTCAGCATATGGAGGAGCTAAAAAGAAGAGACCATAGGTATTATAGGTGTATTGTATCGGCTCATCTAAAAGTTTTTGAGCGATTGGTTCTTTCTGGCCCTCCCTGAAAATCAGATACCCCCAAATACTCATCCTCATTCTGAGAAGCCCATGAAATACTTTCGTCCCACAGATCTCTCTTTTGTCTAGGTTCCCTATCGGTATCGCACTATAGCTGTAGAGGGGCTTCGTATAATAATGTTGGTATTCTGGGGGCACCAATTCTACTTCCGCTTTGAGTTTGGGGATGCTTAGAGATTTGACAATATATTTTGTACCTCTGTTAAGGTATATCGCCCCTGGATACAGTTCTTTTAGTGCTACTAAAATTTCTCTTCGATCTATTCGCCTACCCCTATAATATACGTCTATCTGTATGTCCACCCCCCGTATGTTTCGGCTGAAATATTTGCCAAATACAGCGCCATTAGCGACCCAACAATCTCTGATTTTAAATAATGCATGTTCCTTTTCAAGCTCGATTATAACGTCCCAAGGCAACTTATATTTACTTATCTCCTCTTTGCTGAGAGGTTTTTCATATGCCATCAAATATACGTGTCGCTTGGCAATCAGCATATTCCTTGGTTCAAGATATCTACCAGATATATCTCTGAAGTACTCTGATGGGTTCATAGCATAGTACTCCGAGATGGGGTCGTCAGCCCTCAATAGTAATATCGCCGCACCTTTTTCTCCTCTTCTACCAGCGCGCCCACTTCGCTGTATAAACCTATCTGCGGGGGTCATTTCTGATACTACAGCCATCACATTCCCTATATCTATCCCAAGCTCCAGTGTCGGGGTACATATTATTCCGAGGATTCTATCATTTTTGAAGTCTCGTTCGATCTTAGTCCTAATTTTTGGTGGGATCCCTGCACGGTGAATATTTATTTTTTGGAGGATTTCGGGGAGCTTTAGTCTTTTAATAATATTGTAGGCATGCTCAGCAGCTGACCTTGTATTGCAGAAAACGAGAGTTTTTATACCTTTTCTTACGAAATCTGCTACTATTTTGGCGCTTGCAAGAA
The DNA here is from genome assembly GCA_029856685.1 of Candidatus Njordarchaeota archaeon. Classification (GTDB taxonomy): domain Archaea; phylum Asgardarchaeota; class Njordarchaeia; order Njordarchaeales; family Panguiarchaeaceae; genus Panguiarchaeum. The sequence continues at coordinate 5,480 of JAHKKZ010000093.1, forward strand.
ATGTAGGGATCTGTGTGTGTAAGAAGAGAACACTGAGAGAAACTCTACGTCCGTGTCCAATGATTACTTTGACATCGTCACCAATGAGTTTTTTTGAGAATTCCTCAGGGTTTAGTATTGTTGCTGATGCTAAGACTATCTGGAGTTTTGTTCCATTGGATTCTATTAATCTTCGTAGCCGCTTTATAATGTAGTGCACATGGCTCCCAAAGGCACCAGCATACACATGTACCTCATCTAATATCAACAATCTGGCTGAGAGAAAGAGCCTTGGTATCCCGCTACTCTTGGTTATCCGGGGGAGCCAATA
>JAHKKZ010000094.1 GCA_029856685.1 Candidatus Njordarchaeota archaeon
ATTATATATAACACTTACCTTATCCGTGGGGATTCCCAGTTTTTGAACTATATTTTGCTTAGCCGATCTGGAGACCGTTATTATGTGCAGAACCCTCTTCCTAAAAAAGGTCTTCCATCTAAATACATCATATTTTACCAGCAGATATTTAAGTATGGCGAGGCCTCTATAATGGATATTAGGTGGAAGGACTAGTGGCGAGACTCCATGCAGTGTTACTACTAGTCGATGATATTTGTGATAGGCTACGGGTGGAGCTTGTGCACCTCCTAGATCTGGTATGTGCAGGAGGTCTATATCCATTTTTTCTAGAATTCTCAATATTTTTAGATCCCGAAGATATTTTATGAAAAGCTTTCGGGCATATGGTAGTGCAGAAGAAAGGTAGCCTCGCCTATATGCCTTCCCTGGGTGCGATATAATTATCTCTCTTACGCCCTCAAATCTCCTAGTCATACTTTTTTTCCCACGTATCACCACTAGGTCTAGGTCTGATGTCTTATACTTCACAATGTTTCTGATGAGATTGTCGAGATATACTCTAATTCCTCCTCCACCAAAGTCGAGCCCATCAGCCATTATCGCTACACGATACATATAGATCCCCTAGCCAGACATCCGCAACGAGTTTTTCTAAATCAAACCCAACCTAACTAAAAAATTGCTCTTATAACTGCACCAATTTCCTAAAGGTAGGATACTGGCTCTTTGATAGGCAACTATGACGATCTCTTAGATTGGGGTAAATAGTCCTCTGTGGAGATACCACCCATAAATCTCTTAAATAAAACAATAAACTATACTTTTATGAGCTTGGGGCATAAATCATGCTGAGGTTTAAGGGATGATGATAGAGAGAGTAGCTGTGCTCGGCCTAGACGCTCTGTCGTGGAGATATGTGGAAAAAATAATTAGGATCAATGCCACCGATACTCTGAAATGGATATTTAATAGATCCTCCAATATGACATTAAAAGCTGAGTTCCCACCATTTACCTTTCCCTCATGGACCAGCATAATGACTGGAGTAAATCCGGGCAAGCATGGAATATTTGCGTTTGACTACGTGGATCTCAATAATTTGGAACACCGACTATGCACAGCACTTGACTTGATGCATCCGCGAATCCACGAGATATTGGCCTACAATAATATACCTTCCATAATGATAAATCCGATACCCAGTTTCCCAGTAATACCTATCAAAAACTCCTACATAATAAGCCATATGTTCTTTGTTGATAAACCACACTACTCACCGAAAAACCTTGGAAAAGTTGTTTCGGGTCTCCCTGGACATCCAATAATTCAGCGAACAACGGAGTTTGTACATGCATATATAAGGATACTTGACCACTATGTTTCGATAGTAGAGGAGCTCATCACAAATACTGAGTGGCGACTCTTCTGGATAACACTAAATTTCCCAGATGTCTTTCTGCATCATTTTCCAGAGATGATGAATGATTTTATGCGGTTTGAAGAGGTAATTCTTAGGAAAATAGATAGAATAGCATCGCTATTGCTAAAGCATAGCGATGCCATATTTATTGTGTCGGATCACGGATTCGCTAAATATAACTATGCAATAAGCCTGAATGATGTTTTGGTGAATCTAGGTCTGGCAAAAATATCTTATGGTAGGAGAAAACTGCGAGATATCGACGAAATGCTGTTTCGGAGAATGTCTACCTGTCCATATAGGGAGCATCAGCGGAGAAGAATATCTCTAATCTTCTCAAAAATAGTTTATAGCCCGATATTTTATCCCTTGCGAAGAGTTCTAAAACCTATCCTAATAAACCTACCCAGAGCTTTCAGATTAAAATTAATACCGACCATCTATGTCGATCCACAAAAATCTTTGGCATTCGTTAGTTCTAGTAGCTCATTCGGAATATATCTGAAAAAAATGGGTATCGAAAACAGTATTATTAGCTACTTTAGAAAACTAGGAGGCATCAAATGGGCCAAGAAACGTGAAGAAGTCTATTCTGGACCCTATATCCACAGAGCCCCCCAAATATTTGTCTGTCCCGATTATAGAAGGAAATATTTTATTGCAAAATCCAAGATATATGGTCGCGAAATCGTCCGAAGAGAATTCGTCCATCATCATCCCGACGGCATTTTTTCGATGTTTATCAAGAAGAACCCAATAAGACTAGAACTTAGAGAACTACATGCACGAAATGTAACACCGCTAATAATAGGTCTTATGGGTGTGCCAATATCCAAGATGGCGGATGATATAGACCTACTAAGGAATATCCTTTCATATCTCGGTGAAAAATTAAGCTTGAAGAACTATTCAATGCGGTGGAGAATAACACGGTCTCTGAGATCAACAAACAAATAGTCGAGACACCAGGGACATCCAACAGTCCAGCAATCGCTGGGGATGTAAAATAGAGAAAAGTAGTTTTCTGCAATACCTCTGTTGCGATGTAGCCTCACTCTATTATCTCGATCTTTATTGCATCTCCTAGACATGCATTTTTCGCTCTTTTTGCTGCCTCGAAAAAATTGTTCGGGCATTTCTCCAACGATCTCGTCGTTTTTTGGGTCAAACCTATATCTAGGGTTTATCATGGCGTATCCCTTTGGGCTTATGATGAATATTTTTGGCGCATTGAGTGTACATATTCCGCATCCTATACAGTTGTTTGGATCTATTTTTATTCTTATCCTCATGCGCCATCACCTCTTCTTCTACAATACTGCGTATAGTGGTTTGGGCAGAATAGCTTTGGCTTTCTCGACAAACTCCCCTAATGTTCTTTGTAGCTTCTTGCTTCATACGGTTTCACAATATTTCTTTATCCTCTTGGCCACCAAGAAATAGAATATTGGTATGTCGTCCAAGTAGTTTAATAGTCCAATAAGAACATCAACTATTTTCTCTAGCAAATTATTATAGGTCTAAGCAAAAAATAGGAGACTATTCGAACTATTCGCAAGTCCGATACCTAATGTATCGTTTGACGAATGCTATAGAGAGCTCATCGAGGAGAGACAACGTGAGCTTGGATAAGCTTCATAGTAGAACTAGTGCTGGATGGAAATGCCCTCTTGGGTTTGGCTCTAGCAGAGAAGCATTTCGAACCACCTAAAGAAGCAGTAGTTAGTGAGCATGTTAGCCCATTAACACATAAACTCGCAATAGTAGAACTGCTATATATTTTGCGTAGGAAAGCATCGATGGATATTGCAAAACAGATGCTCGATTTGCTTAGGGGGTCGGGACTTATCAATATTATTCCAACAGACATGTTTTTTAGAGACAATAGTACTGGTTAAGTGTGAAAGGAAAATCGCGTTAGCTGACTGCTTCACAATAGCCCTAGCCATAAGAACAAATTCTGTCGCCATCTTCACAAAACTCGAGGAAGAGTTGAGGGAAGAAATGAAGCATAAACCATTCTCCTGCGATATTTATTTCGTACTGGAGGAATTTTTGCCGAGAGGCGGAGAAACAATTAAAGAAGACTTCTAGGAGATGGATTGTAGAATATTTGGCTCAAAGATATGTCCAAAGGGTCACAGTATTGGACGAAGAATAAATTTATATCTATTATTCTTTCTGATGGCAATATATGGCTTATACTAAAGTATTCACGCATATATATCTCCTACAATGGCTAGGGGGCCTCCATATATTTTTTTGATTCTAGAGCATGTTGGGGCTTGGTGTCTAGGTGCTCAAGGAAACTAGGGACGTTCTAGATTGGAGTGAAGACGAGGTAGTGGCATGGACAAAGCCGAAGTGGTATGAGAAGCTCGCAGTACTATCCATACTCATCCCGATGGGGATAATATTCGCGATACCGCCAACCCCGCTAAGGATTATGCTTGCAGTAGCGTTTGTCTTTACATAGTACTCCTTCTTAATGTTTGTGATTAAGGATATAAAGACGAAGATAATAGCGTGGAGGATAAAGAGGGCTGCGGAGAGGAGGTATCACAGAAGGTATGCGCTCCAAAACATATTCAGGAAGTATCCACGGCTCGAAACATACCTAAGGGAGGTTAGGAGAGCCGAGGAGCTCGGATTCCCATAGGTCCCAGACATAATTGTGAGGGATCCAGCCACAGCAAAAATAGAGATAAGAAGACCGCCGCCAAAAAGATGGATGATACTACAGCAAACACAATATCAATCATTACAACAGGTTGAAACACCACGACAACCGTTGGAACAACCTGCTCCACAGATACCAGAAGAACAAATTTCTCAAAGCGGCGAGGAGGAGCTACCGAGCGATCTTCAACCAGTATTTGAGTCGATCAAGCAATTTGTCAGTGAGTTATCAGTGGAGGAGACGCATGCGTTGTTCAGGATTATGGCTAGGCTTAAGGGGTATGGTATGCTCCCCAAGGAGTATGTCGCGATGCAGTTCGTGAATCTTCCCCTCCAGACACTGACAAAGTATATGGAGAGGAGACGCATGCCGAGGACTCGGAAGAGGGTTGCTGGAATGAAGAGGAGGGTCATTCTTCCAACGCTTAAGCGTGATCTGCAGATCAGTACAGTGATTCTTATGGACGCTCTTGAGAGGTTTGCGAGGGATTATCCTAGACATAGGGGAAGGGTAGAGGAGATATTACGGGCCCTAACCGAGCCGAGAGAAGAAGAACAACTGGAGAATGAAGAAATATAGTCAAGGAGGAGATATGTATTTATGGACGCACAGCATACGTCCCAGACCCACAGCCCCAAGAACACCCTCCTGTCATCAAATATAGCCAACATGGTCACGGGTTTTGTCCAAGAGAAACTGGACGCACAGCATGCGTCCCGGACGCACACCAAAAAATTGAGAAAAACTCAATGCACAAAGACCCCACTTCTATTCAACGAGGAGCTCGATGTCCGAGGTTTCAGCCGAGAGAACCCGGACGCACATTGTGCGTCCCTCGGACGCACTCTTTCGGCAACATGTCATTTCTGTTAAGTCTAGGTCTCGACGCTTTGTGTTTTGTCTGGGGAGAGTTGGACGCACATTGTGCGTCCTTGGACGCACGCATTGGGACTTGTCCGGTAGGTATAAGGGTTTAAATGAGAAGGAGCCTATTTTGGTGATGATTCTGTTTCTGTTTCCTTTAATGCTTCTTGCCGTTCCCAAAATGATCTCATGTGGGAAAGCTAGATGCTATAGAACACCAAAGAATTAGCCCAACAGTTCGCTAATTGCGACTCTTCTCAATAATAAATTGTTGCATAATTTATAGTGTACTATAACTGACAGCATAACAACTATTGTTACACCCGAGATAAATATTATTCTAGCAAGATCATAACCGAAAACCTAGGATCCCCTTCCCAACTATAATTATCTCCCAAACCAACATCTTCAACACTAAAAAAATGTCCAATTAATTTATAGACCTTATTTATCTTTTATCGAGATATTGATACTACTCACTCTTGTGCGCCCAGAACATATAGTACTGCTCTCAATAAGATACGGAAACATTCAGTATAAGAGATAAGAATATACTAGAACCCTACCATGGATATGCACTACGGCGTCTATAGAAAATAATGAGAATGATAACAAGAACGGCGATGAGCACCAAACCGAAGGTAGCAAATATGAGATATTCAGTAATCCAAGGATAGGAAGTAGGAGAAACTGTTGTTGTGGATGTAGCCACTATGCTCTCGCTAGGTTTATCGCTAGGGTCAAGAGGATCAGACCCATGAGAAATCTCATAACCATCGCTATAACCATC
>JAHKKZ010000095.1 GCA_029856685.1 Candidatus Njordarchaeota archaeon
AACCACTCAAGAATCCCTTGGACAACTGCAGCAACTATAAGAGCAAGCATTAAGCTCAGTATTATGCACCCTTAATAGCGTTTGAGAGAACCTCTACATAGTCATAAATCTTAATATTAATACCATGTAGCCGAGATACTACACGTAAGAGCAGAGCAGTAGAAGTTCTTAGAGAAATTATGGCATCAAAACCATCAATACTCCTCAAAATATTACTCGCGATACTCACTGCAGTAAGAGGACTGACAAGCCAAATCTGCTCATAGCTGAAGGGAGGATCCGATACACGAAGACTCTTAATGGATATATTCTCTATACTTCTAAGGGTCTCCTCGATTTCTCCTATTAGTGCCAAAACTCTCCCGTATAAGTCCCTAGGACATATTGCTAAGGGAGCCTCATATGGCTCCAAAAAGATAGCCTTTAGAGATTCAGAGAACTTAAGAGAAAACTCTTGAGCTCCTACAAATTCAGGATAGAATTCCAATTGAGGCATCTGAGCCTCCGACTGCGAAAAGAAACGATATTTATACAATGCGTATTCGAAGGGAGATGTAAATAATATTCTATTAACACCTTCGCCTAACCATTCATTTATCTTTCTGTCGACATGGTCTCTTAGAAATTCTGTTCTACCTAGAAAGTACAGCTCAACACCACTTGTCCTTTCACTCACTAAAAATCTTACCTTATATCCAAGCTTTCGTAGAGCATAGCCTAATGTGTTTATTTCATCTATGTATCGCTTTGTATTGCTTAGTATTGCGCTCTCAAACTTCTTAGAGTCTTCAGCGAACCTTAAGTATGTTGAAGCAACAGATTTTTCATCAGACTCTAATTCTCCCTTAGCCAGACACTCAATGAACGTTTCGATGAAGCCACCAAAAAGTATATATGGATCCAGATTCACCAAAATGTCTGGCTCATCATCATTGATAAGTGCCTCTCCGATGTAAACTTGCAATGTACGCCTATCAAGCCCCAAAACGTTACCTCTATTAACTATATTCTCTGCTAAGAGCAATATTTGCTTGGTAACCATGAAAAACACCGAGATTAGAAATATATTAAAGAAAGTTAAATAGCACATAGTTAAAGAATATATATCTCATAAGACTCATATATATACTGATTTTTAAAATAGCAGAAGAATAAACATTGTGCTAAACAGAAGTAGTACTGTCTCCGTTCTCGAAATATATTATTAAAATTATCCCTAATTTTTGATACCTGTCGTGATTCGAGGGTAGAGGAGGTGAGTATATATGGGCAAAATAAGGGTGGCAATAGCGGGAATCGGAAACTGTGCATCAAGCCTTGTCCAAGGCGTATTTTATTATAAGGACGCCGATGAGAATGAGGAAATTCCTGGATTGATGCATGTTAAATTCGGCTCATATCATGTTAGTGACATAGAATTCGTTGCAGCGTTTGAAGTTGACCGAAGAAAAATAGGTAAGGATCTCTCAGAGGCAATATTCGCAGGAAATAACTGTGTCCCAAAATTTGCAGAAGTACCTAAGTTGGGAGTAGAAGTTCTTCCCGGCCCGATACTCGATGGGGTAGCACCCCACATGAAGGAAGCCTTCGCTCCCTACGATGAAAGTAATATGAAACCAGCAAATGTTGCTGATGTTCTCAAGGAAGTAGGTGCCGATATGCTAATAAACTTCCTGCCTGTTGGCTCCTATCATGCAACAAGATACTATGCGAATGCTTGTCTTGAAGCTAGATGTGCCTTTGTGAATTGTATCCCCGAGTTCATTGCTAGTGACCCAGAATGGGGAAAGAAATTCGAGGAGAAGGGAGTACCTGTAGCTGGTGACGACATAAAGTCTCAGTTAGGAGCAACAATACTACATAGAACCCTCGTTCAACTAATGAAGGATAGGGGGATCAAAGTAAAGAGAACATACCAACTAAATATCGGTGGCAACACAGACTTTCTAAATATGACTGTCGAAGATAGACTCAAATTTAAGAGAATCTCAAAGACAGAGGCCGTAACGAGCCTAATAGGCAAGAGCATACCCACAAGAATTGGGCCAAGCGACTATGTACCATTTCTGGGGGACACTAAGATTGCATACCTATACATAGAAGGCGAAAAATTTGGAGGGTTCCCAGTAACAATCGAAGCTAAGCTCACAGTTGCTGACTCACCAAACTCCGCAGGAGTAGTGATCGACGTAATAAGAGCAGTTAAAATAGCGCTTGATAGGGGAGTCAGGGGTCCACTAATCTCTATATCAGCCTACGCATTCAAACATCCACCCGTGCAAGTCCCAGACTACGTAGCGAAGCAGTGGGTAGAGGAATTCATAGCTGGCAAGAGAGACCGATAATAGGGTCCCTTTTATTTTCCCTAATTTTTTGGTTTTCTCCCAAGGAATAGGATTTGTAGTTGGTCCTTCTGATGGAATTTGTTGATGAAATGACGGCTCTTTTCTATGAAATTCTGAAAGAAAATCGAACCAGAATTCTTGAATTTCTGAGAAATCCTAGGATCATTGGCAGAAATCCGCAGGGGGAAACAACAAGGTTTTTTGATAAAGCAATAGAGAAACTTTTGATCGAGAAGCTCAGAGAGAAGGGCTTTGAAGGAACAATAATAGGCGAAGAATTAGGAAAGTTCGAAGGGAAGGGTAAGGGATGGATTTACATTGATCCACTGGATGGAAGTCTAAATGCAGCCCGCGGGGTGGATTTCTACTGTCTAAGCCTAGCATATGCTGACAGACCTAAAATTGAGGATATAAGAGTAGGCTTTGTGTGGGATATTCCTCGCGACGTAATCTACTTCGCTGAAAAAAATCAAGGTGCTTTCAGATTAGAAAAGGAGAAAGTAGTTAGATTGCTTACTCCTCCTGAGACTGACGATATAGTTCTAGATGTTGGATTTACGATAAACGAGGAATGTTTAAGAGAGATAAGAAATAAAGGGACGCTTAGACGTATGGGCTCGATAGTATTATCCTCAATATATGTTGCTGAAGGAAGATTCGACGGAGTATTCGACATGGGAAACCTCAAAGTTACTGATGTTGCCGCTGCATATATAATAGTTAGAGAAGCCCGCGGCTATGTATTTGTGGATGTTTCCGAAATAAAGGAAAATAGAAGAGTAAAATTAATAATGGCACGCAATAAAGAAATATTCGATTGGCTCATCGAATTATACAATAGGTACATTAGGAGGTAATGAACATCATCAGTAAGCACGGACTAAGAGCGATAATAGAGGGTATCTGCGACGGGCAAGCTGATACAAAGAGTTTACTTAGAACAATAAAATTACTTCCAGAAAAGATAAGAATAGAAGCAATCCTGATATGCTCCCAAAAAATGCTTGGTAAAGACATGGAAGTCTTCTGGGAAATAGCAAATCTACTATTTCCAAGCTACTGGTTTGTCAAATTAATGTGCGTGTCTATCCGCAATTTAAGATCGATGTGGAGTAATTTCTATGTAGCGGCGTTATCTGCAATAGATAAGATGAGTATCGGATATAGAAGCATATCATATGCTACACTTTCTCAGTCATTAGTAACCATAAGCAGTCTGGAAACACATAAGCTACTAAATAAAGCAATAAACCTTCTTCCGTTCTCATACGAAAACTTAGCAGGTGGCTCCGCACTCATTACGTGCAGAGTACTATCAGAGATAAACCTAGGTGTCATAAAGTACATACTAGCATTAGCGAATACTGTTAGTGGCTTACGCCTACTAGATCCGGCGTCTAAAGTCGATATACTTGTTCGCATAGCTTTAGTCGCGAAGAGATTCAACGCAGAGATCTTGGATTTTGTGGTGAGAAGAATTTTAAGCTTAATTCCCAAGATAGATCCAATAGAACTTATTGACATAGAGATAACAGTCGCAAACTTATTATCAGCAATATATTGTGATCGGGAAGAGGAACTCATGGCTCTCGGAAATAATTACAGTTCGGAGAAGATCAGACGCATAACAAGGTATGCGCTTATGAAAATTATGAAGACAAAACATCGAGATAATGTGAATTCAAACCTATTAATGACTTCGGGACACGACATATTAAAGGAAGTACAGAAAGCACTCATGAGACGAGCTGAACTCAAAAAGAAGATTTCAAGTGAGCTCAACAGAATTCTTGGAAATTCAAATTACAATAAAAATTGAGAATGCCTTACAATTGATTAGTATGATGAAAATGTTCCAACCCTGAGTTGATGAGGAATCCGCGAGGCTCTGATCACACCTCAATAAGAAATCTCTGACTCATTATCAAAGCAGCCTTTATAAGCGTCGAGAAGTACTCCTGGTTTTTGGGAATAAATATCTTCTTTATCCTAGAAACTACACTTAACGCTTCCTTCTTCGAGGTTATGGGGCTTTCAAGCAGGCTTTTTATGGATGACACGATGCTCTCGTATATCGACTTCGATATTTCACTGGGCATAGGCCGAATCTCATTGAGCCCCTCGTAGAGAATATTCAGAAGTTTTTCTAAGGTATCCGAACTCGGCCTTTTTAGCGATTTTATTTTCGCCTCGACAAATTCGACTTTTCTTATATACTCATCGAACATTCTAGAAGCCTGCTGATTGTATTGAATTATTATAGATCTATACACTGTATAGAAAACCCTATGGGATTCATCTGACTGAGCCATGCTGTTTAGATGATTCTCGAATTCCTGTATACTTTGGAACATTTGTTTACAAAGTGGACACTGTATGCTAATAACCTTGCTTCTTGCTCTTACCACCTCAAGCACCCTTTAAATATTGGCAAATATAGGCTTTGTAGTGATAACAATATACCCCTACCTATTCTTTGAGCATTGTTTGAGAGAATATAAAGTAAGCATTTTGTGGTCTTCTTTTTCATACCAATAAATTAGAATCATTCTTAGGAGGAAGCAGATATCTTAACTAGAAGACTTTTAAGTGCCGTTCATAAATATCTAATGGGAAGATGTTGCTTTGGTCGTTAGTAGTACGTAATAGGTGCTACAAATGAGGCTTAGGGTCATAAGAGGAAAAAACATACTTTTAGTCGGAGACCTAAAAGCTAAAGTTCTGTCGGGTAACGTTGATGTCTTTGGGAGGAGATATCAGCAAGGCGATGTGATCGAGGTAAAAAAATTAATATCTGTCCCCTTAGTAGCATTAGAAGATTCTGATTTAGAGATAGAATTTGGAGAAGATGGATATATCGCAGAAACACAATTCAAGTTGGTCCCTCCAGAGTGGACTGAATGTGCTACCGAAATACTTACTCTATCTCCTCCTGCAAGGGTAATGGTCATAGCCAATGTTGATGCTGGTAAGTCAGGGTTCATATGCTATGTTGCTAACCTAGCAATATCCAAAGGAAAAAAAGTTGTGGTCATAAACACAGATACTGGACAAAGCGAAATGAATCCACCAACGACAATAGGTATGGCAAAAGTCGGAAAACCAATAATACATCTCTCAGAACTTAGATACATGAAAGCTTTCTTTGTCGGTTCGACCTCGCCAGCAGGACTATTCAACAGATCGATGCTCGGAGCCATAAAGATGATACATGAAGCCCTAAAATTGGATCCAGATCTAATACTGATAAACACAACGGGTTGGGTTCATGGCTCTGGGGGGAGAGAACTAAAAGAGACCAAACTCCTAATAATAGACCCAGACTATGTGGTTCTCATGGAAAAAGAGCAGGG
>JAHKKZ010000096.1 GCA_029856685.1 Candidatus Njordarchaeota archaeon
AACGGCGGCTTGAAGGGTAAGACAATGAGGAGAACCATCAATCGTTACGACCGTTATTTTGCTTGGTTTTGACGATCTTATCATCGACGCTATCTTACCATATACTAGTTGGCCATTTTCTTCTGGACAGAACTCCAACACTACTTTTTCTTTTGATATTTCCGAGTATATTGCTGGATTTACATATTTGAGACATTTACTACATATCAGCCAATGGGCCCCACGAAGCAACCTAGTTTTGACCCATAAGCTAAGAACTTCAGGCACTTTTCTCATCACCTCTCGCCTCCCTCAGTAGATCCTCCAGTATTATGTATACGCAGAGGGAACCACACATTGTGCATCCCTTCTCTGGCTGAAGCCCAAACTGCTCATGTATTTTCTTCGCTAATTCAGGTTCTATCGCAAGTTCAACAATTCTCTTCCAGTCCTGCTTAGCCCTAGCAACCGCCACTTCAAGATCTTTCTTCTTCGCCCTCTGCCCATACTTAGCTATGTCCCCCGCATGGGCCGCTATCTTCGCAGCGATTACACCAAGTTTTACTTGCTCCTCATTCGGTAAGCTCAGATGCTCACTTGGTGTGAGGTAGCAGAGAAAATCGGCACCAGCAGCCGCTGCTAGAGCGGCGCCTATCGCCGCGGAGATATGATCATAGGGTGTAGATATATCTGTTACTATGGGCCCAAGTACGTAGTATGGTGCGCCTCTTGTTATTCGTTTCTGGAGCTTTATATCCATTATAACTTCGTTTATTGGGACATGACCTGGACCCTCAACCATTACCTGTACATTTGCTTTTCTAGACCTATGAACAAGCTCAGCTATCGTTACGAGTTCAGCTATTTGGAAGTAGTCGTGTGCGTCTACGATTGCTCCAGGTCTTAGCGCATCCCCTAGGCTTATCACTGCGTCGTAATCCTGGAACATTTCGAGGATATAATCGTAGTTTTTGTATAGGGGATTCTCAGCTTTATTATAGTACATCCATGCTGCTAGTATTGCTCCACCCCTACTAACAATTCCTGCTATCCTACCTATGTTCTTTAGTTTCATTACGTGTTCATATCTTATCCCTGCATGTATTGTCATGAAGTCTACGCCATCCTTTAGGTGTCTTTCGATAACGTTGAGCATATCATCTTCTGTCATGAAAACAGGAGATTTCTTCTTCTTAACAGCTTCTATGTATGCTTGGTAGATTGGAACTGTCCCAAAGGGTACTGTTGATATTCTTATGAGTTCTCTTCTTATTGCATCCAAATCACCACCAGTGCTAAGATCCATCACAGTATCTGTCCCATATTTAATGGCTATCTGAAGCTTTCTTTTCTCCATTTCTAGGTCATTAACGAACATGGATGTCCCTATATTCGCGTTTATCTTGGTCCTCAGACCGGATCCTATTCCGATAAGCTTAATAGCAGAAAGATCTTTCCTAGTGACGTTCCTAGCAATAACTATTCTGCCTTCCGCAACCCTTCTAAGAAGTTTTCGGGGCGATAGACCCTCAATTTTTGCAAGTTTCATAATCTCCTCCGCTAGGACACCATCCTTAGCATATTTTATAATCATCTAAGACCCCAAAGATACTACGAGTCCATTGTCAATTATTAACACTAAACTATTTATTGTTCTGGAGAATTTGTTGAGTTTTTATTCTAGATAGCATAGCTAGACAAATAATTTTGGAGAAAATCGAGTTTCGTGGATAAAAAAGGTGTTGATTATTCTTTATTATCTATGAGTTTTGATCAGCTACGTGCCGATCTCCTTTTTTTGATTATCTTTCTAACGATTGCTATCAATAAGACCATCACTCCGATAAGTATTATTATTTCGACGAATCCGGAACTTCGTTTCTCTTTTTCTGGTTCATATATCACTATGAGGCAAATTATACGTGAGTTTCCGGCCTTGTCGACTGCCTTTATTGATATGATGTTTGTTCCCTCCCTCAGCTCCACATTGATCGTGTTTCCATATATTCTCTTCCAGGAGCTATTAGTTTCTATGAATACTCCATGTATTCCATAGTTATCTTCGACAGAGATTTTGATGCTTATGGTGCTGTTCTCAGAAAAACTGTTGTTCTTAGGCTCCAATATCGTTATTGTTGGTGGCGATGTATCGACAGTAAAATAGACTTCGTCCATGGCGACATGCCCAGCAGCATCAACAACACGAATCTCAACAATATATTCTCCGTCTTCCAGCTTGAGAACATAATAGGTATCGTCGACCGCAACCCATTCCCCATGATTTATCCTAAGCTGCACAAACTTGATGTTCTGTTCAACTATGTTCCATGAGACATTAACAACGCTCTCATTCAAATACCTCCCTTTTGGACACAGGATATGAATTATTGGGGGCATTGTATCTACTGTTATTATTACCATAGAGTATCCAATATTGCCAGCTTTGTCTTTAGCCCTAACAACTATTGTATGCTTACCGTCTTCTAGAATTGCATAATATCTTGTTTCGGAACCATTATACAGTATTTTTCCATCAATAATAACACAGTACCACACAGCATCATCACTAAGCGTCCATGTTACATTTATGCTTGACACATTATAGACTGTGTTGTTAGTAGGGCTTAGAATCCAGGGAAGTGGTGGCGTCTTATCAACGCTTATTTCAAGAACACATACATTCTTATTTCCAGCTTTATCAACAGCCCATATAGCTATTATGTGTCTCCCCTCCTCAAGATATAATGAACAGTTTGTTTGTTCGGATGGTATTTCGGATAATATTATGTCGCTGTCTAAGAATATCTCATAATGATCTATGCCAGATAAATTGTCGCTACTATTCCATACGATCACGATATTGGACATGTTGAATATGGAGGTATTTAGAGGCTTCAAAATATGTATGATGGGGGGCGTGATATCTACTGTAATCTCTATTGTGTCCGTAGCCACATTTCCAAGAATATCTATGGCTCTCACCGTGAGATTATGGATTCCCTCGCTAATATTTATCATGTAGCTAGTTTGGTTCACGGAAATATTTGCTACCAAGATACCATCCAAATATAACTCATAGTAGGCTATTCCCAGCATATCACTTGCATTCCATTCAATAAAGACTTCTGTAGAATTCAGTATCGAACCGCTATAAGGCATAAGAATATTTATTATGGGTGGAGTCCTATCAACTATTATTGTTACATGGTCAACAGCTATGTTCCCCGCGAGGTCTACTGCTCGAATAAGAATTGAGTGGACTCCATCATCGACCTCCAAATTTAGTATATAATATGTGTATCCCGTTGGGACACTTGAATTTACGATTTTTCCATCCAAGAGAAGCTCATAGTGATCTATACCAGATATATTATCACTACTATTCCACTCAACTCTTACTGATTGGTTGTTTGTTGCAAAATTATTTGGTGGTGAGATTATAAGTATCTTTGGTGGCTCAACATCTATTATTACTTCTATCGACATGGAACTTATGCTATCAGCCTTGTCAATTGCTCTTATCTTAATTGTATGTGCACCCTCACTTAGATATAAGGTATAATTTGTTTGTTCTGGGGGGATGCTAGTATTAACTGGTTTTCCATCCACATATATTTCAAAGTGGTCTATACCTTCTTCGTAACTTATTGCTTCCCATCTAAGTGTTATTGTAGTCGAATTTAAGGCTTCTCCATCCTTAGGTAACAATATTCTCACATAGGGAGTCGCTGTAATTATTATGTCTCTACGAGTTATTTTCACTCTGCCCATCAGTGGAAGAGGATCTGGACCACACGGTGTCTCCCCAATGCCATCCCCATCGGTGTCTTCACCAGAATAGTTATCCCAGTAGTTCCCAGTATAATTTGTGTATGTTCTATTACCAAAACTATAAATTACTGGTCTCGGCGAGGTAAAGTAGTTTTCCGAGGGATCCCCATAATACTGCTTCACGCAGTCCATGAAATTGTTCAAGTAGATCGTATTGTTGTAGGAATAGTCAAAATACAGATTATAGTAATGCTCCTTTACTGTGTTATTCACTATCGTATTATTATTTGCATCTCCAGTTAGATTTATTCCAATATCGCCATTTGCCTCTACTGTGTTGTTTGCTACAAAGTTATTGCACGATGAAACAAGTACTATTCCTTTATGGACATTATTCCGTATTATGTTGTTTTTTATGATATTGTAGTTTGATGAGTCATCAAAATATATTCCTCTCTCATTGCATTCTATTGTATTATTGGCGATAAGGTTATCTTGACTGGATGGCTTAAGAGTTATCCCATATGAGTTATTATATACTATGTTGTAGGAAATTGTCACATTGGATGAAGATTCAACCCAAATCCCACATAGCCACTCCTGTATCACAATGTTTCTTATTGTCACATTATTCGCATTACAGATGTGTATTCCATACTTACTGCTCCAGTTATAAACTCCATCTATAATGTGGCCCCGTCCATCGAGAATCACGTTGCTTGCACTTATGTATATGGCACAACCATATGTACAATCTATTATGTCCTCGGTTAGTTCATAGTATCCAGGTTCGTCTATAATTATGTACCTAGTCTCACGTTTCCATAGCCTTGTGTCCCTATGATCTGCTATCCAGGCCCAACTCAACTTCCTTTCAAAGGAACTATAAGCGACAATCTTCTTCGCAATATATCTGCTTCGTTCGATCTGATGTGAAGTGATATCAATTCCTCCTTTAAGTATCTGTAGCATAGTTATGCATAGCAAGATCAGTAATACGTAAACTCTAACCCTAACCTTAAGCATATGACCATCACCATACCATAAAACTATGGCCGATGATACAGACTATCCAATGGTATTCTCTCCTACCTTATAGTTTCAACTTGCTCTTGTAGTGTAAAAGAAGAGAACGCACAACACTTACGCACAACACTTAAAATCATGTTTTAGAACGCTATGTTCTGTCAAGTAAATTATTTTATTCAGCCTAATAGTTAATAGGTGGGAATTATTGATTAGATATCGGTATGCTAGGCTTCCTGAGGACATATTGAGATTTGAGGACATGGGGCGTTTCGAAGCTGCCGAACAACGAATTAGATGGTTATTATCAAAAAACATTGATGATGACCTCCGAGCAAGACTCGAATACGAATTAGAGAGAATTAGAAGAATACATAAGGACTTTAACATCTCTGAGGATACAGCTATAAAAAAGCTACGCGAAGAGTTTGGAGAGGAAGCCGTAGCCAAATTTGAGGAATGGATCTCAAAAGGCTATGTCGACTACATACTTCTCAAAGGAAGAAGATTTTTCTTCAGGGCTTTCATAGATAACATATTATTCCTATGTGAAGATGAGATATGTACAAAATTACGAAGGAAAAAAGAAGAAAAACAAA
>JAHKKZ010000097.1 GCA_029856685.1 Candidatus Njordarchaeota archaeon
GCTTCCAAAAGCTAATGTGATTCTTATAAGAGGAGGAGGAATCTCAAAAACTATAATGAGTTTCAGGGAAAAATGGGGTTTCAAAGCCGCATTCGTAGCGGCTGGGGCTCTTTATAAGGGGGTTGCTAGGGCGCTAGGTATGGATGAGATACATGTTGAGGGGGCGACTGGAACACCAAAAACCAATCTCAATGGTAAGGTCGAGGGTGCTTTGAGGGCTCTGGACAAGGGCTATGATTTTGTTTTTCTTCACATCAAAGCTGCTGATAATCTGTCGCATGATAAGAAGCCTCTAGAAAAGGCTGATTTTCTGTTGCGTATAAACCACGCACTGAAACCGATTCTTGAAATAGAAGACACGGTTGTTGTTATTACCGGAGATCACACGACATCCAGTATTAGAGGAAGACATATGGGTCTCCCCGTCCCAATGGTGATATGGTCAAGGGAAGAAATGAGAAGAGATAAAGTGAAGAAATTCTGCGAATCTGCATGTGCTGAAGGTGGATTAGGAGTTCTGAGAGGCCAAGATCTTATGCAGTTGATTCTAGACTTAAGTGATAGATCAGTGGAGTACGGAACGTATCCTAGTAAATCAAAATTAGTGCTTTCTGTTTTTTAGTTGAAGAATGCATTATTCACTGATATAGGTGCTAGCTTACTAGTTGATGTGACTGTGGGGGTTGGGTCTTTCTATTAAAACATGGTTTCAAAGAGAAGGCAATGAGGCGGATGAAATTTAGCTCTTGCTAATCGAATCACAATCTTACCTTAACTTTCCTTTCAAATTCCGGTCTTCTCGCCACTCTGCGGATCATGGGGTCTGGGATTATATAATAGTCATCCCTCTTAGCGAGAACCCCATTCTTAACCAATGTGTTGAGGTAAAATACTGTTGTTGATGGCGATCTTCTTATGATTCTTGACGCTCTTGATACTGTTATCTCTCCCTCCTCAGCGCATTCCCTTATTATTCTCAGATATTGATTCACGTTTTTTCTTCCTCTAAGCAATCTGGCAATCTCCCCATATAGTATCTGCGATGTATCACTCTCGATCTCCTTCATAATCCCGCCCAGATTAATTGATTTGTTCATTATCATTCTCCTTGTAGTTATCCTGCCAAGCATAGCTAGCCATCCAGGAAAGCCCCTAGTCGCATAACAGCTTCGTCTATGAACTCCTCAGGGACCTCAACGTCGCACTCGTTGAAGCCAGCGATTAGATATCCCTTTGCTAATCCTTCATCGAAAGGATGTAGCACTATTTCCTCTTCGATTCGTCAATAATTAGCATCAATGGTTGTCTAGCTGTTAAATGCTTTGGTGCGCTTACGAGCTTTATCTTTGCTTTTTCTTTTAGCTCAAGCGATACTCCTAGCACGGATATTCTTTTAATGCTTGAGAGAATTCTTTTAAGTTTAGATGATATAAGGATTTCCTCCAACCCCTCTTTTAGCCTCTCCAAGAAGAAATCAAAACTCTCAGTAGATGGGAATTCCCAAGCATTAATATATACTACCAAATTGCCCTTAATAGATGAAGCGACGGACCTCACAAGTGTTGTCTTTCCTGTCCTTCTCAATCCACACTGCGCATCAAGCACGAGTTTTCACGAATAACTCTAAGTTCCTCCACTCATCATCGCGATCATATATAGACTCTCTCTTTTTAACAGTTCTCGCTGCAAAAATTCCTTCAAGTAAGCATGGAATGTTCTCAACTATTTTCGACTTACTCGAATATTAATCCATTTGGGATTTTAAAAGTTTTATTCGGATTTTCGCAGAGGATTTTTATTTCTGAGGATAGATGGCGTATTATAGGCCTCCAGAACGATCTGCGGGTACTGTTCGTCTATATTTGATCAGCTTTTGATCTTTGTTTTTTCATGTGGCTACTTTATTTTCTGATTTTTATTGGTGTATTGCGTATTCTAATTTGGTTATTGTAGGATTACCATTATATGATTATGCTTGTGTTGGAGGTATATGATGAGAAAGACAAAGATAGTCGCTACTTTGGGGCCAGCATCGAGTGATTATGAGGTAATGAGGAAACTAGCTGTTGAAGGGGTCGATGTATTTCGTCTAAATTTTGCGCATGGGGTCCTGCAGGACAAAGAAGAATTGATAAGTAAGACTAGAAAGCTGGAAGAGGAGCTTGGAAAACCCATAGCTGTACTGGCTGATATTCCAGGTCGTGGACCACGGATTGGGAATATGCCCCATGTATATCTTAGCGTTGGTGAAAAAGTGATTCTTGAGTTTGGATCGAAAATTAGTGATAACCCGCATATTATACCTGTTCCATACGAAGAACTACTGGAAACAGTTTATCATGGGGACATAATACTGTTAGCTGATGGTCGTGTTCAAGTCAAGGTGGATAGAAAGATTGGACATGAAGTTGAAGGAACAATAATCTCGGAGGGAGAGCTAAGATCTAATGTTAGCATAACAATTAAAGGTAGACCTCTCCCCTTCCCAGCCCTCAGTGAGAGGGATAAGAAATTTGTTGAATTTGCTGTGAAGAAAGATGTCGACTATATAGCATTATCATTTGTTCAAAGCAGAGATGATATATTAGAGCTAAGAAACTTCTTAGAGTCTCTTGGTGCTGATAACATAAAGATAATATCGAAGATAGAAACGAAGTCGGCGATAGATAACATAGATAGCATCACCAAAGAGTCAGATACTATCATGGTGGCGCGGGGAGATCTTGGTGTTCAAATATCTCTGGAAGACATACCATATCTAGAGAATCTATTGATAGGCAAAGCTCTTTCTTTGGGAAAACCAGTAATACTAGCAACACAAGTATTAGAATCGATGATAGAATCCCCTATACCGACAAGAGCTGAGATAATGGATATAGCTACAGCTGTTGAAAAAGGTGTTGACGCCATCATGTTGAGTGGCGAAACGGCTATTGGGAAGCATCCAGTCGAAGCGATAAAATGGCTCGTTAGAATCATTGAGCGGGTAGAAAAATATATCAAGTTTCCAAGGACGGAGCCTAAAGAGGATGAGCCGCTATATGTTAAGTTTAATAGGAGTATAGTTTCTCTCGCTGAGTATTTAAATGCCAAGATAGTAGCGTATTCAACGAGAGGCATAACAGCGATAGCTATCGCTAGATTCAGACCGAAGAGCGAGATATATATAGTAACAAACAGTAAAAAAACGCAGAGACAGCTTACACTTGTCTGGGGAGTTAAAGCTATTCTTTCAGATGGTGATGTAAAAACTCTCGAAAAACTTTCTGAGATAGTAATTAGGCATGGCTATGCCAAAAAAGGCGATTTATTAGTGTTGACGCTTGGTTGGAAACGGTTTCCCACGAATGTGCAGGAGATAATGATAGAAGAAGTCATATAAGTATCTCTAATCAACGCTTTATTGTTCCGAGCGCTCCCAATTCGGCAAGGAGTAATTTTATAATTGATATGTTCTTAGAATTAGTGGATAAAAAGTGTATGTGTGAATCAATATGTGATAATTGTAGTAGTCCGCTCATTAGAATGATGATTAGGTGATTTTGTTGACTGGATATGAGATCATATGCATAGAATGTGGTCGAAAAACAACAAATATTATTAGTTATGTATGTGAGAGATGTGGGGGTCTGTTAGATATTAGAATTGATATAATATTTGATCCTAGAGCTATTAATACTAACACCCCATCACTTTGGAGGTATAAAGCATTCTACCCATATATAAGAGAGGAATGTATCATAAGCCTAGGGGAAGGCTGGACGCCACTAATTAGGTTTGCTGACGATCTATACCTAAAACTTGACTATCTCAACCCAACAGGTTCTTTTAAGGATAGGGGTTCTACAATTCTCATATCTTCTATCAAAGATTTCGTTAAGAAAGATATGTTCATAGCTGAGGATTCCTCTGGTAATGCTGGAGCATCCATCGCCGCATACGCAGCATATGCTGGTATAAAAGCTAGAATATATGTTCCGGAAAGTGTTTCTGGACAAAAATTCGAGCAGATAAAAATCTATGGCGCTGAGGTTATAAAGGTTAGAGGAGGACGAACCAAAGTTGCTGAGGAAGCAATGAAGCCAGAACCTGGTAAGCTCTATATTGGCCACATATATCATCCCGTGTTTAGAGATGGTATGAGGACGGTAGCCTATGAGCTTTATGAGCAGCTTGGGGGCCGTGCTCCAAGCATAGTGTTCCTTCCTGTGTCCACTGGTACTCTGCTACTTGGAGTTATCGATGGGTTCAAACATTTAGTGGATTCCAATGTAATTGATGAGATGCCACTGATAGTTGCTTGCCAAACGAAGTCTGTTTCTCCATTGTACCATAGGCTTAAGGGTCTTAAGTATTCTCCTCCAGATAGGATAGAAACAGTAGCTGACGCCCTAGTAAGCACAAATCCGCCCCTACTAGATCTCATGGTCAAAAAGATGAGGGAGGTTGGTGGTGATTCCGTGGTCGTTGAGGAAGATGAGATCCTCGAAGCATATTGGGAACTTGCATCACGAGGTATTTTTGTGGAGACAAGCTCTGCAGTAGCATATGCAGCATACAAAAAATATGAGACGGATCTGAAAGGTCCAAAGGTTGTTATTCTTACAGGTTTTGGGCTAAAAACAAGGATCTATCAGAGGAACCAGAGATATTCTAATCCCTTGTAGGCTAAACGAATATAGCATCACTATTTTTGATCACCACTTTAAATGGTTTTCCGCAATATTTGAAACTTAGATGAATTCACAATAGTTCCTTTCCCTTAGTTTCTGGTAAAAGCCACACGATTGCTGACATCATAAAGCAGACAATAGATGCTGTTGAAAGTGCCAATCCGAATCCATATATCTTAGCTAGATACCCAACAAATATTGGTGATACAAAATTTATGGATCTACCTATATTAAATATGAGACCGCTCACCGTTCCTCTCACTTCGGTTGGAAACAGCTCAGACAAGATTGCCCCAAAAGCTGACCAAAAACCTGTGAAATATCCTAATCCGAAACCTATTACAAAGAAGAGGCTTATTGGAAGGGCTTCTCCTCTTATCAGCATATCGATCATGAATATGGAGAGAAGTATTAAGGCTCCTTCACCCGCTGTGAATATAGACCATGATGTCCGTCTACCAATATGATCCTGGGCAAAACCATACATTAAATAGCCCATCAATGCACCCACCTGAGTTGCAATAAGCCAAAACATGTTGTTTAGCATACTCAACTCTCCAACACGATAAGCACTCTCTAAATATGATGGTAGCCACGACCAGAAAACCCAGTAGCTAAACATTCCTAGAAAGTCCATAGTTAGTCCAATGAAAAATCTTTTTCTCAGTTCTCTATCTACAAACACATCCCTAAC
>JAHKKZ010000098.1 GCA_029856685.1 Candidatus Njordarchaeota archaeon
GTTTTTTCCTAGGTTTGATATGCTCGCGTTTGGATCTGCATATGTTTATCCGTGGTTATTGGTGCTAATTGGTGGGTTTATAGCTTTGGTCATAGGCCTACCAGTCGATTTTACTTTATCGTCGGTTTTCGAGGGGTTAAAAGTTATTGCAGATGAGTATAGTGTTCC
Source organism: Candidatus Njordarchaeota archaeon (assembly GCA_029856685.1). Taxonomy (GTDB): domain Archaea; phylum Asgardarchaeota; class Njordarchaeia; order Njordarchaeales; family Panguiarchaeaceae; genus Panguiarchaeum. The sequence continues at coordinate 169 of JAHKKZ010000098.1, forward strand.
ATTTGAGTTACTTGTTGCCTATTTTATCATAGGTCTTCTGGTGGCACCGCTTATCAATTCTATACCTGCGTTTGGGGAGGAGCTTGGCTGGAGAGGATTTCTTCTGGATAGACTCATCGAGGAGATAGGTGTCTATAAGGCTATAATAGTTTCTGGAGTCATATGGGGGGTTTGGCATTTTCCTCTGATTCTTCTGTTTGGCTATAACTACACTTATGAGACGAGATTTGTTGGTGCGTTGGTTTTTCTGATATTTACTGTTTCTCTAGGCATATTCTTGTCTTGGCTTAAGATAAGAACAAAAAATGTTCTGTATCCAGCATTGGCCCATGGCGCCATCAATGCTTATATGGGATACGGCACTTATATGGTCCTTACAGATAAGGTGATAGGATACCCTGCGGGTATCATACCATCGTTAGTAGGACTAGTGTTAGGAATACTAATAATGCTTAGGGCGCATAGTTTGGGAGGTGGTTTTTCTTGCGGAGAAGAAGATTTGTTGAAAGGACAAAGAACTCTCTGATGAGTGGATTCTATGGGGTGATAATATTGGCTCTCATAGATAGGTTCGGGCCGATATATGGATACAAAATCATGAAGTTTATGAATGAACATTCATCGGGATTTTTTAATCCCTCCGAATCAACAATATACACACTGCTGGGTCACCTTGAGAAAGAGGGGCTTGTACGCTCTTTCTGGGCTTTAACTGGAGAAGGCATACCCCGTAAATATTATGAGTTATCGGAGAAAGGGAGGGAAGCTCTGGAAGATCTTCTGGGCTATGTTAGGAGTCTCTTCAAAGCATTAGGAGATATTTTGGGTGGTGATGTATAATGCTAGGGAGTCCCTACTGTGTGATAGGTATTATTATAGGACTTGCCGAGATATTTGCTGGGCTAGTGAGTCTTGCTAAGGCTACTAAGTTGTCGCCAAATACCTACCTGGGTTTCAGGGTTCCAGTTGCGTTCCTAGCTAGAAATCTATGGGTTAAAGTGAACAGGTTATCTGGGGTTTTGGGTATTTGTCTCGGCCCGGTAGCAATTATCTGCTCTTTTCTAGACAACGTGTTTTCGTGCGCATTCGCTTTCATAGCATTAGCCATGAATATATCTATACCAATAATATATGCGAGGAGAATAGTGGAAAGAGAGACTGGACGTATCCCTGGCTCCGACATACCTCATCAAACTCTCAAGGTTATAAGAATAAGCGGGGTTCTACTGGTCTTAAGCATTGTGGTATTCGCGATTATTGCAATCATTCTAATAATTAGCTATGAGAACTTACCAAATATGATTGCTGTCCACTTCGACCTTAGCGGGAGACCAAATATTTTCATGGCGAAACATGATTTTGTGGTGATGTTCTCAGCGCATATGGTATTAGCGATAATTATTCTGCTCTCTCTGTTCGTAGCTATAGATGGTATCCCTAATCTCCCTGAATTCGAGGACTATAACAACAAAATAAGAATGATATATAGTGCTATACTAGTGGTTCTACCCACTATTCTTCTAATAGTAGTAGTGATTATAGTAGGCTATAATGTAGCTATGTGAGTCTCCTTATGAATGCTTTTAGCTTCCACATGAGCCCCCTCATAGCGGGTTTCTCAACAATTCTCATTTTTGGTGGTGTCAGGACTCGTGTCTCTACCAGGTAATATCCAAATATAAACGATAAGAAATACACTATTAGTGCTGTGGCAGCCAAGATCATTACTATGAGCATCGAAAATGTTACTATGCTTAGGCCTAGAATGCTTATTGCTTGGGCTAAGTATTGGGCGAAGAGTGTGTTCATAAATATTATCGTTCCTACTATACTCACAATGGGGGCACTCAGCTTTATCCACCTAGACCAACCCGTAACAAATCCTGTGAAGAAGCTAGTCGCTATTATTATTAGTGTTCCAAGCATGACCACTAAGTCTCTGTTTCCCTGCAGAAACCCGTATATGGAATCTAGCCACAATACTAGTGCGGTAAGTAACAACATTGAGGCTAATCCTGCAACGGTGCCAAATATGGCTGCGGATAAGCTAGCTCTCTCAGCCCATGGAAGCCTACGAATCCTCGCTCTGAACATTTCACTTACCTTGAAGTCCAATTCGTTGTATATGTCTAATGCTTTATCAAAGAACTCTTTTGCTCTTTTATCTTTAGCTAAGCTGATCAGCCTCTCTATGAGGTGTCTATTTTTGTTGAGAATATATTTTATTATGCGTCTAACTGCTATGGGAGAATCCTCCGAATCTGCTATTGCGAGAATATGTATCATAATGCCCCGGATGAGTTCTGGGATCCTGAATACTAAGACCTGTATACCTGTTCCCTCTAATTTTTGAGGTTCAAAAGGTATGCCAAGCATCAAAATCTTGATTTTATCAAAAAACCTATTTAGCTCCTCCGCCAAGTAGATCCTATCATATATGGGAGATTCTCCCTTCTCCCGTATCTTCCTAAGAATGCTATCGATAGACTTACGGAGCTCTAAGGGTGCGTCCTGAGGCTTATAGAAAAGATATACTGGGACAAGCTCCTCAGATTCCTCATATCTGACCGAAACCTGAAACAAATATATCAAAATCAGCACCTCATACTAAAGTACAATAATCAACAATAAGATTATAGTCTTTATATAATATTTGGGGAAAACATCGCAATTTTTATTTTTGTAGGCTCAATTTGGAAGCTAAGACATACGACAACGTGCCGATGAATGGATGGCAGAGTATATGTTGAGGCGAAAGACTGCAAAAAACAGAAACATAAAGGCCATGTAGGTTAGGCTTCTCCTAATCACACATGCATAAAATATAGAGTCTCTCCTTGCGGGGGTAGAAGTTTCCTCTTAGATACAACTACTATGAGGACTGAAACACCTATAATTGTTGTTATTGTTCCAATAGAAATTGGAGATGTCTCACTAGGTTTGACGCTGAAGGTATAGATCCCGCTATCTGTGATTAGGAACTTATGTTGGTATATTTTTTTATTGTTCTGATAAATCTCCTATCTATGGATACATCATCTATAATACTCGGTGAATTTAAGTCATATATTCCTATCATAGTTCTTTCCTCAGAGTACATCGTTGCAAGATAATTGTCCCACAGCGCAATGGGTGCTGGGGGATGTAAATATCCTATAATTGGAGACTTCGGCGGAGATTCCCTCATGGGAATGGCATATAAGTCCCTGGGAGCTACATCTCACATAGATGTGTATGAAATGGATAGTACTCTTCTTTGGTCAAAAACACTTAACATCAACACAACATATATGCGAATACATTTGATATTTTCGCCTTCGACTTCGGCAATGATGGTATAGATGACATAGCTTTTGTAAACGAAAGTGGATACATAAATATTTACTTAGGCAAAACAGGAGACATCGTCATCAAGGCTATTCCCATGGACATAAAATCCTATGCGATAAGCATAATACATGACCAGATATATGGCCCAGACACCGTAGCGATCAAATATGCTGGTAGGGGGTTTTACATATTCAAAACCTCCGGAACCGCAATCCTAGAATTCAAAGATCGTTCATTAACGCCATACACAGAGATCTGCATGAAAGCCTATGGCTACATATATAGCTCACCTAACAGGAAAAATCATAGGAATCTCCAAGAAAGGCTCAATATATGCGAAGATGTCGCACGAAACGCTATGCATCGATGAAAATAATAATCAGGTAATAATCAGAAGGAAATAAAAACTCTTCCTTTTTTATAGTTTGATTAGCGGAGTTGTTCCTAAGTTTTAAGGCCCAAACTCCGCTTCTTGGCGCTTTCTAGACCCTGATATTTGTTTGTTTTTCTCTCTTTTAAATTTGACTTTTTAGTCAATTTCCTAGTTTAAGGTGTGTGCGTTTGTATGATAAGCTTTTTTGGGTCTATCATAGCCATTACAGTTGCGGCTATCTTAATGATCAGAATCTTAAGAAATAATGTTTCGAGATCCGTAGTTCACAACACTTTCAGTGGTAGACTCCTATTCGCAGAGTTTCTGAGTTGCTTGATATATTCTATTCTCACATTGATATCTAGTGTATGTCCAAGTGAGCTTCTTGCCAAGTTATTCGTGATTTCGGCCGTAATAGTTATTAGGTTAGGATTCGCTGTATATGTGTTGTTATCAGAGACCATAAGAGGGGCAAACATGTTTTTGACAAAAGCTACATTAATATCGATGTTGTTGGGAGCCTCCTACGTGACCTACGCCAACTCCGAATTAGTGATTATTAGGCGAGGAGGGTTTTGGGAGCGATACCCTGGCTGGGGTCCTTGGTGGACATATGATGCTTATTTGCTCGCCGTACTATGTGCTATTGGAGTTATTAGTACGCTACTAACAACCTTAGCTCTAATAAGACACTCCAGAGGGATTCGCGGAAGAGTTGCTGTTCTGAAGGATTTTATCTTGCTATACGCACCGCCCATAGTTGGAATGATAATCACAATACTCCTCTTCGATGTGTTTCACATCATAGGTTTCGATGGGTATAAAGTCCTCATATACCTACTACTAATAATGATATGTCTAACAATATATCTAGCTCTCAAGAAAGCTCTATACCCCCTCTACGCCGGATCATCCCAGATACTCTTAGTCGTTGTGCTTGATTTCACCAGAATGAAAAAAGTTTTTGAGTGGTCATCATTCATCGATAAATCCACAATCGACGCCATTGTAGGTTTGGTGTGGGGCTCAGATGATATCGCCAATAGCATACTTAACAATCCTATTGAGCGCATTGAGCTGAAACATGGTACAATAATATTTGCTAAGAATACAAACTTTATAGTGATTCTATATGTTTCCCAATACATCGATATTTATAAGACAATAATAGAACTAATATTGTCAGCCACGGAGGAGGCAAGAACATTAGGACACTTAGAGATCTGGGAGAATATAAGGGAAAGGCTAAAACCATTCATACCAAACCTAAACTAAACTTCTCAAACTGGGAATATATTTAGTATAAGCATTCATGAACTCTTCGTTGCCCTATGCAACACTAGAAAAGGCAACTAACAAGTATTAGCTTCCCAAGATCGCCCGTTATTAGTTGGTCGGTTTTTCCAGATACACGATCCTCCCATTAGCATGGTTGTCAACAATAGTGTTATTCCATGAATTAAATACCGCTAAACTAACTATGTGGA
>JAHKKZ010000099.1 GCA_029856685.1 Candidatus Njordarchaeota archaeon
CAAGAAGAGGGAGAAAGAGCTAAATGATTTTCTGGCGGCCGCCAAGATAAATATATTATTCACTTTTACAAAGGAGATAATTAAGAGGGCTGGAGAGCTCTATGCGGAATATATAATGAGAGGCGGAGAACGAAAGAGAATCCTACCAGATTTCATCATCGGTGCCTATGCAGAAAGCATTGGAGATATATTTGTGACTTGGAATCCATGCGACTTCAAACTTAAAATCCCAGTCAAAACACCGATAGAAGCATGTATAGAGCTATGAATAATGACAAATATGAAGCATGATTTTCATTTCTCTTAGAATCCGAGGGAATTCCCCTTTGAATTTATCAATCAAACAAAACACGCAACAATAACATTTTCATATCTCTATAGAACCTTCCTACATTCGGAAACCATTCTTTTGGCTTATTAATAATATTAGGTGTTTTTTATTTGAAGGCGAATAAGATGAAATGGGTAACTAGGGAGAAGGCTAAAGTGAAGAAAATAGCATGCCCATGGCTAATTAAGAGGTTTAAAAATCCTGAGGCAGAGTTTTTATTCGCCTCAAGAGAAAAAGTTCTGGAGATAGCCTAGAAGGAGAACGCAATACCCTTTGATACACCTGGCGCAGAACTACACCATAAAGAGGGAAAATGCACATTCGAAGTCATAATGGAGAAATATAACATAAAGGATCCAGCTCTAGAATACATGGCGAAGAGTATCCATGGGGCGAACATCCCAGAGGATATTGATATCCCGCCAGAATCAGCTGGGCTACGAGCCCTAGCCCACGGCTTTCACTATCTAATTGATGACCACAAGAAAATGGAGTTGGAATTCCCTATGTAAGATGCACTCTATGAATACTGCAAAAAGAAAATTGAGGGCAAAGAATAGAGTTGTGCCAAACTTTTTGCATTATTTCATAGGATTGAGAGAACCAACGAAAATGTATAAGAATAATAGCCCCTCTTACGAGCCTTTATTACTTTTTCAGGGCTTTGCCCATTTTCCTTATTTTTTCTAATTCCTCGAGTATCATTTGTTGTTCCCTTTGCGATTCAGAAAGGATCAATAATTGATTTAGGCTTTCCTCGAGACCTCTTAATGCCTCCGATATTTTTGTGGGCAATTGTATTTTTTGGGCAGCCTCTAAAGCTTCTCTCTCAAACTCTATACTTTTTTCTAGGAGCTTTTTAGCTCTGCCTTTTATCTTTGTTGCCTTAGCCAGCTCTCTAAGGGCTTTTGCTACTCCATGTGCAGATCTGGATCTATCTCTATATTTCTCTGTTTTCCTAGTAGCCTCTAAAGCTCTCCCAAAATGTTGCTGAGCCCGCAACAACTTTGATTCATCAGGCTTGATCTTGTAGAGCTCCAAATAGGCTTCACCCAAAAGAATAAATTCCTCTATGAGTATTCTAGGGTCGAATCCAGATTTCTCCAAATATTCCTCCAACCTGCTTATCAACTTAATAACCCTACGATAATTCTCATCCGTACAAGATTTAAAAAACTCAGCCATAGCCATACAAAGCCTCAAAGCCGTAACAACTATATCTTCCAACCAACGAACCACATCATCACTCAGCTCAAATCCAAGCTCCTTCAACCTTATCCTTTTTATCCCCACAAACTTCCTAAACACATCCATATCCACCCTTTCGCCCAACGCAATCAACCACATAACTTTCAAATACCCCCAATACTAGCCCAACCAATAAACATAGACATAAAAATATTCATGATATAGCATTAAAAAATAATTTTCCAAATATGATTGGTCATAAAACAACACTGCAATGAGGTGCACCCAATGGGAGGAAAAATAAAAACCCTCCCAATAATCATCCTCATCTCTCTAGCCCTCGCCTCCCTTGCTACAACCATGGAAATAACCACCCAAAAATGGGACACAAAAATACTAAACAAAACAATACAAAGCAAAACAAAGACAACAAGGATATTCATCCATAAAACAACCCCACAAATCATACAAAGAAAAGAACTCACAACAGAACCAACAAGAGAACCCTCAGATAACAGACCAAAATTCGTGTGGAACATAAAAACAAAGATAGGGAAAATAACAAAGACACCACCACCTCAATATGGGGACTGGATAATAAACGATGTAACGGTCGTTGAGAACTCAATACTAATAATAAACGGAAGCATAATCGTAGAAAATGGAGGAATCCTAATACTAAAGAACACATCAATATACATGAACCTAAGCTACGACGGAGAACACCGAATCGACATATACGGAAACCTAACCGTAATGAGAAGCCTAATAACAGCATACAATACAAGCAACAACTACTACATAAGAGTATTCAGCGGAGCAAAACTGAGAATAGAGGACAGCGAAATAAGCTACGCAGGATACACATGGGGAACAAATGGAGACAAAACAGGGATATGGATAAACACCGATAACATAACAATAAAAAACACAACAATACACCACAACTACTATGGGATATGCCTATACAAAGCAAACAACATAAAAATATACAACAACACAATAAAAAACAACGATGACCATGGGATATACCTCGAGTCTTCGAGCAACAACAACATATACAACAACACAATACAAAACAACACCTACGATGGGATAAATCTCTGGTTTTCGAGCAACAACATGATATATGGCAACACAATAAAAAACAACAGTGGCAATGGGATATATACACATTCTTCAAGCAACAACAACATATACAACAACACAATACAAAACAACAACTATGGAATATATCTCGGTTATTCGAGCAACAACAACATATACAACAACAAGTTTTTGGAGGGTGGGATATTTGTATATAACTCGTACAATAACACGATGCTGAAAAACACGGTGAATGGAAGACCGCTAATATATATAGAGAACCAACAAAACATGGAGATAGACACAGAGGCTGGACAAATAATACTCGTAAAATGCGACAACATAACCATAAAAAACCAAAACATAAACAACACATATATCGGGGTAGAGCTATGGAAAACAAACAACATAAAAATATACAACAACACAATACAAAACAACATCCATGGGATATACCTCATTGGTTCGAGCAACAACAACATATACAACAACACAATAAAAAACAGCAACAGCCATGGGATATACCTCAAGTCTTCGAGCAACAACAACATATACAACAACACAATAAAAAACAACAGCGGCAATGGGATAAATCTCTGGTCTTCGAGCAACAACATGATATATGGCAACACAATAAAAAACAACAGCCGTGGGATAGATCTCTGGTCTTCGAGTAACAACATGATATATGGCAACACAATACAAAACAATTGGTGGGGGATATTTTTTGATTCAAGTAGCAACAATAAAATATTCTTTAACAACTTTATAAACAACACACAACATATATCCAGCTTCAGTAATAATCAATGGAAAACAACAAACCAACTCACATACACATACCAAGGAAATACATATACAAACCAACTAGGAAATTACTGGGACGACTACACAGGAACAGACAGCGATAACGATGGTATAGGAGACACATCGTATGGAGGAGACCCAAAACCGCTAACACAACCAACATGGAACTACCAAATACACGACACCGACCATGATGGACTAAACGATATTTTAGAGGAAGGATATGGCACAAACCCGGCCAACAGTGACACAGATGGTGACGGGATGCCGGATAAATGGGAAATAATATATGGCCTTGACCCGCTCACAGACGATTCAACCAACGATCCAGACAATGATGACCTGACCAATATACAGGAATATCAACACGCTACAGACCCCCTCAAGCCAGACACAGACGGCGACGGCATGCCTGACGGCTGGGAAGCCACATACAACCTCGACCCACTGGAAAACGATGCCTCCCAAGACATCGATGGAGACGGCCTAACAAATCTAGAAGAATATCAACACTCCACAAACCCAACAGTAGCCGATACCGATTCTGACGGTGCTCCAGATGGTTGGGAGGTTTTGTATGGTTTTGATCCAGTGAATAGTAGTGATGGTTCTTTGGATTTGGATGGTGATGGTCTGGCTAATTGTGATGAGTTTCGCTATGGTACTGATCCGTATAATAATGATACTGACGGTGATGGTTTTGATGATGGTTTTGAGGTTCGCTTTGGTACGAATCCTAATAATCCTGATGATAATCCTTCTTCGTTTGTTGTTACTGTTACTGAGACGGAGACTGTGGTTAGTACTTCTGTTAGTCCTGTAACGTCTGTTGTTGAGAGTAATGTTACGTATACTTCTATTGTGGTTAAGACTATTATTGAGAAAATGCCTATGTATGCTTTAACGATAATTTCTGCGTTTGCCATAGCTACTCTTGGTGTTCTTTCATTTAGAAGGAGGATCGTTGTTCGTTCTGAATAATTTTTATTATTTTTTTTTACCATCTTTTTATTTTTATGAGAGTATGACTATTTAGAATTTATATGAATGAGTGGATTTCAGACAGTGGAGCTTCATTATTTCTTTGGGGGAGCAATTTATCATGATGCCTGAGTTAGTTGCTATCCCTGCTATTATTATCAATAAAAAAGATTACATTTTGCACAAGCGTTACTATATTTTCTGTTTATTCTTTATGTATCCGAATTCCATTGCTACCAGATCTCCCAACGCTATTATTTCTCCGCATTTTCATACGGACGATAATTATAGCCAAAACTAGCAGTAATATATAAAACAACCGCAAAACCATTCTTAACCCAGACTCCGCTATGTTTATAGATGTTCTTTGTTCGGCAAAGTTTCCTGCTTTATCATATGCACGGATCAATATGTTATGTGTTCCTTCGGATATGTTCCAAAAAGTGTATTTTGTTTTCGCCCCAATGTTTATCCATGGGCCTTCGTCGATCTTGACTTCGTAGTGTTCTATTCCTATGTTGTCTGCTGCGAACCAAGATACCTCTATTTTGTCTCCCTTTATGGCGTATTCTATGTTTTTGATTGTTGGGGGTGTTGTATCGGCTGTGAGTCCTATTGTTTTTGTTGTTTCTCTGCCTAGTTTGTCGATTGCTTTTATTTCTATTGTGTGTTCGCCGTCCTCTAGGTTGGTAATTGTGTAATTGGTCGTTATGCCTATGTTTTGCCAATATTTCTCGTCAACTCTAATTTCGACGTGATCTAGGGATATATCGATGATACTGAACTCTATGGTTATCGTGCTATCGTTAATATAGACTCCATCGGAGGGATATATAATCGATATTATTGGTGGTAAGATATCCACAATAATGTTTATCGTGTACAATCCTGTATTTCCAGCCA